>JBGPXY010000005.1:0-36521 GCA_041492985.1 Candidatus Eiseniibacteriota bacterium
CCATACGCTGGCCGTGCACAACGGCAACAAGTTCCTGCCCATCTACATCACCGAGAACATGGTCGGGCACAAGCTCGGAGAGTTCGTGCCCACACGGGTGTTCCGCGGCCACGGCCAGCATGTGGCCGAGAAGACCGCGGCCCCAGGGAAGCCGGCCTGACATGCAAGCCTCCGCGATCCAGCGCTACGTGCGCATCACGCCGCGCAAGTGCAACCAGGTGCTCGCCCTGATCCGCGGGCAGGCCGTGGAGCAGGCGCAGAACACGCTTCAGTTCACGCCCAAGAACGGGGCGCGCATCGTCCAGAAGGTGCTCAAGTCCGCGGTCGCCAACGCCCTTCACGAGGGCAAGGTGCGCATCGAGGACCTCTACGTGAAGGAAGCGGTGGTGGGTGCTGGGCCGACGCTCAAGCGCTGGCTGCCTCGGGCCCAGGGCCGCGCCACGCCGCTGTTGAAGCGCATGAGCCACGTCTCCTTGACCGTGGCGACGAGGGAGTAGCGCATGGGACAGAAGACACACCCGATCGGCTTGCGTCTCGGGATCATCAAGACCTGGGACTCGCGGTGGTTCGCCAAGCGCAACTACCCCGAGTTGCTCAAGGAGGATCTGCTCATCAAGCGGTACCTCAAGAAGCGGCTCTTCCAGGCCGGCATCTCGAAGATCACGATCGAGCGCAAGGGCGACCGGATCACGATCGGCATCAAGACGGCGCGACCGGGACTCGTCATCGGACGCAAGGGCGAGCAGGTGGACAAGCTCTCCGAAGAGATGAAGTCGCTCACCAAGAAGATCGTTCAGCTCAACATCGAGGAGATCAAGCGGGCCGACCTCGACGCACAGCTGGTGGCCGAGCACATCGCCAAGCAGCTCGAGCAGCGCGTCTCGTTCCGCCGCGCCATGAAGAAGGCGATCGCGTCGTCCATGCGCGCCGGCGCCCAGGGCATCCGCGTCGCCTGCTCCGGACGGCTGGGCGGCTCCGAGATGGCGCGCTACGAGACCTACCGCGAAGGACGCGTGCCGCTGCACACGCTTCGCGCGGACATCGATTTCGCCCGGGCGACGGCGTTCACGCCGTACGGCACCTGCGGCGTGAAGGTATGGATGTTCCACGGCGAGGTCCTGGACAAGCCGGCCGCCACTACGGTCCAGGCCGCGGCCAGGTAGGGAGACGCGTCATGTTGATGCCGAAGCGGGTCAAGTATCGCAAGCAGATGCGCGGACGGATGCGCGGAAAGGCCTACCGCGGGTGTTCCGTCGCGTTCGGGGAATTCGGGCTCATGGCGCTCGAGCCGGCGTGGGTGACCAGCCGCCAGATCGAGGCCGCGCGCGTCGCGATCACCCGCTCGATCAAACGTGGCGGCAAGATGTGGATCCGGGTGTTCCCCGACAAGCCGATCACCAAGAAGCCTGCCGAGACCCGCATGGGCAAGGGCAAGGGCGCGCCCGAGGGCTGGGTCGCCGTGGTCAAGCCCGGACGGGTGATGTTCGAGCTCGAGGGCATCTCGAAGAAGATCGCTCAGGATGCCATGACGCTCGGGGCGTCCAAGCTGCCGATCCGCACGCGATTCGTCGAGCGGCACGAGCTGGGAGGGCAGTGACCGTGCCTCACGTGAAGGCCCAGGCCATGACGGAGATGACGAACGAGGAGCTGAACCAGCGGGTGACCGATCTGCGTGAGGAGCTCTTCAACCTGCGCTTCCGCAATTCGATGCGGCAGCTCGACAATCCGCTGAAGATCCGCGAGGGACGTCGCGAGCTGGCGCGCCTGCTCACGGTGCTGCGCGGGAAGGAAGGCGTGAAGGCATGACGACGGAACGCAATCGCCGGAAGACCCGGGTCGGCAAGGTGGTCAGCGACCGCATGGACAAGACCGTGGTCGTGTCCATCGAGCGCCTGGTGAAGCACACCCAGTACGGACGCTACGTGCGTCGTCGGTCGAAGTTCAAGGTCCACGACGAGAAGAACGAATGCAAGATCGGCGACACCGTCCGCTTCATGGAGACGCGACCGATCTCGAAGGACAAGTGCTGGCGTTTCGTGGAATTCGTGGAGCGGGCGAAGTAGCCGCCCGGGGAGCCGACGATGATCCAGCTTCGAACCATGGTGACGGTCGCGGACAACTCGGGCGCCAAGCGCGCCCAGTGCATCAAGGTCCTCGGCGGTCACCACCGGCGGTACGGACACCTCGGCGACATCGTCGTGGTCGCCATCAAGGACGCGATTCCGGGGGCCGGCGTCAAGAAGGGCGATGTCGCCAAGGCGGTGGTCGTGCGCGCCGTCAAGGAAGGTCGCCGCAAGGACGGCTCCTACATCCGATTCGACGAGAATGCGGTGGTGCTCATCAACGACGACAAGGAGCCGCGCGGGACGCGCATCTTCGGGCCGGTGGCGCGCGAGCTGCGCGAGCGGGCCTTCATGAAGATCATCTCGCTCGCGCCGGAGGTGATCTGATGGGGATCAAGATCCGCAAGGGTGACACCGTGGTGGTGATCGCGGGCGACGACAAGGGGACGCTCGACAACCCCCGCCTCGGCCGCGTGCTCTCGGTGGACGAGGAGAAGCACCGGGTGGTGGTGGAGAAGGTGAACATGGTGAAGCGCCACACCAAGGCGCGGCGCCAGGGTGTGCACAGCGGGATCATCGAGAAGGAAGCGCCGATCCACATCTCGAACGTGATGCTCTACGACGCCAAGGCCAAGCGCGGGACGCGTATCCGCATCCAGGCGCGAGCGGACGGCGAGCGGGAGCGGATCTCGGTGACGAGCGGGGAATCACTCCCGAAGGGCGAATAGCGGCGCGGACGACGCGACGTTGAGACCGTAGCCCCGAGGCACCAGGGTCGTGGGGGCTGCGGCGGTGAAGACCCTGGAGACGAGAATCCATGGCTGACGACAAGAAGAAGGGCGCAAAGTCGGCGAAGGCCGAGAAGCCGGCGAAAGCCGGAGCACCGGCGAAGCCCGCCAAGACACCGGCCGCGCAGGCGAAGCCGGCGAAGGCCAAGCCGGCCGCCGAGGGCGCCGAAGGCGCGGTGAAGCCGGGAGGCCGGCCCCACGCGCCGGTCACCAAGCCCCGACTGGCGGAGCACTATCTCGAAAAGGTGCGCCCGGCGCTCATGAAGAAGTTCGACTACGCGAGCATGATGCAGGCGCCACGACTCAAGAAGATCGTCCTCAACATGGGCGTCGGCGACGCGATCCAGGACGCGAAGCTCCTGGACGCGGCGGCCAACGAGCTGGGCCAGATCACCGGCCAGAAGCCGGCGATCCGCCGCGCCAAGAAGTCGATCGCCAACTTCAAGCTGCGCGAGGGGCTCGCGATCGGCTGCATGGTGACGCTGCGCGGCGCCCGCATGTGGGAGTTCTACGACCGGCTCATCAACGTGGCGGTCCCGCGCATCCGTGACTTCCGCGGCGTCAACCCGCGGTCGTTCGACGGGCGGGGCAACTACACGATCGGGCTGACCGAACAGATTATCTTCCCCGAGATCAACCTCGACAAGGTCGGGAAGATCCGGGGCATGGACGTGACCATCGTCACGAGCGCGAAGACCGACGAGGAGGGGCGTGAGCTCCTCCGCCTCATGAGCATGCCGTTCCGGCAAAAGTAGCGGGCCGGCAAGAGTAGGCGGGCTGGCAGCAGTCATCGGGAGAACAGATGGCCAAGAAGTCGATCATCGAGAAGTGGAAGCGGACGCCGAAGTTCAAGGTGCGCGCGTACACCCGCTGTCATCGCTGCGGGCGGCCGCGTGCCTTCCTGAGGGACTTCGGCCTGTGCCGCATCTGCTTCCGTGAGCTGGCGCTCTCCGGGCAGATCCCGGGCGTCGTCAAGTCGAGCTGGTGAGACGGGCCCTTCCGAACGAAGGGCGACACGAGATCAGGCTGCACGCCACGTGCGTGGACGCTGGTCTCAAGGGGGCATGAATGGCAGTCAGTGACCCGGTGGCGGATTTCCTGACCTGCGTGCGCAACGCGGTACGCGCCAAGCACCGCAAGGTGGACGTGAACGCATCGCAGATGAAGACCGAGCTCGCCAAGGTGCTGTTGCGCGAGCGCTTCATCAACAATTTCAAGGTGATCGAGGACAGCAAGCAGGGCGTCCTTCGGGTCTACCTCAAGTACGCCGGCGATGATCTGAGCGTCATCACCGGTATCCGCCGGATCAGCATGCCCGGTCGCCGGGTGTACGTCCGCAAGGACGGCATCCCGCGCGTCATGGGTGGTCTCGGCACATCGATCGTCTCGACGTCTCGCGGCTTGATGACCGACCGCGAAGCCCGCGAAGCCGGGCTCGGCGGCGAGCTCGTCTGCCAGGTCTGGTAGGGGGCCGACATGTCACGCATGGGCAAGCGGCCGGTCGTGATCCCCGGGGGGGTCACGGTGGCGATCTCCGACAACCGGGTGCGCGTCAAGGGCCCCAAGGGCGAGTTGAGCGCGCCGGTGATGGTCGGCACGACCGTGGTGGTCGAAGGCAACGAGGTGCGGGTGGACGCGGAGCGCAAGACGCGCAACCCGGCGTTCGGCACCATGCGGGCGCACGTCGCCAATATGGTGGAGGGTGTTTCCGGAGGGTTCAGCAAGACGCTCGAGATCGTCGGCACCGGCTATCGTGCCGCGCTCGAGGGGAAGACGCTGGTGCTCCAGCTCGGCTACTCGCATCCGATCCGATTCGAGCCGCCGGCGGGCCTCACCATCAAGGTGGAGAATCCGACACGCGTGGTGCTCTCGGGCGCCGACAAGTGGCTGGTCGGGCAGTCGGCCGCCGAGATCAGGGGCTTCCGTCCGCCCGAGCCCTACAAGGGCAAGGGCGTCAAGTACGAAGGCGAGTACATCCGGCGCAAGGCAGGCAAGGCCGCGGGGACGGCATCATCATGAGCGGAACTCACAATCACTACGAGCGCCGTCAGATCCGGCGCTATCGCATCCGCAAGCGGGTCATCGGCTCGGCCGAGCGCCCGCGTCTGTCGGTGTTTCGTAGCTCGAAGCACATCTACGCCCAGGTCATCGACGACACGCGCGGCGTCACCCTGGTGTCCGCGTCGAGCCGCGAGGACCTCGCGACCCGCGTCGAGGGCAAAGGCAAGACGGCGGTCAGCGCCGCGGTCGGCAAGCTGATCGCCGAGCGTGCGCGCGAGCAGGGTGTGGCGAAGGTCTGTTTCGACCGCGGCGGCTATCTGTACCACGGGCGCGTCAAGGCGCTCGCCGACGGCGCACGCGCCGCCGGCCTGAATTTCTAGGAGGTTCGAGGTGCGATCATCCGATGGACCCAAGTCCGAATTCCTCGAACGCGTGATCAATGTGAACCGCTGCGCCAAGGTGGTGAAGGGCGGCCGGCGCTTCTCGTTCAACGCGATCGTCGCGATCGGCGATCAGAAGGGCCGGGTCGGTGTGGGCCTCGGCAAGGCGAACGAGGTCGCGGACGCGATCCGCAAGGCGGGCGAGGTGGCCAAGAAGAGCATGTTCCAGGTTCCGATCACGAAGTCGGGCTCGATCCCGCACCAGATCGTCGGCCACTTCGGCGCCGGCGAGGTGCTGCTCAAGCCGGCGACGCCGGGCACGGGCGTGATCGCCGGCGCGGGTGTGCGCGCGGTGCTCGAAGCCGCCGGGATCCAGAACGTGCTGACCAAGTGCCTGGGGAGCCGCAACCCGCACAACATGGTCAAGGCGGTCGTCAACGGCCTGCAGCGGCTGCGCCGTCCCTCGGACGTCGCGTCGATGCGCGGCTTCACCATCGCCGAGCTGCTCGGGCAGCGGGGAGTGTAGCGTGGCGCGCCGCGTGCGGGTCCGTCAGATCAAGAGCTCGAGCGGGCATCGGTCGGACCAGGCCGCGACCGTGCGGGCGCTGGGCATCCGCCGCCTCGGGCAGCCGGTAGAACACAACGACACGCCCCAGATCCGGGGCATGATCTTCAAGGTTCGCCACCTCGTCGAGGTGGAAGAGCTCAACTCCTAGGCGGGGCGCATGACCATCCGTATCGGCAATCTCCATCCCGCGGCAGGCTCCACGCACGTGAAGAAGCGCCGCGGCAAGGGCGCGGCGTCGGGCCTGGGCGGCACGGCGGGCAAGGGTCACAAGGGCAAGCGGGCGCGTGCCGGCGGCAGCATCCCCGCCTGGTTCGAGGGCGGGCAGATGCCGCTCCAGCGTCGTCTGCCCAAGCGCGGGTTCAAGAATCCCGATCGCGTCGCGTATCAGGTCGTCCAGGTGGGCCGTCTGGGCCAGGTCCCGGCGGGCGCCACCGTGGACCGTGCGTGGCTCAAGAGCGCCGGCATCATCCGCCGTCCGGGGCCGATCAAGCTGCTCGCGGGTGGTGAGATCAAGGCCGCGCTGACCGTGAAGGTGGACGCCGCGAGTGCGGCGGCGAAGAAGGCGATCGAGGCGGCGGGCGGGACGGTGGAACTGAAGGCCGCGAAGGTCGAGGGGTAACGGATGCTCGGTAAGCTGCGCAATATCTTCCAGGTCCCCGAACTCAAGCGCCGGATCCTCTTCACGCTGGCGCTGTTCGTGGTCTATCGCCTCGGCGAGCACATGCCCACGCCGGGCGTGAACGCCAAGGCGCTGGCCGGGGCGTTCGCGAGCCAGAAGGGCACGCTGTTCGGCCTCTACGACCTGTTCGTCGGCGGCGCATTCTCGCGCGCGACGGTGTTCGCGCTCGGGATCATGCCGTACATCTCGTCGTCGATCATCCTGCAGCTGCTGGGTGCGGTGGTCCCCTATCTCGAGAAGCTGCGCAAGGAGGGCGAGGAAGGGCAGAAGAAGATCACGCAGCTCACCCGCTACGGCACGATCCTCATCTCGATCATCCAGTCGTATGCCTACAGCGTGTTCCTGGTGAACATGGGCGTGGCGCAGGGTCTCACGGTGGTCCCGCACCCGGGGTTCGGGTTCACGCTGGTGACCGTCATCACCCAGACCGCCGGCACCATCCTGGTCATGTGGCTGGGCGAGAAGATCACCGAGCACGGCATCGGCAACGGCATCTCCCTGATCATCTTCGTGAACATCGTCGGGCGCGTGCCCAACACGATGGCGCAGGCCTACGACAGCTTCCGCGGCGGCGCGCTGTCGCTGCTCACGATCCTGATCGTCGCCGCCATCATGGTGATCGTGATCGCGGCGGTCGTGCTGATGACCCAGGGGATGCGCAAGATCCCGGTGCAGTACGCCAAGCGGATCGTCGGACGCCGCATGTACGGGGGGGCCGCGACCCACATCCCGCTGCGGATCAACACCGCCGGCGTCATCCCGATCATCTTCGCCTCGAGCATCATGATCCTGCCGGCCACGGTCGCGGGCTTCGTGCCGCCCACCCATCCGCTGGCGGCGATGGGGCAGTGGTTCAGCCCGCTCGCGCCGCTGTACAACATCATCTATGGCCTGATCATCATCTTCTTCACCTACTTCTACACCGCCGTCGTGCTCAATCCGAACGACCTGGCGGAGAACATGCGCAAGTACGGCGGCTTCGTGCCGGGGATCCGGCCGGGTCGCAAGACGGCCGAATACATCGATCGCGTGCTGTCGCGGATCACGCTGCCCGGGGCGATCTTCCTGGCCCTCATCGCCACGCTCCCGGACATGATGATCGCCACCATGGGTCTGCCGTTCCTGGGCTTCGGCGGCACCAGCGTCCTGATCGTCGTCGGCGTGGCCCTCGACACGCTGCAGCAGGTGGAATCGCACCTCCTGATGCGGCACTACGAGGGGTTCGTGAAGCGCGGCCGCATCCGTGGCCGCCAGAGAATGTGAGGTGCGGGTGGTCCTGTTGGGACCGCCCGGGGTCGGGAAGGGCACCCAGGGCCGGCGACTCGCGCGCGAGCGCGGCTGGGCGCTGATCTCGACCGGCGAGATGCTGCGTGAGGCGGTCGCGCAGGGGACGCCGCTGGGTCTCGCGGCGCAGAGACTGGTGGACGCCGGACACCTGGTCGGCGACGAGGTGATGATCGGACTGGTGAAGGAGCGCAGTGACCGAAGCGACGCGGCGGCGGGGTTCGTCCTCGATGGATTCCCCCGCACCGTCCCTCAGGCCGATGCGCTGGACGTCATGCTGGGGGAGCGCGGCCAGACGCTGGACGCGGCGGTGAGCCTGGCGGCGCCCGAGAAGGAGCTGGTGCGGCGCATGAGCGCACGACGGGAATGCCCGGTCTGCAAGCGGGCGTACAACCTGGTCAGCGTGCCGCCGCGGGACGGGCGTCACTGTGACGACCATCCCGGGGCGGAGTTGCTCCAGCGCGCGGATGACGCGCCGGAGACGGTGAGGCGAAGGCTCGAGGTGTACGCGCGCGCGACGGCGCCGCTGCTCGAGTACTACGGCTCTCGGTCCCGGCTGCGGGAAGTCGAGGGACTGGGGACGATGGACGAGGTGTACGGGATGTTGACCCGGGCGCTCGGGGCCTAGGTCGGGCGTCGTGGCACGAACGGTATTCCTGAGAGGCAGGGAGGAGATCGAGTCGATCCGCGCGGCGGCGGCGCTCGTGGCGCAGACCCTGGCGATGCTGGGCCGGGAGGTGCGCCCCGGGGTGACGACGGCGGCCCTCGACCGACTGGCCGAGACGTTCATCCGCGAGCACGGCGGGCGGCCGGCGTTCAAGGGTTACCGGGGTTTCCCCGCGAGCATCTGTTCGTCGATCAACGACGAGGTGGTCCACGGGATCCCGGGACCACGGGTGCTCGTCGAGGGTGACATCGTCGGGATCGACGTGGGTGTCGAGATGGACGGGTTCTACGGGGATGCCGCACTCACCTTCCCGGTCGGCAAGGTGAGCGAGGAGGCAGCCCGGCTGTTGAAGGTGACGCGCGAGGCTCTGGTGCGGGGTGTCGCGCAGGCGAAGGCCGGGAATCGGGTGGGAGACGTCTCCCATGCGATCCAGTCCTACGTCGAGGAACAGGGATTCTCGGTGGTCCGGTCGCTGGTCGGACACGGCATCGGACGCCAGATGCACGAGGAGCCGCAGGTACCGAACTACGGGTCGCCGGATCGGGGCCCGCGGCTGATGGCCGGGCAGGTGCTGGCGATCGAGCCGATGGTGAACGTCGGCGCGCCCGAAGTGGTGACGCAGCCGGATGGCTGGACGGTGGTCACGAAGGACGGCACGTTGAGCGCCCACTTCGAGCACACCGTGGCGGTGGGGCCGGATGGTCCCGAGATCCTGTCGCGGTCGGAAGGATCCTAGAAGCGAGGTGGTATTGGCGAAGGAAGAGGGCATCCAGGTCGAAGGCACCGTGATCGAGCCGCTCCCGAACGCGATGTTCCGGGTCGAGCTGGAAAACGGCCACAAGGTGCTAGCCCACATCTCGGGCAAGATGCGGATGCATTTCATCAAGATCCTTCCCGGCGACAAGGTCACCGTGGAGCTCTCGCCCTACGACCTGACGCGCGGCCGGATCGTGTACCGCTACAAGTAGGGGCCGGCAGAGGTCGGCACCCGGTTCGGAGGGGCAGCATGAAGGTGCGTTCATCGGTGAAGAAGATCTGCGAGCACTGCAAGGTGGTGCGTCGCAAGGGCGTGATCCGCGTGATCTGCAAGCGCAATCCGCGGCACAAGCAGCGTCAGAAGTAGGCCAGAGGGGGTATCCGTGGCACGTATCGCGGGCGTCGATCTTCCGGCGGACAAGCGCATCGAGATCGCGCTGACCTACATCTTCGGCATCGGCCGCACGACCGCGCGCAAGATCCTGGCGCAGTCGGGCGTGAGCCCCGATGTCCGGGTCAAGGGCCTGAGCGACGAGGACAGCGGCAAGCTGCGCACGATCATCGAGCGCGACTACAAGGTCGAGGGCGCCCTGCGCGGCGAGGTCGCCATGAACATCAAGCGGCTGATGGACATCGGCGCCTATCGCGGTCTGCGTCACCGCCGCGGCCTGCCAGTGCGCGGGCAGCGCACGAAGACCAACGCACGCACCCGCAAGGGCCCGAAGAAGACGGCGGGCGGGATGAAGCGACCGACGGCGACGGCCAAGCCGGCCCCGGCGGCGAAGAAGAGCTGATCGAGAGGGGCCGTCGTGGCCCGCACGGAGGTTTCGAGTGGCTGATGTGAAGAAGACCAGAAAGCGCGACCGCAAGGTGAGCACGACCGGAGTGGCTCACGTGCAGGCGAGCTTCAACAACACCATCGTCACCATCACCGACACGGATGGCCACGTGATCACTTGGGCGAGCGCGGGCAAGGTGGGCTTCAAGGGCTCACGCAAGAGCACGCCGTTCGCCGCACAGGTGGCCGCGGAGGCCAGCGCCAGGGAGGCCCTGAACCTCGGCATGAAGCGCGTCGAGGTCTGGGTGAAGGGCCCGGGCGCGGGCCGCGAGGCCGCCATCCGCTCGCTGCAGGCGGCGGGACTCGAGATCTCCGCGATCAAGGACGTGACACCCATCCCGCACAACGGCTGCCGCCCCCCCAAGCGGCGCCGGGTCTAAGAGAGGAAATCCATGGCGGTCTATCACGATGCGAGGTGCCGGTTGTGCCGGCGCGAGGGCACCAAGCTCTTCCTCAAGGGCTCGCGCTGCTTCACCGACAAGTGCGCCTTCGAACGGCGCGGATACGCCCCCGGCGAGCATGGCAAGAGCCGGCGCATCAAGGAGACGAACTACGGTCAGCAGCTCCGGGAGAAGCAGAAGGCCCGCCGGATCTACGGCATCCTCGAGCGGCAGTTCCGCGGATACTTCGCCAAGGCGGCCACCGCCAAGGGCGTGACCGGCGAGGCGCTGCTCCAGATGCTGGAGCGCCGGCTCGACAACATCGTCTTCCGCTTCGGCTTCGCCCCGTCACGGAGCGCGGCACGGCAGCTCGTCCGTCACGGGCACTTCCAGGTGAACGGCCGCTCGGTGGACATCCCATCGTTCCTGGTGCGTGCCGGCGACGAGATCAGGGTCCGTGAGCGGAGCCGTCAGCTCGCGGTGGTGCAGAGCGCGCTGGAGGCGCGCAAGGGCCAGGGGGTCCCGGAGTGGATGGACCTCAACGCCGAGCAGTTCAGCGGCCGTGTGCTCAACATCCCGACCCGGGCGAACATCCCGGTCCCCATCAACGAACAGCTGATCGTGGAGCTCTACTCGAAGTAGTGGACGTACGTCCTCCCCAAGGAGGCTTGCCGATGAAGTGGAAGAACCTCACGATGCCCAAGCAGGTCGTCGCCGACGCCGGGAACACGCCGGGGTACGGCAAGTTCGTCATCGAACCCCTCGAGCGCGGTTTCGGCCTCACGCTGGGCAATGCGCTGCGACGCGTGCTGCTCTCGTCGCTGCAGGGCGCGGCGATCACCGCGGTCCGCATCGACGGCGTGCTGCACGAGTTCTCGACGCTCCCGGGCGTCATCGAGGACGTCACCGAGATCATCCTGAATCTCAAGCAGGTCCGCCTGAAGCTGCACGGTGACGGCCCCAAGAAGGGCACGTTCGAGGTGCGAGGCAAGGGTGAGGTGCGCGCCGGGAACCTGATCGTGGATGCGGAGGTCGAGGTGCTGAACCCCGATCTGCACATCGCGACGCTGAACAAGGATGGCGACCTGCGCATGGAGGTCGAGATCGACGCCGGGCGCGGCTACGTCTCGGCCGACCAGCATTCGCAGATCGACCGGCCGATCGGCGTCATCCCGATCGACTCGATGTTCTCGCCGGTGACCAAGGTGAACTACAACGTCGAGACCACGCGGCTGGGACAGCGCATCGACTACGACAAGCTCATGGTCGAGGTCTGGACCGACGCGAGCATCCTGCCGTCCGACGCGGTCGCGGTGGCGGCGAAGATCCTCCGTGACCATTTCACCCTCTTCATCCACTTCGAGGAGCCCATCGAGGAGGAGGTCGAGGAGGAGGTCGACGAGGAACGCTCTCGCGTGCGTCGTCTGCTCGACAAGAGCGTCGAGGAGCTCGAGCTCTCGGTGAGGTCCAGCAACTGCCTGCGGGCCGCCGAGATCAAGAGCATCGGCGACCTGGTGCAGAAGAGCGAACCCGAGATGCTCAAGTACCGCAACTTCGGCCGCAAATCGCTCAAGGAGATCCAGGACATCCTCAGCGAGATGGGGCTGCACTTCGGGATGGACATCACCCCGTACACCGAGAACAGGACCCCGGCGCGGCTCGACGCGTGAGACCCGCGGGCCGGCCAGGCGGCCGGCCCACGCCGGTGGAAGGGACCTTTCGACATGCGACACCGTAAAGACCATCGCAAGCTGAGCCGCACCGCATCGCACCGGCGCGCGCTCCTGCGCAACCTGGTCACGGCGCTCTTCCAGTACGAGCGCATCCAGACCACGGTCGAGAAGGCCAAGGAGGCCCGCCGGCTGGCGGAGCGTCTCATCACGTTCGGAAAGAGGGGGGACGTCGCGGCCCGTCGCCATGTGGACACCTACATCACCAAGCCCGACGTGACCCGGAAGCTGTTCGCGACCATCGCTCCCTGGTATGCCGAACGCCAGGGCGGGTACACGCGGATCATCCGGATCGGCCGCCGTCTGGGCGATGCCGGGGAGACCGCGTACCTCGAGCTGGTGAAGTCCGACGAGCAGAGGGAGACGGCCCGTCAGGCGCGGCTCGCGGCGGCCGAGGCGAGGGAAGGCGCGCTCAAGGCCGACAAGCCCGAGAAGAAGCCGAAGGCGGGAGCCGCTCCGGCGCCCGAGTCCGAGCGTCCTCGGCGCGGCAGGAAGAAGGAGGGTGGCCCGGATACCTCGCCGGCACCGACCAAGAAGGCGCCCCGCCGGTCGGTGACCACCGGCTGATCCCGCGGCCCCTCACACCAGTCGCACCGCGCGGGCGGGGGCCAGACCCCCGCCCGTTGCGTTCGCGCCCAGAAGGCGCATCGAGAGGACCATGAACCCGACGCAGACCCAGACCCCGCACGGATCCGACACCGCCCTGCGGGAGGACATTCGGAACATCGCCATCATCGCCCACGTGGATCACGGCAAGACCACGCTGGTGGACGCCATGCTGTGGCAGAGCGGCGTGTTTCGCGAGAACCAGGAGGTCGTGGACCGGGTGATGGACTCCAACGACCTGGAGCGCGAAAAGGGCATCACGATCCTCGCCAAGAACACCGGGGTGCGCTTCGGCCGCATCAAGATCAACATCGTCGACACGCCCGGGCACGCCGACTTCGGCGGCGAGGTGGAGCGCACGCTCAAGATGGTGGACGGCGTCATGCTGCTGGTCGACGCCAGCGAGGGCCCGCTGCCGCAGACCCGGTTCGTGCTCAAGAAGGCGCTCGAGCTCGGCCTGCCGCCGATCGTCGTCATCAACAAGATCGATCGCAAGGACGCCCGTCCGCAGGAGGTGCTCAACGAGATCTACGACCTCTTCATCGATCTCGACGCGCACGAAGATCAGCTCGATTTCCCGGTGCTCTACACCATCGCGCGCGACGGCATCTGCCGTCTGACGCCCGACGGCGAAGACCACAAGCTCCTGCCGCTGTTCGAAGAGATCGTGCGCACCATCCCGGCGCCGATGTACGACCGCACCATGCCGCTCCAGATGCTGGTGCTGAATCTGGCCTACTCCGATTTCGTCGGGCGGCTGGCGATCGCGCGCGTGATGAACGGTCACGTGCGCGCCCGGCAGGACGTGGGCCTGGCGCGGCTCGATGGCAGCGTCGTGCGCACCAGCGTCACCAACCTCTACATGTTCGAGGGGCTGCAGCGTGTCGAGGTGGATGAGGCCGGCCCCGGCGACATCGTCGCGCTCGCCGGCTTCGAAGAGGTGAACATCGGCGAGACCATCACCGACCCCGACGACCCGCGCCCGCTGCCTCGCGTGACCATCGACGAGCCCACCGTGAGCATGATCTTCTCGGTGAACAATTCGCCGTTCGCGGGGCTGGAGGGCAAGTACGTCACGTCGCGCAATCTCAAGGAGCGGCTCGAGCGCGAGATCCTGACCAACGTCAGCATCCGCATCGATCCCGCCGAGACGCCCGAGAGCTTCAAAGTGTCGGGCCGCGGCGAGCTCCAGATGGCCATCCTCATCGAGATGATGAGACGCGAGGGCTACGAGCTCGCGGTGAGCCGGCCCGAAGTCATCACCCGCATGGTCGACGGCGCCCGTCACGAGCCCATGGAGCGGCTGGTCATCGACTGCCCGGAGGATTTCGTGGGCGTCGTCACCCAGAAGATCGGCACGCGCAAGGGACGCATGACCAACATGGTCAACCACGGCACCGGCCGTGTGCGCCTCGAGTTCCGCATCCCGTCACGGGGGTTGATCGGGTTCCGCACCCAGTTCCTGACCGACACGCGCGGCACCGGACTGCTGAACCATCTGTTCGACGGCTACGAGGTGTGGCAGGGCGACATCCCGCACCGCATCACCGGCGCGCTGGTCGCGGACCGGCTGGGCAAGGTGACCGCCTACGCGATGGAGGCCGCCCAGGATCGCGGTGAGATGTTCGTGGAGCCCGGCAAGCGCGTCTACGAAGGGATGATCGTGGGCGAGAACCCGCGTCCGGAAGACATCGACGTGAACATCGTCCGGGAGAAGAAGCTCACCAACATGCGCGCCTCGACCTCGGACGAAGGCGTCCACCTGCTCCCGGTGCACAACATGTCGCTCGAGCAGGCGCTGGAGTGGATTCGCGAGGACGAGCTGCTGGAGGTGACCCCCCTGTCGCTCCGGCTCCGCAAGCGCGTGCTGGCCGCCAACATACGGCCGCGCTACTGGCAGCGTCGGGACTGAGATCCGGGGCCCGGTTCCTCCGCGCGGCGCCGACCGCGCAAGCCCTTTCGCTCTAAAGTCTTGGCGCGTCTGCGCCGATGCCCCGTGGGTGGTGCGAGCGGATCGCTCGCAACCCCCCTCATGAACTTCTTCGAGCAGCCTTCATGGACGAGGCCTGAGTCGACGGCTTCATCGGACGCGGGAGCGCGCGGCGCGTCGCCGGGAGCCCCCCGTGGCGATGCCGCGAGCGTTCTGCTCTCGCAGGGCAAGGTGGGACGCGTCGACTCGCGTCGCATCACCGTCGGTCTCCTCGCGCTCGCTGTCGTCACCGTCGGTCTCCTCAACTTCGGCGTCTACCAGAGCGAGCGCGGCTCCCTGGTCCAGCGCCGCTGGGAGCAGCTCGAGCGCGGCACCGACACCAAGCGCAACGAGGTGCGCGCGCTGATCGGCCAGCTGCAGCGCCAGATCGCCTACGCCGCCTCCCATCCCGCGCTGGTGAGCACCTCGGCCCGCGCCCTGGCCGGAACCATGGGCGCAGCCGAGCGACAGGACTTGCAGTTCGAATTGGACCGCACCGTCCAGGTGCTCCACCTGCATCATCTGATCCTGGTCGCCCCCGATGGTCGCGTGCTCTCGGCCAGCCGGGATGCCCCGGACGTGCCCTCCAAAGAGCAGCTCGCCATCGCCGGCCGTGTCCTCGCGAGCGGTCAGCGCACCGCGAGCGGCATCCGCACGGAGCCCGAAGGGGACCGCGTGATCGAGATCGCCTCCGTGGTGCCGATCATCGCGCCCTCGGGCAAGGAACCGGTGCTGGTGTCCGCCACGCTGACCGGCGAGGCGCTGGGACCGCTGCTGACGGACTGGATCGGACCCGGCGTCGCCGGGCACGCCTACCTGGTCTGCAAGGACCAGCAGGACGTGGTCCTCCTGACCCCGTCGGAGCTGACCCCGGTGCCGGGCGGGCGCGCGCCGCTCACCGACCGTCGCGCCAGGGCCGCGGCGATGGCCGCCACCGGCGTGGAGTCCAACGTCGAGGTCGTGGGCGACGACGGACGAACGGTCTGGGCCACCACCCGCCACCTGCCGGAGATGGACTGGGGACTCGTCGGCGAGGTGAGCCGCGGCGCCATGCTGGCCGAGCTGCGCAATACGGTCACCAAGCTGGTGCTCCTCGACCTGGCGCTGCTGCTCGGCGCGCTCGGGGCCGCCTGGCTCTGGCGCCGACAGTACGTGAAGGGCATCGCACGCCACGAGGTGCGACTCACGAACCGGCATGCCGCCCGCGTCCAGGCCGTCCTCGACACCGCCTTCGATGCCATCATCACCTTCGACAGCGCCGGCCGTGTGCGCACCGTGAACCGCGCGGCCGAACAGTTGTTCCGGCGCCCCGCGGCTGAACTCGAGAGCCAGCCCCTGCGTCGCTTCCTGCACTGGGGCGGCGCCCATCGACCCGGCCAGCCTCACCTGCCGACGCCCGGCGTGGTGTGCGTCGCCGAGGCGAAGCGCGCCGACGGACAGGTGTTTCCGGTCGAGTTCTCGCTCGGACAGGCGGGGGAGGGGGACGAGCTCCTCTACACCGCCATCGTCCGCGACATCAGCGATCGGGTCGAGGCCGAGAAGCGCATCCGCGTGTTCGCGGAAGGTCTCGAGGCCAGCAATCGACGCCTCGAAGAGCTGAACGCGCAGCTGCAGGAGGCCTCGCGTCTCAAGAGCGAGTTCCTGGCCAACACCTCGCACGAGCTGCGCACGCCGCTCAACGGCATGATCGGCTTCCTGCAGCTGGTGCTCGACGGGCTGTGCGAGAACCGCGACGAGGAGCGCGATTTCCTCAAGCAGGGGCTCCAGTGTTCGCGCCACCTGCTGGGGCTCATCAACGACGTGCTCGACATCGCCAAGATCGAGGCGGGCAAGCTGAACGTGGAAGCGGAGAAGGTGGATGTGCGCGACCTGTTCGCGGAGGTCGAGACCGTGACCCACGTGCAGGCGAAGCAGGCCGGGATCACGCTGCGCTTCGAGCCGCAGGCCGACGAGGGCGTCTTCGTGCGCTGCGATTTCCCCAAGACCAAGCAGGTGCTGATCAACCTGATCGGCAACAGTCTCAAGTTCACCCCCAGGGGGAGCATCACGATCCGCGCGACCGCTCACCCGGACCTCGGCCACATGATGTTCGAGGTGGTGGACACCGGCATCGGCATCCCGCGCGATCATCAGAAGCTGATCTTCGAGAAGTTCACCCAGGCCGACGGCAGCACCACGCGCAAGTACGGAGGCACCGGCCTGGGCCTGGCGATCTCGCGCAGCCTGGTGGAGCTGATGGGCGGCATCATCGGCGTGCACAGCGAGGGCGAGGGCCAGGGGACTCGCATGTACTTCTCGTTGCCGGCCTGGGACGACACGGCCACCGCGCTTCCCGACGCCGGGGAGGCCACCGCGGAACAGATCGATGGGCCCACGAACGGCCAGCTTGTGCTGGTGGTCGAAGACGATCCGGTGTTCCGCCGCTTCCTGACCGTCCTCATGCATCAGCACGGCTACCGCACGGTCCAGTGCTCGCATGCCGAAGGCGCCTGGGTGCTGGTGCGCCGTCTGCAGCCCGCGGTGGTGGTGCTCGACTACGCCCTCTCATGTGCCGAGGGAGCCACGCTGCGGACCGGATGGGACCTGGCGGAGCGCATGACCTCGGACCACGACACCCGCCATATCCCGCTCATCTTCGTGACCGGGTTCGACGAGGAGCTTCGCGCCAAGCTCAAGGTGACGGCCTTCTCCCGCAAGCCCGAGCACCTGACGAAGCCGGTCGAGGGAAGCGTCCTGCTCGCCAAGCTCGAGGAGCTGGTCGGCGACATCCAGGGACGCCACGTCCGCGTGCTGATGGCCGACGACGACCCGACCGTGGCCGCCTTCGTGCGCAAGGTGCTGCCGGAGGCACGCTTCCACATCGAGGTGGCGAACAACGGCGAGGAGTGCCTCCACGTGCTGCGCACGCAGCCGCGGGGCTTCGACCTGCTGCTGCTGGATCTCATGATGCCGGAGGTGAGCGGCTACGACGTGCTGCGCGAGATGACGCTCTCCGGGACCGCGGCCGACCTGCCGGTCGTCGTGCTCACCAATTTCCCCGAGGCGCGAAGCCCCGAGGAGAAGCGGTTGCTCGAGCACGGCCTGGTGCTCGACGTGCTGCCCAAGACCGCCGTTCACGACAGTCCCCAGATGCTCTCGCACATCATCGACTGGCATCTCCAGGTGGCCAGCGATGGCCACGGGGCGAAGGCGGCATGACCCACGTCGTGGTGGTCGAGGATGACGCCATGAATGCCCTCCTGTTCCGCAAGCTGCTCGAGAAGCGCTGCGGCTACCGGGTGACGGTCACCGAGTCGGCGGACGAGCTGCTGGCGCTGGTCCGCGCGGGGGACGTCGGGCTGGTGCTCATGGACGTCTCGCTGGCGAACACGCGCTACCAGGGCCAGCCGGTGAGTGGCGTCGATCTGTGCCGACTGCTCAAGAGCGATCCGGCGACCTGCGGCGTGCCGGTGATGCTCGCGACCGCTCATGCCATGCGCGGCGACGCCGAGGCACTCCTGGCCGAGAGTGGCGCCGACGACTACCTCTCCAAGCCGATCGTGGACCACGGGGCCTTCGTGGGACACATCCGGACCGTCCTGCGCGAGGAGGCCGCGTGAAGCCCGCCGGCGAGGTCAAGATCCTGATCGTCGAGGACGACCCGTTCTTCCTGCGCGTCCTGCAGAAGCGGATCGCGGGGGAAGGCTACCAGGTCCTGGCGGCCGCCGACGGCCGCGAAGGGATGAAGGCGATCGTCACCTTCGAGCCCGACCTGGTGGTCTCCGACTGGATGATGCCCGAAGTGGATGGTCTCGAGCTCTGTCAGTCGGTGAAGACCGGCCTCCGCGAGGCGGCGCCCTACTTCATCCTGCTCACCGCCAAGGGAGAGATCAGCGACAAGCTGCTGGGACTCCAGACCGGGGCCGACGACTATCTGATCAAGCCGTGCGACCACGGGGAGCTGATGGCGAGGGTGAAGGCCGGTGTGCGCATCGTCTCCCTCACCCAGCAGCTGCGCCGCACCGTGGCGGATCTCCAGGTCGCCAATACCGAGCTGGAGCTGGCCCGCGCGGCCGGCGCACCGGCCGGCTCCGGCATCGCGGTCTGCCGGGGATGCCACCGGGTGAGCGCGGGCGATGGTGAGTGGCGGGAGCTGGACCAGCTGGTCGCGCCAGGTTCCCAGACCGATCCGGCCGTCGGGCTCTGTCCAGATTGCGCCGGGGCCGGCAGGCCGCGGCTTCAGAACCCCGCCGCCGACGCCGCCTGAGCGCCCCATCCCCCGGCACGGCCGGGGGCTACACGCGCCACGATCTCCCGGCCCGCGGCCCCGCTATCACGATCGGACCGGAAACGGTACCCTGCCCCTCCCAGACGACTGGCCGCCTCATTTCCCACCCCCGACCGGAGGACCTGTCGTGCGACGCGTGACCCTTCTGCTGAGCTGCATGGCGATCGCCGCCGGATGGCCGACCGCGGTCGGCGCCGGCGCCGCTGTCGGCATCGCCACCGGTACTGCCGCGGCCACGGCGACCCGCAGCGACACCGCGCGGGTCCAACTCGGTACGCCAGCTGCCGGCACCACGGCCTTCGTCGCCTGGCCGTCCGGCCGCGGCGTGGCTCCGGCCGTAATCGTCGCCCACGAGTGGTGGGGGCTCAACGCCCAGATCCGCGGCGTCGCGCGACGGCTGGCCCAGGAGGGCTACGTCGCGATCGTCCCCGACCTGTATCACGGGCAGGTGGCGGGCGACCCCGAGTACGCGCACGAGCTCATGCGCGGACTCGACGAGGACCGAGCGGTGGCGGACCTCGACGCCGCGCTCGGCTGGCTGCGTGCCCAGTCCCGCGTGGACGGGCGCCGGGTCGGCGTGGTCGGATTCTGCATGGGTGGCCGGTTGAGCCAGCTGCTCGGGCTTCACCGCCCTGATCTTGCGGCGGCGGTGATGTTCTACGGCCGTCCCGAGAAGGACCCCGCGAAGCTGGCGACCCTCAAGGTCCCGCTCCAGGGCCATTTCGGGGGCGAGGATCGCGGCATCGGCGCGGACCAGGTGGATGCGCTCAGGGCCGGCCTGGCCAAGGCCGGGAAGCCCGTCGACATCTACGTCTATCCGGGGGCCGGCCACGCCTTCATGAACGAGGGTCAGGCGTCCTACCACCCGGACGCGGCCAAGCAGGCGTGGGCCCGCGCGCTGCAGTTCTTCCAGAAGCACCTGAAGGGCTGAGCAGACCAGGGTGGCTGTGCCCATGGAGGTCCTGCTCATCGGCGGGTCCGGGTTCATGGGCCAGCACGCCGCGCGCGCGCTGCTCGCCGCCGGCCACCGGGTCACCACCCTCTCGCGAGGTCGGCGCGACGCGCCCGCCGGGGTCGTGACGCTGGCGGCGAACCGAAGTGATCCGGGCTCGCTCGCGGCCGCGCTCGAACACAGGCGATTCGACGTCACGGTCGATTTCCTCGTCTACGATGCGGTCGATCTCGAACGGATCCTGCTCGCACCGCACGCGGCACTCGGTCGCTACTTCATGATCTCCTCGGGGCAGGTCTACCTGGTGACCGAAGGTGGCACGCCGCCCTTCCGCGAAGAAGAAGCGGAACGCCCGCTTCGCGCCGAACCGCCGGCCGGCACGCGCGACCACAGCAACTGGCGATACGGCATCGGCAAGCGTCTTGCCGAGCAGGCGCTGCTCGGGCTGCGCGACACGCACGGCGTGCGCGGCGTGGCGTTGCGGCTCCCGATCGTACAGGGGGAAGCGGACGGGTCGTTGCGCCTGTGGGCCTATCTCGAGCGCATGCTCGACGGGGCGCCGCTGGTGCTGCCGGACGGAGGCCAGCGCCCCACACGATTCCTCTACGCGGGAGACCTGGCGCGGGCGCTGGTGCGCCTGACCGAATCGCCGACACTGCAGCACGCGGCCTACAACCTGGCCCAGCCGGAGGTCGTGACGCTGCGCCAGTTCCTGGAGCGCGTGGCACGTGCGGCCAAGCTCGAGCCCCGATTCGTGGATGCACCGTGGGACGAGTGCCGCGCCGCCGGGCTCGACGAGGACTTCTCACCCTTCGCGGGCGCCTGGGTCTCCGTACTCGACCCTTCGCGCGCCACTACGGAATGGGGATTCGTCGGCAGCCGCCTCGACGACTACCTGCCGCAGGTCGTGCGATGGCACCTGGAACATCGTCCGGCGACCAGCGATGCGGGTTACTCGCAGCGTGGCCGCGAGCGCGATCTGGCGGCGCGGCTGGTCGGCGCGACGCGGTAGTCGCGTCCAGGGACCCTCGCAGATGAGGACAGATCGGCCCCGGGCTTCCGAGCGCGCTGCGTTCCTTGACCGTGGGGGGAGGGGAGACTAGACTCCGCGCCTCGTTTTGCCTCGGCTCCGCCCGGTCGCGCCCCACCCACGGGCCGAGTCACCCGCTTGTTCCTCGGTAGCTCAACGGCAGAGCATCCGGCTGTTAACCGGAGGGTTGTAGGTTCGAATCCTACCCGAGGAGCCACGTTCGAGAGCCCCTGCGACTCAATGAGTTGCGGGGGCTTCTCGCTTGTGGGGGCGTGGATCCCCCGATGGGAAGCCCGGGCGGTGCCGCGATCGGTCGGAGCACGCTCCCGAGCCGTGTCCCCAGGCCCCGAGCGCTCGAAGCTCCTCGGGATCCCGTGCCCCCGTCCGAGGACGGTCAACGTCTGAAGATCAGATGGGCGCGGACGTCCTGGCCGGCCACGAATGTCACCCAGTACAAGGAGTCCGTGACTAGGCGGCCGCGTAGATCGCGACCGTTCCAGAACACGGCGTGCCGCGCTGGCAGGATCTCGAGCGCCAACAGGTTCGTGACGGCATGGCCACCCATGTCGAGGATGTTGACATCGACCCACACGGTGTCGGTCACCTGGAAGAACACCTTGGTCGTGTCCACGGACGGATTGGGGACAGCCGAGAGATCGCCACGCGAGACCAGGCGTAGCGTGTCAGCGGCCGAGACGTCGGAAACCGCGATCACCAGCGGATTCGTCTGGTCGCCGAGGTCGCCGATCGGCCGGCTGCGCGCCACGTAGTCACCCGGACGGAGCCCGGAGAAGCGATAGATCCCGTCCACCGTGGTGGTTCTGGCGACGACTTCGCTCCCATGAAGCAGCTCGACCAGAACGCCGCCGGCGTTCCCGATCACGCGGGTGCCCAGGAACTGCCCGTCGACGTCCACGAGGTATCCGGTGAGCCGGAGGTGACCCGTGATGGAGTGAAGGCGCGGAGCGATGGGTGGTTCGGGCGAACAGGCGGCGAGCGCGGAGACCCCGAGGCCCAGGCACCACCGTGTCCAACGGAAGTGTCGCACTGGGCCCTCCGACCGCGCGTCAGCTCCCCAGACGGGCGAGCACGGGCGCCAGCCGCTCCATCCCCGCTTCGAGCGCCTTCATGGAGACGCCGCCCACGGACAGTCGGAACCAGCCGTCCTCACGCTCAAGCCCGAACGCCTGGAACGGCACGACCGCGACCCCCGCGAGGCGCAGCAGCAGGCGCCGGATGTCCTCGTTGGTGCGGATCTCCTGACCGTCGAGAGTACGCCCGAACAGATGGAGGTGCACCGACAGGTAGAGCGTCCCCTCCGGCGCGACCGCCGCGACCGGCAGACCGCGCGCGGCCAGGGCCATGAACGCTCCGTACAGGAACTCGAGTCGCTCGCGCAGGCGGCGATGCATCTCGAGCCGGAACGCCGCGAATGCCTCGCTGTCGTCGAGGAACTCGGCGGTGGCGATCTGCTCGGCCCTCGGCGCCCAGGCGCCGACGTGGCCCAGCAGATCCGACATGCGCTGCGTCACCGCGGGCGCGGCCACCGACCACCCCACGCGCAGACCCGTCGCGGCGAGCGATTTGGAGATGGCGTCGAGCAACACAGTGTACGGGGCCACCTCGGGGACCAGCTCAGGCGGCGTCACCGGTTGCATGCGGCCGAAGTCGAGCGACCAGTAGACCTGGTCGTACATCAGGAACACGGGCCGCTCGCCGCGCCCCACGCGCCGCGCGTTCTCCTCGACGATCGCGCGCGCGATCTCGGCCAGCACCCCGGGCTCGATCGCCGTGCCCGTGGGGTTGAGCGGCGAGTTCAGCGCGAGCAGCCGGATCTGCGGCAGCAGCGCACGCACCTGCCCGGGCGTCGGGTGGAAGCGCGAATCCCGCGTGACCTCGATCGGGATGCCCCGCGCGCCGGTGAGATAGCAGTAGTGGTTGTTGTTCCAGGACGGCACCGGGTAGGCCACACTCTCGCCGGGGTCGACGAGCGCCCGGTACGTGGCGTAGATGAGCGGCCGGGCTCCGCCGGCCACCAGCACCGCCTCGACGGGGTACTCGAGGCCGAACTCGCGCAGGTAGAACCGCGTGATGGCCTGCCGCAATTCGAGCACGCCGTTCGAGGGCGGGTAGTTGGTGTGGCCGCCCGTGAGCGCCTTGTGGATCCCCGCCAGCAGCTGCCCGGGCGGAGCGAACTCGCGCGGATCGAAGTCGCCGACGGTGAGATTGCAGATCGGGCGGCCCGCCTGCAGGAGGGCGCGCACTTCGGCCGCGATCCTGAGCACCTCGGAGCCGATCAGCCCGCGCGACAGCATGGACAGGCTGGAATCGTCGAGCCCGTCGAGCCGCATGAGCGTGGGCGCGCGTCGGGATGGCATGAGGGACCTCCTTATATCGCAGGTGGCGCGAGCCCGCCACGAAATACCGCCGACGCGAGCCTGGTGTCCCCGTGTTCCGCACCCCCTCGCGGCGTTCGGAGGGGACCCCAACCCGGTGGGGGCGCGCAGCCCCCGGCGGCGGTATAGTCCGGCCCGCCTGGCCAGTGACCACGTCCCCCACTTGTCGAGGAGAGCCGACCATGATGCATCGACCGAGGACCGTCCTCTGCCTTGCCGGCATCGCAATCGCGTTGAGCGCCGCGTCGATGGCGCCGGCCGCGACCCAGACCACTCCCAAGCCCCCCGTCACGCGGGTCGAGATGGTCCGCGACACGCTCCACGGCATCGTGATCGAGGATCCCTACCGCTGGCTCGAGGATCAGAATGCGCCTGCGACGCGGAGCTGGATCGACGCTCAGAACGCCTTCACCGACGCGCTGCTCGGCCCGATCCCCGGCCACGAGCGCGTGCACGCCCGGCTCGAGCAGCTGATGAAGATCGACTCGCAGGGCGTCCCGTTCGAGAAGGGCGGCCGCTACTTCTTCTCGCGCCGGCTGGCCTTGCAGGACATCGCGGTCCTCTACATGCGCCAGGGGCTCGACGGCAAGGACGTGGTGCTCATCGACCCGCATGCGATGAGCGCCGACCATTCGACGACGGTCTCGTTCATGGATGTCTCGGACGACGGCAAGCTGATGGCTTACGCCACCCGGCTGGGCGGTGTCGACGAGATCTCGGTCGCGTTCAAGGAACTGGATACGGGTAAGGATCTTCCCGACGTCCTGCCGACCGCGCGCTACTTCGGGGTGTCGCTCAACGCGGACAAGAGTGGTTTCTACTACTCGCGGCACACGCCGCAGGGTTCACGCGTGTTCTACCACGCCATGGGAACGGATCCGGGGCAGGACCGGTTGCTGTTCGGCGATGGCTATGGCCCCGAGAAGATCATCAGCGCGGGGCTCTCCGAGGACCGGCGCTGGCTGCAGATCACGGTCTACTACGGCTCGGCGACCGACCGGTCCGAGGTCTACGTGATGGATGTCGCGGCCGGCGGACCGATCGTGCCGGTGGTGAACGACGTCGCCGCGTACTTCACGGGCGATATCGCCGGCGACACGATGTATCTCCAGACCAACTGGGAAGCCTCGAACAACCGCATCTTCGCCGTGGATCTCAGACACCCGGCGCGCGACCAGTGGAAAGAGGTCATCCCGGCCGGCGACGCCGTGATCGACGGCTTCTCGCTGGCGGGCGGGCGCGTGTTCGTGAACTACCTCAAGAACGTGGTCTCGAGCGTTCGCATCTTCGAGCGGACCGGACAGCCGCTCGGAACGATCGAGTTCCCGACCCTCGGATCGGTGGGCGGCATGAGCGGGCAGTGGGGGAAGAGTGAAGCGTTCTTCACCTTTTCGTCGTTCCACGTGCCCACCACCATCTATCACTATGACACGGCGTCCGGCCAGAAGACCGAGTGGTGGAAGGCGCCGGTGCCCATCAAGAGCGAACAGTTCGAAGTGAAGCAGGTCTGGTATCCGTCCAAGGATGGGACCCGGATCCCGATGTTCCTGGTGTACCGGAAGGGGCTCAAGCTCGACGGCTCGAACCCGACGCTCCTCACGGGCTACGGCGGCTTCTCGGTCAGCGAGACCCCGGGATTCTCCGCGCGCGCGGCCCTGTGGGTGGAGAGCGGTGGCGTGTACGCGCTTCCGAACCTGCGGGGCGGGAGCGAGTTCGGCGAGGCCTGGCACAAGGCCGGCATGCTCGAGAAGAAGCAGAACGTGTTCGACGACTTCCTCGCCGCCGCGGACTGGCTGGTCGCCAACAAGTACACGCGGCCCGAGAAGCTCTCCATCTCGGGCGGGAGCAACGGCGGGCTGCTGGTGGGCGCCGCGTTCACCCAGAGGCCCGAGCTGTTCCGTGCCGTGGTGTGCTCGGTGCCGCTCCTCGACATGCTGCGCTACCAGAACTTCCTGGTCGCGCGCTTCTGGGTGCCGGAGTACGGCTCGGCCGAGAATGCCGATCAGTTCAAGTTCATCCGCGCCTATTCGCCCTACCAGAACGTGAAGCGGGGGGAGAAGTATCCGGCGGTGATGTTCGTGAGCGGCGACGGGGACACGCGCGTGGACCCGCTGCACGCGCGCAAGATGACCGCGCTGGTGCAGGCCTCGACCGGCTCCGACCGGCCGGTGGTGCTCCACTACGACACCAAGGCCGGGCATTCGGGCGGGAGGCCGCTGGGCAAGCAGATCGACGATCTGACCCAGGAGATGATGTTCCTCTCCTGGCAACTGGGCGTGACCCTCGCTCCGGGGAGCGGAGCGCCGGGCGCCAAGGCGGCGCTGCCGCACGAGTGATGGGGCTCCAACGGATACGGTCGCGATCTCGAGCCCGTGGCCGTCGATGAGCCTCGCCGCCGTCCCGGGCCAGGCGTGGGCGCTGCTGACCGCGCGCCTGGTCCTCGGGCTCATCTTCGGCATGGCCGGCTGGGGGAAGGTGTTCTCGCTGACCCCGTCCGGCCACGCCCGGCGCTACTTCGTCGATCCCTACGCCGATACCTGGATCCCGCACTGGCTGCTCTGGATGCTGGGGCTGTCGATCCCATTCGTCGAGCTGATCGCGGGCGGGCTGGTGTTCGTGGGGCTGCTCGTCCGCCCGGCGCTGCTCGCCCTTGCCGGCGTGCTGGTGATCGTCACCTACGGACACCTGCTCAAGGACTACCTGTTCCAATTCCACCGCCACGTCATCCCGCGGCTGGCGTTGGTGCTGTTCCTGCTGGTCATGCCGCGCGCCCAGGACATCCTGTCACTCGATCACCTGCTCGGGCGCTGATCGCCCGGGGTCAGTAGAGGAACGGCAGCAGCCGGCGGGTGCGGCGCGTGTAGCGCTCGTACGCATCGCCGAACCCCGCGCGCAACGCGCGCTCTTCGACCCCGATACGATAGAGGAACGCGGCCGTGATCGGGACCATGACCGCGACGAGGCTCGGCCAGTTGCCGAGCGCCAGGCCGAACCCGAGGAATGACAGCAGGCTGCCCGTGTAGGACGGGTGCCTGACGAACCGGTAGAGCCCGGTGTCGATCAGGCGCTGGCCCTCGGCGATCGCCACGTCCACGGTGAAGGACCGCTTGAGGCTCAGGATCGCCCACCAGCGGAGCGCCAGGCCCGCGAGGATCAGGCCGAGGCCGATGGACGGCCACGGGGTCCCTCGTCCCCCGAACACGCCCCGGTCGAGATCGGCGATCAGGAGGCCTCCGGTCACCGAGAGCGTGACCGCGAGCCACAGGATGCGGAACGATGAGCGGTCGGGAGAATCCGCCGCCTTCGTCCCCGAACGCCGGGCGAGCGACAGCGCGACCTCCGACGCGACCCAGACGACGAAGACGATCGTCGCCGGCAGGGGAGGGCTCATCGGGGCCTCCGTCGGGGGCGGCCGGGACGCCGCGGGCCGGATCGCACGCGGCGCGTCCTAGCGCTGCTGGCCGCGCAGGATCCGCATCGCATCCGGCTCTTCCGCGGGCCGTCCCGGAGCGGTCAGGGCGCCGCGCTCCTCCGGCGTGTCCCCTTCGCCCGGGGCGAGGAACAGGTTGGACTCGAGGCCGTGCTGCTTGGTGTAGAGGTCGTAGTACCGCCCCCCGATCGCATACAGGGAGTCGTGCGTGCCCTGCTCGAGGATGCGGCCCTCCTCGATCACCAGGATCTGGTCCGCGCGCCGGATGGTCGAGAGGCGGTGCGCGATCACGAAGGTCGTGCGCGCCTTCATGAGGTGGGTGAGCCCGGCCTGGATGAACGCCTCCGACTCCGAGTCGAGGCTCGAGGTCGCCTCGTCGAGGATCAGGATGCGCGGGTCGGCGAGGATGGCGCGCGCGATCGAGACGCGCTGGCGCTGGCCGCCCGAGAGCTTCACACCGCGCTCGCCGACCACGGTGTCGAGCCCCTGCACGAAGCGATCGGCGAATTCGTCGACGTGGGCGATGTGGCAGGCCTCGAGGATCTCGGCTTCGGTGGCCTCAGGGCGCGAGAACGCGACGTTCTCCCGGATGGTGCCGTCGAACAGGAAGGTCTCCTGCAGCACCACGCCGATCTGCGTGCGGTAGGAATCGAGCCGAACGGTCGCGAGATCCAGGCCATCCACGAGCACCCGGCCGGACGACGGCGTGTAGAACGCCGCCACCAGCCCGATGATGGTGGACTTGCCCCCGCCCGAGGAGCCGACCAGGGCCGTCGCCGTGCCGGGCGTGGCGCGGAAGCTCACGTCGTGGAGCACCGGGCGGTCCTTCTCGTAGGCGAAGCTGACGTGCTCGAACTGGATCTCCCCGCGCAGGTGCGCGAGGGTCACGGTGCGCGTGGGGTCCTCGTCTTCGGCGCGCTCGCGCAGCACCTCGCGCGTGCGCTCGAGCCCGGCGAAGGCCTCGGTGATCTGGGTGCCGATGGCGACCATCTGGAAGATGGGCGCGATCATGAAGCCCAGGAACGCGGTGTAGGTGAAGAACCCGCCGAGCGTCATGCTGCCGGCAAGGATCTGTCGCGCCCCGACGAACATGACCAGCGCGCCGACCACGCCGAGCAGCACCGCGGACGAGAGTCCCATCACCGAGGTGGCGGTGAGCGTCTTGAGCACGTTGTCGAGCAGCTGGCGGGCGCCGCCGGCGAACACCCCGGCCTCGCGCGCCTCGGCGTGATAGCCCTTGATGACGCGCACCGCGCCCAGCGACTCGGTGAGGCGACCGGTCACTTCGGCGTTCAGCCGGCCGCGCTCGCGGAAGATGGGCCTCATCGTGGTGAAGGCTTGGTTGAGCGCCACCGCGAACAGGATGAGCACGCCGAAGGTGACCAGCGTCATGATGTTGCTGATGCGCAGCAGCACGACCAGCGCGATGCTGGCGGTGAGCAACCCGCCCAGGAACTCGACCAGGCCGGTGCCGATCAGATTCCGGATGCCCTCCACGTCGCTCATGATGCGCGACACCAGCGTGCCGGTCTTGTTGCCATCGTAGTAGGCCACCGGCAGCCGTCCGATGTGCGCCTGCACCTTGCAGCGCAGCTCGGCGATCAGCCGTTGCGCCGCCTTGGACAGCAGCTGGGTGAGGCCGAACGACGTGAGGCCCTGGATCATGGTCGCCGCCACCACGCCCAGCACGATGGGAACCAGCAGCGAGACGTGTTTCTTGCCGATGACGTCGTCGATCACGAACTTGGTCGACGCGGGCAGGATCAGCCCCGAGACCCGGTTGATGACCATCAGCACGAAGCCGAGCGCGAGCATCCCCCGGCGCGGCTTGATCAGCGCCCAGATGTCGGGCCACAGGGCGAGCAGGCGTTCGCTGGTGATGGGCTTCTTGGCGGGCGCCGCCGCCGCCGCGGCCGCGCGGGACCCCGGGCCAGGGGTGCGCTCGGCGCGAGCCGCAGGGTCACGTCGTGTAGTGGGCATTGATCGTCACGTATTCGGCACTGAGATCGCAGGTCCAGGTGGTCGCCTCGCCACCGCCCAGGCCGAGACCGAGATGGATGAGCACCGGATCGCGGCGCAGCAGCGCCGAGGCCGCCCGCTCCTCGTATGCGACCGGCAATCCGTCGCGTACCAGGGTGAGCGTCTCGCCGGGCCCGCCGAAGGCGAGCGCCAGGCGGTCCGGGTCGATGGTGGCCCCGCTGTATCCGGCCGCCGCCAGCACGCGGCCCCAGTTGGGATCGCCGCCGTGGATCGCGCTCTTGACCAGGGGCGAGCGGGCGATGCTGTCGGCCACGGTGTGCGCCTCGGCCTCGTCTCGGGCGCCGGTCACGCGGATCTCCACCAGCCGCGTGGCGCCCTCGCCGTCGCGCGCGATCTGCTTGGCGAGCGAGGTGCAAGCCTCGGTGAGCGCGGCGGTGAACGCCGCCGTGCCCGGATCGTCGAGCGTCGGACCCGAGACCCCGGACGCCAGAAGGATCACGGTGTCGTTGGTGCTCATGTCTCCGTCCACGCTCACGCGGTTGAAGCTGCGGGCGATGGCCGCCGCGAGCGCGCCCTGGAGCGTGGCGGGAGCCAGCGCGGCGTCGGTCGTCACGACGGCGAGCATCGTCGCCATGTTCGGATGGATCATGCCGGCGCCCTTCGCGAACCCCCGGATGGCGATGGTGCGTCCGCCGATCGTCACGTTCACCGCCGCGGTCTTGGGGCGCGTGTCGGTGGTGAGGATGGCCCGCGACGCCGCGGCCGCGCCGCGGACCGCGATGGGGGAGGCGACGGCGACGATGCCGCGCATCAGCTTCTCCATGTCGAGGTGGCGGCCGATGACCCCGGTCGAGAGCACGAGGATCTGACGCTCGCCACAGCCCAGCGCCTGGGCGGTGAGCGCCGCCATCCGCCGCGCATCCGCCAGGCCGCGGGCTCCCGTGCAGGCGTTGGCGCAACCGGCATTCGCGATCACGCCCCGGATGCTGGAGGCATCGCCCGCCAGCACCTCCTGGTCGAGCAGGACCGGCGCCGCCTTCACGCGATTGGTGGTGAACACGCCGGCCGCGGCGCACGCGCGGTCGGAGGAGACCAGCATCAGGTCGAGCGCACCGCTGGGCTTCAACCCGCAGGCCACCGCCGCGGCGCGGAAGCCGGGGGCGAGCTCGAAATCGTTGCCGTCAGGAGTCATCGGTCGGGGCCCGAAACGGTTCTCCGGGAACGGATTCGGCGCACAGGGGGACGTGGCGGGCGGCAGTGTAGCAGACGCTGAGCGCTTGACGGCCCGGGCCGGCGGGTCGACTCTGGTGCGCGTTGGCTCCGGCCGGGGGGCGTATGGTCGTAGTCGCCAGACCCTCCTGGTCCCGCACGGGGCCGGGTCGGGGCTCGGCGCAGATGCGGCAGCCTCCGGGCGAGGCTGCGCACGGAGTCTGTGACCCATGAGTATCCGCCGTCCCTCGGTCCTCCTGCTCTCCCTGCTGGTCGCCGCCCTATCACCGATCGCGGCAGGCGCCGACCCGCCACCCGCCGGGCCGGCGTGGAGTCTCTCGCCCTCCTCGCCATGCATGCGAGACGACGTCACGCTGACTTTGATGGTGTTCCAGGACTCGCCGTGTGACTCCTTCATGGGCGTCGAGAAGCTCGACCCGCTCCACCTGCGCGTCCGGATGCTCGTGCGCGACGGCTTCATGTGCCCGATGGCGCCGAACTTCCATCCGATTCCGGTGCCACTGGGTCAGTTTCCTGTCGGGGACCACGTGCTCGACCTCGAGTACGAGGTCAACTATCTCGCGCGCGACGGCACGACTCGGACCGTGATGAGCCACACGCCCGTGAGCTTCTCCGTCACGGCCGATTGTCCACCGATCCCAGGCCCGCTGCCCTACGTGTCGACGATCTCGACCGACCCCCCAACGCCCTGCGCCCAGGTGCCGACGACGCTGGTGCTGGCGGGGGTGTTCCGGGACGGCTGCGGGCGAATCATCGATTCGTCTCCACCCGGTGCGGCGGTGGAGCTGACGCTCAAGGTGTCCGCCGGGCCGGATACGTTCTGCACGGCGGCCCTCCAACCCTGGCGGGCCGAGTTCCCGCTCGGGTTGCTGGCGGCCGGGAACCACATAGTCGCCATCACACTTCATGTGATGAGCTGGGACCCCGATGCCGGGTACTTCACTCGTCGTACGTACAATCTCGAATACCCGTTGTTCGTCGCCGGCCAGTGCGGTCCGCCATCCTCCGGGCCGCTGCCCTATGTCGATGAGATCCTCATCCGCCCCGACCGGCTCTGCGAGACGGGGCCCATCTGCCCGGGCGACAGCATCGTGGTCGACGTGCTGGGCACCTTCCCGAGCAACTGCTTCGGGTTCCGCCGCATCCAGCTCGTGCCGTCGCCGGAGACGGTGTTCCCGCCCCCGCCGCCCACGGTCAGGATAATCGTCGACGACGGTGGCTGCCTCGACATGATCTGCGCCCAGGTCCAGGTGCCCTGGTCCGCGCAGGTCAAGCTGCCGCCGCAGCTCGCGGGGAGCTACCAGCTCAAGCTCGAGCTGGCACGCGTGAGCTGCAGCGATACGTATCCGCCCGGCCAGCTGTACGCCACCCGTGCGCCGTTCGAGGTGTCCGGCACGTGCGCCTTGGCGCCGCCGTGCCTCCGGGCGTCATTCGCTCATCCGCCCGGTGCCCCGACGGTGTGCGATGCCACGGTTTCGCCCGAGCATCCCGCGGAGCTGACGTTCCAGGTACGGCCGTCCGTCGCGCTTGCCGGGCTGCAGGGCGCCTTCAGGCTCGATCCGCCCGCGCTCAGGATCACCCGGCTCGAGGCCATCGGTCCGGCCGCGGGCATGCACCTGAACTGGAACGCCACTGCCTCCGGGGCGAGCTTCGTGTTGTTCGCCGAGCACGGGGCGCCGATCCCGGCGCTGCCTCCGCCGGCCACCAGCGGGACGATGGACCCGGGCTACTGGCCCGTGCTGCGCGTCACCGTCGAGCAGCCCGCGGGCGGAGAAGCCCCGGAGGTCTCGATCGTCAGCCTCGATCAACTGCTCGGCTCGGACATCGACGGGCGCGCCGTGCCGGTCTGCCCGCCGCCGCCGTGTGCCGCCACGACATTGGACGCCACGCGAGGGATCGCCGTCGCCAGGATCTGCGCCGAACACGCGTGCGACTTCAACGCCGACGGGGCCGAGAACGTGCTCGATCTGGTCGCGATGGTGCACTGCGCGAACGGAGAGGGCACCTGTCCGGTCGATGCGGGAACCCGCTTCGACTGCGACGGGGACCACACGCTCTCCATCGTCGACGTGATGTGCTGTGCTCGCCACATCCTGACACGACCCCCTTGTCCGGACTGCCCACATGACTCGAGCGCTGTCCGACACGAGCCGGACGTGGCGATCGATTTCCTCGCGCCGGTGGGGACGGCCTCGAGCGTCGACCTGCCGATACAGATCCGCGCCGCCGACCGGGTCGGGGCGGTGACGCTCACGCTCGATGCTCCACTGGATCGGTACGACGTGACCGGTCTTGACGACGGCGGGAGTGGTCAGTGGTTCACGCTGCACGAGACGCGCGATGGACATCTCCTCCTGGGAATGCTCCAGACCGGAGCCGCCATACCCGCCCGGTTCGGCCCGGAGCTCATGCTCCACCTGGGCCTCAGACCAGGGCAGCTCCCGGGAGGCGAAGTCCGTGTGGTGTCCGGCGAGTTCGGCGGCCCGGATGGCGTGATGCTGGACGTGGCCCTGGGCAACCCATCACGCGAGCTGCCGGGCACCGCACGGGTGGCACTCGGCGAGAACCGGCCCAATCCGTTCTCCGCTGAGACCCGGTTCACGCTCGACCTGGTGGCAGGCGCGGACGTCGCGGTCGGCATCTATGACCTGCGTGGCCGCGCCGTGGACACGCTGTTCCGCGGCCGCCTGCCCTCGGGACCCCGGGAGTTCCGCTGGGATGGTCGAGGTGCGGACGGGGTACCCGCGGCGAACGGCGTCTATTTCTATCGCGCCGTGGTGGGAGGGAAGACGCTCGCCCGCAAGCTCATCCTGATGCGCGGAGACTGACGACGAAGGCGGACGGCCCGGGGGATCCCCCCACCGTCCGCCACACCGCTTCGAGCTGGCGCATCAGTGTCCCGGCATCATCGGCGCCGAGGGTGATGTGCCCGAGCTTGCGCATCGGCCTCGGGAGCTTCCCGTAGAGGTGGACGTGGGTGCCGGTCGCGCCGCGAAGGGGCGGGAGGTCGGGCAGCTCGCCGATGAGGTTGACCATGGCCCAGTGCCCGCGGACGGTGGTCGCTCCGAGCGGAAGGCCGGCGATCGCCCGCAGGTGGTTCTCGAACTGGCTGGTCGCCGCCCCTTCGATGGTCCAGTGCCCCGAATTGTGGACGCGAGGCGCCATCTCGTTGGCGAGCAGCTCGTCCCCGGAGTGGAACAGCTCGAGCGCCAGGACGCCCATGTGCCCGAGTGACTCCATCACGGTCCGCGCGTACGTCTCGGCGCGCGCCTGCAGCGCGGGGGTGAGCCCGGGCGCCGGGGCGACCGACAGTCGCAGGATGCCCTCGCGATGGTGGTTCTCGATCAGGGGGTAGAAGGCGCACTCGCCGGAAGCGGCGCGAACCCCGATGACCGAGAGCTCACGCTGGAAGGGGACCAGCGCTTCGAGCAGCAGTGGGCCCGATCCCAGGGCGGCGAGCGCCGGGGAGAGGTCGCCGGGCTCGCGAAGCACGCGCTGCCCGCGCCCGTCGTAGCCGAGGCGTCGGGTCTTGAGCACCGCCGGCAGGCCGATGCGCCCGACCGCGCTCGCGAGCACGGCCTCGCCCTCGGCGGCTTCGAAACTCGCGGTCGGGATGCCGAGCCGCCGGAAGAACTCCTTCTCGCGGAGTCGGTCCTGACTCACCTTGAGTGAGGCGGCGGATGGTCGCACCGGGCGCCGAGCCTCGATCGCGCGCACGGCGGCGACCGGCACGTTCTCGAACTCGTAGGTGATGACCTCCGAGCGCTCGGCCAGCGCGTCGAGCGCGGCCGGATCGTCGAAGCCGCCGCGGATCCACTCGCCGGCGGCGGATGCCGGACATTCGTCGGCCGGCTCGAGGAAGACGAACGAGAACCCCAGCGCTTGCCCCGCCATGCCGAGCATGCGGCCGAGCTGGCCGCCGCCGAGGACGCCGACCTTCACGGGCCGCGGCGCGGGTCGGGCTGGCCGAGGACGGCCGCGGTCTGCTCCTGACGGTGGCGCTTGAGGGCCTGGCGCACCTCGGGATGCCGGTTGCCGACGATGGCGGCGGCGAGCAGCGCGGCGTTGATCGCGCCGGCGGTGCCGATCGCGAGCGTGCCGACCGGCACGCCCGCCGGCATCTGGACGATCGAGAGCAGCGAGTCGAGCCCGCTGAGCGCCTTCGATTCCACCGGCACGCCCAGCACCGGGAGCGCCGTCTTGGCCGCGGTCATGCCGGGCAGATGCGCGGCACCACCCGCTCCGGCGATGATGACCTCCAGCCCACGCTCCTCGGCGCCGGCGGCGTACTCGAACAGGAGATCTGGCGTGCGGTGCGCCGAGACCACCTTCACCTCGAAGGACACGCCGAGCTTCTCGAGCGTCTCGGCAGCGGCCGAGAGCGTCTCCCAATCGGAGCGCGAGCCCATGATGACGCCGACCAGCGGCTGGGCCATGGCGGGTCCTCCTCGAGTGGGGCGGCCGTGGCGCCCGCTCGCCCGGCGCACGAATCGCGCGCGGGCCTCGCGGATGCGGGCTGGCCGCGGCGGCATTCTGCCAATAGACTGCGCGCCGCACAAGCGCGCCTCGCCCGGATCAAGGAGCCGATGGATGCCGCAACCGGATGCCATGGATTCGAAGGGAACGCCCGCCGCGCGCTGGGGCGCGCTGGGGGCGCTGTCGGCATGCGTGGCGGTCCTCGCCGGCGCCTTCGGCGCCCACGCGCTGCGGTCGCGACTGACGCCGGACATGCTCGCCGTGTTCGAGACCGCGGCGCGCTACCAGATGTTCCATGCGCTGGCGCTCCTCGCGGTCGCGTGGAGCTTCGAGCGTGGGCGGCGCCCCGCGGTCGTGGGCGCGGGCTGGCTCTTCCTCGCGGGCACCGCGTTGTTCTCGGGCAGTCTCTACGCGCTCGCGTTGACGGGGGCGCGCGGGCTCGGCGCCGTGACCCCGCTCGGCGGGCTCTGCTTCATCGCCGGCTGGCTGTCGCTCGCCTGGGGCCTGTGGCGTGGACGGGCGACGTGATGGCATCGAGGCCCTCATGAGCGGGTCGCGGGCCGATCTGGTCATCCGCTCGCGCCGCGTCGTGGTGCCCGATGGGGTGCGCGACGCGGCGATCGTGGTGCGTGCGGGGCGCATCGACGCCATCGTCATGCCCGGCGTCTCGCCGGAGGCGGTCGAGACCGTGGACGCCGGAGACGCCATCGTCATGCCGGGGTTGGTGGACACGCACGTGCACGTGAACGAGCCCGGACGCACCGAGTGGGAGGGCTTCGCGACCGCCACGCGCGCGGCGGCGGCGGGCGGCATCACCACGCTGGTGGACATGCCGCTCAACAGCATCCCTGCCACCACGACGGTCGCCGCACTGGCGGCCAAGCGGGCAGCCGCAAAGGCGGCGGGGTGCCGCGTGGACTGCGGGTTCTGGGGGGGCGTGGTGCCGGGCAATACGGCCGAGCTGGCGGGCATGGCGGCGGCCGGCGTGCTCGGGTTCAAGTGCTTTCTCGTCCCTTCGGGCGTGGACGAGTTCGAATGCGTGGATGAACAGGACCTGCGCGAGGCGATGCCGGTGCTGGCGCGCCTGGGGCTGCCGTTGCTCGCGCATGCCGAGCTGCCCGGGCCCATCGCTGCCGCCGCTGCGGCGCTCCGCGGACGCGATTCGCGACGCTACGCCACCTGGCTCGCCTCGCGGCCGCCGGCGGCGGAAGTGGAGGCCGTGCGCCTGCTCCTGCGGCTCAGCGACGAGACCGGCTGCGCGGTCCACATCGTCCACCTCGCTGCGGCCGAGGCCCTCGATGACCTGCGCGCCGCGCGCGCGCGCGGTCTGCCGGTCACGGTCGAGACCTGCCCGCACTACCTGGTGTTCACCGCCGAGGAGATCGACGACTGCGACACGCTCCTCAAGTGCGCGCCGCCCATCCGCGAGCGCGAGAACCGCGAGCGGTTGTGGGAGGCGCTGCGCGAGGGGGTGATCGACATGCTGGCGACCGACCACTCGCCGTGTCCACCCGCGTTGAAGCGGCTCGAGACCGGCGACCTGGCGGCCGCCTGGGGAGGGATCGCCTCGCTCCAGGTCGGGCTCAGCGCGGTGTGGACCGAGGCCCGCCGGCGCGGCTTCACGGCGTCGCACCTCGCGCGCTGGATGAGCGAGCGACCCGCGCGGCTCGCCGGGCTTGCCGGGCGCAAGGGGGTGATCGCGCCGGGCGCCGACGCCGACTTGGTGGTGTGGGATCCCGACGCCGAGTGGACGGTGCTGGGTGTGCGTCTGTTCCAGCGCCATCCACTCTCGCCCTATGTGGGCCGCGAGGTCGCGGGCGTCGTGCGCGCGACGTACCTGCGCGGCGTGCGGGTGTTCGCGCGTGTCGATGGCGATTCGGTCAGCGCGGTGTTCCCCGGCGACCCCGCGGGGGAGAGTCTTACGCGCGCGCGTTCGGAGGGCCCCGTCGATCGAGGCCTCCGGCCGGTGGACCGCGGGGGCGCGAGCCGCTAGGGTTCCGGCCCCATGCCCGATCGACCTGTCGAGTTCACGGCCCGCGACGTCGTCGGCC
>JBGPXY010000207.1:0-4258 GCA_041492985.1 Candidatus Eiseniibacteriota bacterium
CCTTGAGGTTCACCTTGGCGACGAAGAACTTCATCCCTTGCCGGATGTAGCTGCCCAGCACCCGCGAGGCACCCGCCGGCACGCGGTAGCCGTTCTCGGTCAGCCACAGCTCGAGCCCACCGCTCTGCTTCGCCGAGAGGATGAGGATGTCGTACTCGCCGACGGTGTACCGAGCCTCGATGGTGACGCCGCGGCTCTTCGCCATGCCGACCGAGAGCTCCGCCATGGCCATCGGGGCCTTCAAGGCGCGATCCATGCGGAGCGAGATCGCATCCTGGGCCACCGGGCAGGGGTCCGGATCCCAGTACTCCACCAGGCGCGGCGCCGAGTAGGCGTCGAGGTGATCGATCAGCGCCCGGTCTCCCACGTGCACCTGGCCCTTCTCCAGCACGGTCGGCACCGGGATCACGATCGCGAACTCCTTCGGCTCGCCGCGGAAGTCGTTGGCCATGGTGAGCACGGTGCGGTCGCCATCGCGCACCAGCGCCACCTGCGAGGCGTGGTTGAAGAGCTTGGCGTCGCCGCTGGCGACGTAGAAGCCGCAGAAGCTATGCGCGGCCGATGGCCAGAGGATCGCGCACGGCAGCAGCAGCGGGAACAGGCGTTTCATGAGGTGCTCCTTTCACGGTGGTGCCGGCCGTGGCGTCGGTGTCGGTCCTTCTCGAGGGGACGCCGGCCATGGCGGTGACGGGTTTCCATTGGTGGCGCGGGCCCGGCAGCCAGCGGTCGAGCAGCGGCACGAACAACGTGCACACCGCCAGCGACCACACCGGCCCGTTGGTGCGGAAGAGCACGAACTGGACGAGCCCGGCGCCGAGGGCGACCAGCGCTCCGAACATCAGGCGGCCGCCTCGCGAGTCGGGCGTGGTGCGGGGGTCGGAGATCATGTTGAACGCGAACTGGAGCAGGAGGCCGCTCTGCAGCCGGTGCAGCGGGATGGTGAGCGGCTCACCCAGCCACAGCGAGCGGCCGAACAGGACGCCCGCGTAGACGCAGAGAAACGCCAGCGTGACGTCGCTGCGCGCGGCGCGGTTCACCACCGCGAGCCCCATGCACAACATGAGCAGCGCCATGAAGGCGATGTGCCCGTACTGGCCGGGAGAGATCCAGCCCACGCCGGCGATGAGCATCACCACCAGCGCCAGATTGGTGGGGTTGTAGAGGTGCTTGCCCCGCCAGCGCAGCACGAACTTGCTGCCGATGGCCAGCGCGGCGGCGAACATCGCCCAGGCGATGCCGTTGGTGCGCAGGAGGGTGCAGAGGCCGATCCCCGAGATGAGCGCGCTGAGCGGATCGAACGCCGGCAGCCGCCAGAGCTTCGTGCACAGGAGCTGGGTGCCGAGGGCGACGCCGATCACCGCCGCGATGTGCCGCCAGCCGAGATCGAAATGGAGCCCGAAGACGCCGTACCCCAGCAGCGCCGATAGCATGACGATCTGGTACCAGCGCGGATCGACACGGCGCGGGGATGCGGCGGGCGAAGACCCTGGCTCGGGCGCGCGCCGGGGTACGAGCGCGTCGGCGCGTGGGTCGCGCCGGACCGGCGATGGAGTCCGGTCCTGGCGCGTACCCAGCCCGAGCCGCGGGGTGATCCGATCCGCTCGCGGCTCGCTGCCCCGCGGCGGAGCGTCGTTCTTCGGGCGCGGTCCCATGCCGCGCCGAGCGAGGTACTGGTGAGCGTCCATTGCCTCTCCCTACGCCGGTCCGGTGAATCCATTCCGGTGCCAGCTCGGGGGAGTGCGGGAGAGGCAGGGGAAGCCGCCCCCGCGGGCGGCGTTCCGGTGGAGAACGCATTGCAAGGCGCGTTCCCACGCAATGCCTCGCTAACGCGTTGCGCGCCAGCGGAGCGATCCGGGTGCCAGGCCCCGCAGGAGCGTCACGTGTCGTTTCGTGTGGGGTGACGGGTGACACACGGCGTGCATCCGCAGGGCTTGCCGGGCCACACGCCCGTCACTAGTCTCCGCGCCGTGACGACCACCGACACCGCCGCGGGCGCCCAGGGACCGGGGCTCGCCCGGCGGCTGGGCCGCTTCGATGTGACGATGATCGTGATGGGCGGGATCATCGGCTCCGGCATCTTCATGAACCCGGCAGTCGTCGCCCGTCTCGTTCACACCCCGTTCCTGATGCTGGCGGCATGGGTCGCTGGCGGGCTGATCGCCCTGGCCGGCGCCTTCATCTACGCCGAGCTGGCGGCGCGCCGGCCCCACGTCGGCGGCCAGTACGCGTACATCCGTGAGGCCTACCACCCGCTGCTCGCGTTCATGTACGGCTGGACGCTGCTGCTGGTGGTGCAGACCGGGGGCATGGCCGCGGGGGCGGTCACCTTCGCGCGCTACGTGACGACGCTCACCGGATCGCCCCTGCCCGAATGGCTGGTGGCGACGATCGCGCTGGGCGTGCTGACCGCGATCAACTGCCTCGGCGTGCGCGCGGGCAGCACGCTGCAGAACGGATTCATGACGCTCAAGATCCTGGCCATCGTCTCGCTGGTCGTCTGCGGCCTCCTGCTGGCCGGGCACGCGCTGCCGCAGGGGGTGCCACCCGGCGCCGGCCGCCTGCTCGACCGACCTTTGTCGCTCGACCTGCTCACTGCCTTCGGAGCGGCAATGGTGCCGGTGCTGTTCGCCTATGGCGGCTGGCAGACGGCGTCGTTCATCGCCGGCGAGGTGCGCGAGCCGCGCCGGATCCTGCCGTCGGGCCTCCTCATCGGCGTCGCCGGTGTGATCGTGCTGTATCTGGCGGTCAACCTCGCGTGCATCCGCGTGCTCGGGCCGGTCGGCCTCGCGGCGACGCACGCCCCCGCCACCGATGTGATGCGGGCGGCACTGGGCGAACCGGGCGCCCGGTTCATCGCCGTCGGGATCACCCTCTCGACTCTGGGCTTTCTCAGCCAGAGCATGCTGACGGCGCCGCGCGTGTACTACGCCATGGCCGAGGATGGGTTGTTCTTCCGGAGCGTGGCCTGGTTGCATCCGCGCACGCGCGTCCCGGTGGTCGCCATCGCGCTCCAGGGGTTGATGGCGACGGTGATCGCGATCTCGGGTCGCTACGAGCAGATCCTCAACTACGTCATCTCGGTGGACTGGATCTTCTTCGGCCTGGCCGCCAGCTGCGTGTTCATCCTGCGGCGCCGGGACGAGCGCGCGGGCGGAGCCGACCGGTCGGGCTACCGGATCCCGGGACACCCGCTGACGACCGCCGCGTTCGTGGGCGTGAGCGTGCTGATCGTGGCCAACACCGTCTACCGCTACCCGCTCAACAGCGCGATCGGGCTCGGGATCCTGGCCGCCGGGATCCCGGTGTATTTCTTGTGGAAGACGAAGGGCCGACGCCGGGACGCTTGAGGGACAGCCCCCCCGCGGGTGCCGCGCTCGTGGCGCTCCAAGACGCGTCCGTCACCTCGCGGGACGGCTCGCATTGCCCTCCGGGCCCCGGTTCGCGCACTCTCCCGGCCCGGTCTCCGCCCGCCTCCCCCATGCCACACACGACAAGGAGCTTCCTGATGCGCTCGCGACACCTTGCCCTACTGTCCCTCGCAGGACTGCTGTTCGTCTTCACGTTCGCAGCCGCGGTCGCGGCGCCCGTCGCGACCGGCGCGAGCAAGCCGATCGACCCCGCCAACATGGACACCTCGGTCCGCCCGGGCGACGACTTCTACCGCTACGCCAACGGCAAGTGGATGGAGAAGAACCCCATCCCGGCGAGCGAGAGCCGCTGGGGCTCCTTCGGTGAGGTGCAGGAGCGCAATTACAAGGTCCTGTACGAGATCCTCGAGGCCGCGGCGAAGCGGACCGACGCGCCGAAGGGCAGCGCGCTGCAGATGGTCGGCGACTTCTACGTCAGCGCGATGGACTCGGCGCGCGCCGAAGCCGATGGCGCGCATCCGTTGGACGATGAGATGGCGCGGATCGCCGCGATCCAGAACACCGACGGTCTCCTGGACGAGATCGCCCGCTGCCAGACGTTCGGCGCCCGCGTCCCGTTCGTGCTGTTCGCGGCGCAGGATGCCAAGGCGAGCACCTCGGTGGTCGCGCAGATCCTCCAGGGTGGCCTGGGGCTACCGGACCGCGACTACTACACGAAGCAGGACGACGCTTCGAAGAAGCTCCGCGACCAGTACGTCGCCTACGTGACGAAGATCTTCACCCTCCTGGGCGAGACCCCGGCCGACGCCCAGGCCCATGCCGGGACGGTCCTCGCGATCGAGACCCAGCTCGCCAACGCTTCGATGACGCGCGTCCAGCGCCGCGATCCC
>JBGPXY010000087.1:0-10959 GCA_041492985.1 Candidatus Eiseniibacteriota bacterium
ATCCGGCCGCACAAGGTGGTGCCCGGCAATTACTTCGTCCTGCGTGAGAGCGACGGCCCGGCGCTGCTCACCGAGTCGAGCTACATCACCGATCCGGACGTCGAGGAGCGCCTGCGACTTCCCGAGAAGCAGGAGCTGGAGGCCGAAGCCTTGTTCATCGGCCTGGCCCGCTACTTCGCCCGCCGCGTGCCGATGATCGCCGAACTCCGCGCCGTGGATCCCTCCGGCCAGGAGCGGGACTCGCTGTTCCGCACCGCGGACCCCTCGATCGTCGCCCGCGTGGAAGGGGACTTCGACGGGATCGACCTGCGCGTCGACGGTCGGTCGGTGACACCGGCGCGCACGACGGATCACATCGAGTGGAACCCGGATGGAGCCTGGACCGGCGGTGCCCACGAGGCGACGCTCCAGGTGAGGCTGGGTGGCGTCGGCGCCTCGCGCGAGCGGCGTCTCCGATTCACGATCCAGCGCATCGCCGCCTCGCTCACGGCGCGAGGCTTCGGCGGGATGGGACTCGCGCGCGGCTCGCCGTTGGCCGCGGTGCGCATCGAGCTGCGCGAGCCGGGCGGCGCGGTCCACGTCGACACGCTGTCGGCCCCGGATCGGATCCGCATCCGGCGCCTCTCCGGGCGCGGCGTCTTGCCCGCGGACACCGTGGTCGTCGCCCGCGATGGCGTGGCCTGGGCCTACTTCCGCAGGGTCGGATCGATCACGGGCGCGGTGCGCTTCCAGGCGACCGACACCGTCCGCTCCGCCGGCGCCCGGCGCGTGTTGAAGGACGAGTTCACCTTCACCCCGGCCGCGCATGCGGCGACCGATCGACGGGGCTTCGTGGCGCGCATGCCGGCGGGCGAACCGCTGCGCGATGCGCCCGGCACCCGCGAGCCCGCGCCGACGCTGCGCTGGATGAACCGCGACGGATTCGCGGTGCTCCCCGTGGACAGCGCGGGCACCATCGCCGTGCCGCGCCTGGCCGGCTATCGACGCTGGGCGGGTGACAGCGCCACGGCGCCGGCGTTCGTCCCGATCGCGGGCGGCGTGCTGCAGGGTCGGCGCATCACCATCGATGCCGAGGGCGGCGGCGAGGATCCAGCCGGGGTCGGCGCTTCGGGCACGCGCGCGTCGAACCTCAACCTCGAGACGGCGCGCATCCTCGCCGGCTTCCTCACCGCGGCCGGCGCCGAGGTGCGGCTCACGCGCGAGGGCGACTATGCGCTCTCCGAGGTCGAACGCGTCCAGGGCAGCGAAGGCTTCCGCGCGGACCGCTACCTCCGGATCGGGCACCGCACGCGACGCTTCGGCTACTACTACTCGAGCCCCGCCGGACGCCGCTGGGCCGAACGCACCGCGGTGACCTTCACCTGGCTCGGTCTGAGCGCGCCGCCGGCCGGGGAAACGGCACTCTATCCCCTCCAGCAGACGTCCTGCCCGGCCCTCTACGCCAGCCCGGCCGCCGTGGACTCGGCGGACGACGAGGCGGCGCTGCTCGCTCCCGGCGCGCTGCGCGCCGAGGCCTACGCCCTGTTCCTCGGGCTGGTCCGGGAGTGGGCGCCGGCCGCGGAGTGGGCGGTGGACTCGCTCACCGTTCGCGAGGGCTCGGGCACGCCGGTGCCCGCGGCGCGCGTGACCCTCGGTGAGGCGCTCGTGCTCGAGACCGACGCCTCCGGCCGCGTCCGATTCGCCCGCACCGAGCCCGGACCGGTCACCGTGGCGGTCGACGATCCACGGGTGCGGGCGCGTCTGGTTTTGCTAGACTTCATGCGGGGCGCCGTGCTGACCGGGCCGCGCGGGGACTGATCGCGAGCCCGCTGCGCCCCCAGAGGCACCTCACATGACGCACGGGGTGGAGGGCTATTTCATCGAGCGCGCCAGGTCGACGCGCCGTGTCGCCGTGCTCGCCTTCGGTCTCGCCATCCTCCTCTCGACCCCGCTGATCGCCCTGACCTTCCCCCCGTTCCAGCACCCGATGCGGGAGTTCCTGCGCCGCACCACGCGCTTCGGCTACGAGGGTCCGGACCAGTTCGTGCGGCGGATCACGCTGCAGCAGCTCTCCGGGGTCCATCCCGTGATGCGCGAGATGGGAGCGGTCGACACGCGCCAGGAGCGGCCCGGCGGAGCGGTACGCGCACGCCGCACCGAGAACCCACGCGCCCAGCCCGAGACGCGGCCGAACACGATCGGGCCCGGGCTGACCGACGCCGACATGACGCAACGCGCCGTGTCGCGGCTGGCCAACGTGCCGGTGGTGCAGTCCGAGGAGCTGATCATCGTCTACGCGTCCAAGCCGACCTACCCGCCGAACGAGTCCGAGCGTGGCATCGAGGGCCGCGTCATGGTGCAGGCGCTGGTCGACACCACCGGCCACGTCGTCGACGTCCAGCTGCTCGCCAGCACCGGGGTCGCGGCGTTCGAGAGCTCGGCCGCGGAGGCGGTGTGGCAATACCGCTTCCGGCCCTACCGCCCGGGTGGCATGGCGAGCGAGGTCTACGCGCTGTTCCGGTTCTCGTTCCGCATCTACTGAGCCGCATCGGGCCGCGAGAGCCTCAGCGGGCGACCGGGCGACCTCGCGTCACGGCGAACACGGGCAGCGTCGCCTCGGCCGGATTCCAGTCGAGAAACCCGTGCGCCCTCAGATAGGGGTCGGCGCCCACGCGGGTGGCGAGCGCGGCGCCCAGTTCCTCGGGGCACAACGCTCCGCCGGCGACCGCCGCGGCGATCAGCCGCGCGGCCAGATAGCCCCTCGTGTGCAGGCGGTTCGCGCGCTCCTCCCCCGCCGCGCGCGCGACGCTGTCGAGCACCGCCTGCGAGCCGGCGCCGAGCACCCAGTCCTCCCCCACGAACAGCACGCCTTCGAGCAGCGTGCGGGTCGGCGCGTGATGACGATCCGGGTCGAGCTCCGCGCCGCCGCAGATCGCCAGGCTCATCTTGTCCTGCGCCATCTGGCGGAGCAGTGTCTCGGCATCGCGCGCCTCCCCGTCCCAGAACAGCAGCTCGACCGAGCGCGCCTTGAGCGCCCGCAGCTCGGCATGGAAGTCGGGACTCCCCGGCGCATAGGACGCCGTCCACACGACCCGGGCACCCAGCGACTCGGCGGTGGCCGCGAACCCTCTGGCGAACGGACTGCCGTCGGCGGGCCCCACGGTGAACAGCCCGACCCGACGCGCTCCGCCGGCGAGCGCGGATCTCGCCAAGGCGCGCCCGCGCTGCAGGCCGGAGGGTCCGACCTGGAACACCCGCGGGCCGATGGCCCCGATGCTCTCGTCGGTGGCGGTCGGCGAGAGGAGCGGCATGCCGGTCAACCGGGCGGCGGTCGCCAGCGTCGCGGTCGGGACGCTCAACAGTCCGCCGACCATGACGCCCGCCTCCTCCGCCGCGCGGTCGAACGCGGCGGCGACGCGCTCGGGCGAATCGTCGCCGCTGGGCTCGTCCATCAGGGTGAGGGGCAGCGCGGCGCCGGCGGCGTCCTGGGCCAGGCCGGCCTCGAGGCCGAGTCGCACGGCGCGACCGAACGCCTCGTAGTCGCCGGTGTCGGGGAGCACGGCGGCGACGCGGAAGACCGACGCCCGCGGACGCGATGGGAGACGCGCGGCCTCGGGCGCGAGATCGCGCCAGGCGCGGTCCGCCTTGCGCGGGTCGGCGATCGCGAGGCGCAGCTGGAGACGATGGCGCAGCGCGGCGCGCGACGCGGGCGTGAGACGCAGCGCGGCCTCGGTGAGCACGGCGTCGAGCGCACCGAGGCGGGCGGGCGGCTGGCGCAGCACGAACATCAGCTCGGGCAGCGACGCGCGACCGGCCCAACGCGCGAGCGCGTGATCGCGCTCGCGTCCGGAGCCGGCGGCCGCCAGAGAATCCGCGCCGCGCGCACCGGACGGGACAGGGACCGCGGCCGCGCTCGCCACACCCGGCGGGAGGGCGAGCAGGCACGCGACGGCGATCGCGCGTGCGGCGCGGCGCGCGGAGCCCACGCTGGACGCCGGAACGCTCGCGGATCCGGGACGCGGCGGCCGCGTCGGTCGGCTGGGCGGCATCAGAACTGGAACTTCCCGAAATCCTCGGGATTCAGCTTCTCGAGATAGCGCCGCAGCTGCTCGGCCTTCTCCTCGTCGGTGAGCGGCCGGACGTCACCGCCCTCCTTCGAGACCGCTTCCTCGGCCGGCGCCGGTTGCAGCAGCTTCTCGTTCACGTAGATCGCCGCCTTGGCGCGCAGCGCCAGCGCGATCGAGTCCGAGGGTCGCGCGTCCACCGAGAGCACCTCGGCCTCACGCTCGACGATGACGCTGGCGAAGAACGTGTTCTCGCGCAGATCGGCGATGACCACGCGGGTGATCTTCGCCTTGAGCCCTTCCAGCATGAGGTAGATCAGGTCATGCGTGAGCGGGCGCGGGAACACCTCCTCGGAGAGGATGCGCCGGATGGCCTGGGCCTCTCCGGGCCCGATCCAGATGGGAAGGATGCGCTGGCCCTCGGCTTCGCGCAGGATGACGATGTTCTGCTGGGTCTTGTGCTCGAGGATGAGCCCGTTGACCCTGACCTCGACGACTCTCACGGCTTTCCGGACGGGCGCCGCGCGTTGCTCGCGGGAGCGACGCGTGCACTCGAATCAGCCTCCAGGTTCATGAAGGGTGGGGCTTCCTCGGTGCGCATGTGCTCGATCATCCAGCGCGCCGAATCCGCCAGTTCCGATTTCGGATACCGCTCGAGCAGCGCGCGGAAGGCCCCGGCGGCCTCGTCGTAGTTCTTGAGCTCCTCCGAGTTGATGAAGCCGATCATGAACTGCGCCTGCGGGCTCACGTCGCTGTCGGGATACTCCTGCACCAGCCGCCGGTAGGCGGCGATGCGTGCGGCCGGGGCTCCGGCCTCCTGGCCTTCGCGGAACAGCTCCTGCGCGGTCTTCTTCTGGGCGACGAAGTCCGCGATGGCGGCCGTGTCGGCCGAGAACCCGAGCGACTTCTTCTCGGCCTCCAGCCGCTGGCGGTAGAGATCCTGGTTCCGCGTCTGGACCATCTGGCGCAGGATCACCGAACGCACCTGGTCGAACGGGCGCGTGCTTTCGGGCTTCACCCCGTCGAGCCGGAAGACGTGCCAGCCTCGCGCGGTCTGCACCGGACCCCCGACGGCGCCCACACCTTGCCCCGACGCCGCCGCCAGCGCGAACGCCGACTCGGCGAGCGCGGGCTGCGACCCGATCCCCGCGAACATGCCCTCGCGGGTCGCCGTGCCGAGCGTCCCCCCGTTGGCCTTCGTCAGGCTGTCACGGGAGAAGCGCGCGGCGAGCTGCTTCCAGTCCTGGCCGCTCTTCGCCCACTGTCGGATGCGGCGGGCCTCCGATTCCGTCTTCACCAGGATGTGGCTCAACGTCACGGTCGCCGCCAACCGATAGTCGGTCGCATGCGCGTCGTAGTAGGCGTGCGCCTCGGAATCCGACGGAGCGGGATTGGCGGCCATGACCTCGTTCACGTAGGTCCGGATGAGCATGTCCCGCTCGGATTGCTCGATCTGCTGACGGACCTCGGGCCGGGCCGCGACGCCGTGCTTGCGGGCGCCGAGCAGCCACACACGCTCCTCGATGAGATGGTCCAGGAACTGACGCCGCCCATCCGCGGTGCCGTAGTTTGTGCGATAGGGCTCGGGCAGCTCGTCGATCCGGCGCTGCACCTCGCGACGGGTGATGGCGTCGCGGCCCACGCGCGCCAGCACCGAATCGCGGCCGGGGGTCCGGCTCGTCCGGGCGGCCGCCGACGCGGAACGCGAGGCGGCGGGCTTCGATGCCCCCGACGTGGCGGCCGCGCCGGCCATGGGCCGGATCGTGGCCAGCATCCCGCCCGCCAGCAGCAGCGCGGCCATCGCGAGACGGGCGCGCGGCCTCATCCTCGCACCACCCAGACCTTCACGGTCGCGCTGATGCCGGCGCCGATCCGCACGGTCACGTCGTAGCGGCCCAGCTGCTTGATGTGGTCTTCGAGCTCGATCCTGCGCTTGTCGACGATGTGGCCCGCGCGCGCGAGTGCTTCGGCCACGTCGGTGTTGGTCACCGAGCCGAACAGCGTGTCTTCTTCGTTGGCCTGCGAGGGCACGTTGACCTCGACCCCCTCCAGCTTCGCCGCCTCGGCGCGCGCCTGGGCGATCAGCTTCTCCTGCTGGACATGGTTCTGCCGGTCCAGCTCCTTGTACAGGTTGGCCGAGCGCGAGCCCGCCGAGATGGCGAGCTTGCGGGGCAGCAGGAAATTGCGCGCGTAGCCGGGCTTCACGTTCACCGTGGCGCCCTTGGTGCCCACGCCGGTCAGATCTTCGAGCAGGATCACTTCCATCGACACGCTCCTAGGATGAGTCCCCCTCGGGGACGGTTTCAAGACGGCGATAGTCCAGCCACACGTCGCTCACGCCCACGCACACCGTGGCGAGAAGGAACACCGGCGTGGCCATGGCGAAGACGAAGACCAGGGTCAGTGCGATGATCGAAGGAGGGACGCCGCGCGCGAGCAGCAGCGATTCTACGACCGCGACCCCCTGCACACAATATCCGAGCCCCACGTTGATCAGCAGTGTCCAGCCGCTCGGCGCCCAGGTCGTCCAGCCCGCCACCAGCAGCGCGATCGCCAGCAGCAGCAGCCAGAGCGCGCCGTCGGGCAACCGCCAGTCGCCGAGCCGGCCGGGCGAGAGAGCGGGCCAGCGCAGCCGCCGCGCGAGACGGCTGGCGAGTCCACGGCCTGCGCTCACCAGCACCACCATCCACAGGAACAGGGCGGTCGGCAGCGCGGTCGGCAGCATCTGCTTCCGGGACGCGGCACTGTCCGACACCATTCGCTCGATCCCCTTGAGCCGCTCTCCCTGGTAGCCGAGCTTCTTGTAGAAGCTGACCACACCGGGGTCCGACTCGTGCAACCAGCGCTCGAAGTTCGTGACCAGGTGCGTGTAGTTCGCCATCCACGGCAGCAATGCCGCCAGCAGCAGCAGCGGCAGCAGCGTCCAGGCGCGCTGGCCCGGATCCGGACCACCGCCCTCCTCGCGCAGGCCCATCCATGCCCCGGTGAGCGCGGCGATCGGGATCCACCACACCCAGATGCTGAACGGGCCCTCGAGCGTCATCGCCGCCGCGAACAGCGCGACCGGCGCGAGCACACCCCACCCTCCCCAGCGCCACGCGGTCAGCAGCGAGACGGCGACCGCCATCGGCACCAGCAGCCACAGCCCGCCCCACGGCATGGGCGTCGACCAGGCGAAGAGCGTGAAGACCAGCGTGAGCACCAGCGTGCGGGCCAGGGAGCCCCCGCTCGCGGGTACGGCCGGTTCAGCGATAGAAGTCACTGGTGAAGGGGATCAACGCGAGGATCCGCGCCCGCTTGACCGCGACCGTGATCTGCTTCTGGTGACGCGAGCAGGTGCCCGAGACGCGGCGCGGCACGATCTTGCCGCGGTCGGTGATGAACCGGCCCAGGCGCTTGTCGTCCTTGTAGTCGACGAAGCCCACCTTCTCGAGGCACAACTTGCAGTACTTCTTCTTGAAGCTCTTGGTCTTGGCTTTGCCTTCCCGTTCTTTCTTTTCTTTCGCCATGGTCCTCTCTCTCACCTCCGTTGACGCAGCGGGCGGATCAGAACAGCTCCTCGTCCTCCCCACCTCCACGCGGGGTCTCTCGAACGGCCGGACCCGCCGGTGGATCGCCTTCCGGTGGCATCCCCTCGGGTCGCCGCTCGAGGAAGTGGACCATCTCGCCGCGGAGCTCGAGGCGTGAACCCTGCTCGCCCCGTGGCGTCGTCCACTCCCGCATCTGCAACCGTCCTTCCACCAGCACCGCGCTGCCCTTCTTCAGATACTGGCCGCACACTTCCGCGAGGCGCTGGTACGTCATCACCGTCACGAACCCCGTCTGCTCGGCCGGGCTGCCGTCGCGACTCCGATAGCGGCGGTTGAACGCCAGCCCGAAGCTGGTCACCGCCGTCCCGTCCGAGGCATAGCGCCGGTCGGGATCGCGCGTCAGGCGACCGCTCAGCAGCACCCGGTTGATCTCAGGGAGCTTCAGCTCGCTCATCCTGTCCTTCCTCCCGGGGGCGTGGGCCGGCTCTACTCGTCCGCCTCCTCCGCCGCCGCGATCACCGCGGGATCGGCCTGGGGCAGCGTCAGCTCGGGCGGGACATGGATCACGGTCAGCACGCGCATGACGGACTCGTTCAGGCGCAGCCGCCGCTCGATCTCCTTCACCATCGCGCCCGGACCCTGGTAGAGCATGAGCGTGTAGACCCCGTCCCGCTTCTTCTCGATCTCATACGCGAGTCGCTTCTTGCCCCAGCGTTGCACCTCGAGCAGCTCGCCGCCGAGGTCCTTGATCCACTGGGAGACGCGCTCGATCTCCTCGTTGATCCGCCCCTCGTCGAAGCCGGGCTCGAGGATGAAGGTCGTCTCGTACTTGGTCACGGTTCTTGAACCTCCTTGCCTGCTCTGCGATTGAATCGATTCATGGCCGCTCTCAACCCTTCGGCCACCCAGCACTCCACGACATCCGCCGCCCGCAGCACCGTCTCGTCGACCCGCGGCCGCTCCTCGGGCGAGAACTCGTCCAGCACGTGCTCTCTCAGTTCCGCGCTGCTCTCCGCCGCCCCGACCCCGATCCGGAGCCGTGCGAAATCTCGCGTTCCCAGCGCCGCCTCGACGCTCTCCAGCCCCCGATGTCCGCCGCTCGTGCCGCGCGCCCGCAGCCGCAGGGTGCCGACCGGCAGGTAGACATCGTCCACCGCGACCAGCAGGTCCTCGGGCGGCCCTTCGTGCTCCCGTATCCAGTGTTCGACCGCCATGCCGGAGAGATTCATGTACGTGAGCGGCTGCATCAGCTCCACCACCCCGCCGGCGACGCTCGCCCGCCGGGCGATGTAGAGCCCGGCCACGGTATGGAGCGTCGTCCGCCAGCGCCCGGCGAGGACATCCAGCACCCGCCAGGCCACGTTGTGTCGCGTGCCCGAGTAGCGCTCGCCAGGATTCCCGAGTCCCACCACCAGCCGCACGGCCTACTTCTTCCCCTTCTCCTCCTTCTTGCCCTTGTCTTCCTTCTTGCCCTTGTCCTTGTCCTTGTCCTTGTCCTTGGCGTCACCGCCCTCGGACTCCTCGTCATCCTTCTTGCCCTTGGTGATCACCTCGGGCTCGGTCGCGGCGACCGCCGTGACGACCTCCTCCGCCGGCTTCTCCTCCATGACCGTCGGCGGCACGACCGTGGCGATGGTCTCGTCCACATCGTTGAGGATGGTGATGTCGGCCACCGTCACGTCGCGCACGTGGACCGAATCGCCGATGTTGAGGTGGCTCACGTCCACCTGGATCGCCGGCGGGATCGCCGTCGGCAGGCACCGCACATCGAGCTCCCGAAGGATGGTCTCGAGGATGCCGCCGCCATCCTTGACCCCGAGCGGCAGACCGTTCAGGTGCACGGCGACCTTCACCTCGATGGTCTCGGTGAGCGAGATGTGCTGGAAATCCAGATGCAGGATGTCGTGAGACACCGGGTCGTACTGCACGTCGCGGATCAGGGCGGTGAACTCGGCACCGCTGACCGCGAGATTCACGATCGGGTTGCCGCCCTTGTGGCCGCGCAGCGCGAGCTCGAACTCCCGGGCATGGACGGTGACCGGGACCGGGTCCTCGCCGTGGCCGTAGAGCACCGCCGGGATCTGGCCCGCGGCGCGCGCCTTGCGGGCGCCGCCCTTGCCGAGCGTGCCCCGGCGCGTGCCGTTCAACGGGATGACTGCCATGGCATCTCCTCCTTGCGTGTCGCAGGGGTGGCACTCCGGACGGCGATGCGCCCGGCGACCCCGTGGTTCATACGAACAGAGAGCTGAGCGAGCGTTCCTCGTGGATGCGTTCCACGGCTTCTCCGAGCAGCCCGGCGACCGACAGCTCGGTGACCTTGGCGGGCAGCGAGCCGCGGGTGTGCTGCACGGTGTCGGTGACCACCAGCTCCGTGATCGGCGAGCGCGCGATGCGTTCGTGGGCGCTCTGGCTCAGCACCCCGTGTGTCACCCCGGCGTAGATCTCCTTCGCGCCGGCGGCGCGGATCGCTTCCGCCGCCTGACAAAGAGTGCTGGCCGTGGTCACCACGTCGTCGAACAGCACCGCGTTCTTGCCCTTCACGTCACCGATGATGTTCATGATCTCGACCGCGTCCGGGCGCGGCCGGCGCTTGTCGGCCAGCGCCAGGTCGGCGCCCAGGCGCTTGGCGTAGGCGCGCGCCATCTTGACGCCCCCGACGTCCGGCGCCATGACGACCAGCTCGCCGATGTTCTTCTGCGAGAAGTAGTCGATCAGCACCGGCGCGGCGTAGAGGTGGTCGAAGGGGATATCGAAGAACCCCTGGATCTGCGCGCTGTGCAGGTCCATGCACAGCGCCCGATCGGCGCCGGCGATGGTGATCAGGTTGGCGACCAGCTTGGCCGAGATCGGGGCGCGCGGCTGGTCCTTGCGGTCCTGGCGCGCGTAACCGAAGTACGGCATCACCGCGGTGACGCGACGCGCGGAGGCGCGCTTGGCCGCGTCGAGCATGACCAGCAGCTCCATGAGGTTGTCCGCCGGGGCGCCGGTCGACTGGACTACGAACACGTCGCTGCCGCGGATGTTCTCGTTGAAGCGCACCGAGACCTCGCCGTCCTCGAAGCGACCCACGTCGGCATCGCCGAGGGGCACCTGGAGTCGGTCGCAGATGGATTGAGCCAGCGTACGGCTGGCGTTGCCCGCGAAGATGCGACACGGGTCCATGCGTTGAGCCTCCGCTCTACTCGATCGCGAACATCAAGGTCCGGGCCAGGCGGACTCGAGTACCCGGAGTCTCCCCCCTGGCCCGGCGAATGGCTGGGGCGGGAGGATTCGAACCTCCGGATGCGAGATCCAAAGTCTCGTGCCTTACCGCTTGGCCACGCCCCACCAACAGAACGGGATTTCCGTCACGGACCGACCTCGGGTCACCCGCTCGGAAGCGGGTC
>JBGPXY010000182.1:0-5502 GCA_041492985.1 Candidatus Eiseniibacteriota bacterium
GACCTGCCCTTCAGTAGCAGCGAGCTGGCGTGGCCGACGACCAGCACGTCGATGCCCGGAACCGCCGCCGCCAGGTCCTCGCTCTCCACCTTGCCCAGCTGCGAGAGCAGCACGGTCACCGTGGCGCCCTTCTTCTTCATCTCCGCCAGCACCCGGCGCGCGGCCGCGGTCGGCTCCTCCACCCGCAGCGAATCCTGCGAGGGGCCGTAGGCGACCTTGTCGTTCATCAGGCCGAAGATGCCGACCTTGACGGTACCGACCTTCTTGATGAGGTAGGGCGTGAGCGCCGGCTTACCGCTCGCCTTCATGAACAGGTTGGAGCACACGACCGGCAGGCCGGAGCGCTCGATGTTGGCCTTGAGGAACGAGTAGCCGTAGCGCAGTTCCTTCTCGCCCGCGCCGACCGCGTCGGTGCCGAGCAACTTCATCGCATCCATGAGGAAGTTGGCGACGTCGCGATACTCGGTCGCGTCGTTCTCGGGGAAGAAACCGCCCGCGTCGACCATGAGGATCTGGTCGTAGCTCGCCCTGATGCTGTCCGCGAAACTGGCCCGCCGGGCCAGGCCCCCCTTGGGCGTGTGTCAGCCACAGGGGCTCGTCTTCCCCTTCACATCGGTCGTGGAGAGGATGACGAGCTTGTCGGGCTCCTTGATGGACGCCTTCGGGGCGGTCGCGCCGGCGAGCATCAGCCAAGCGATGATCGCAAGCACGGCGCTTGCGAGGATGCGGGATGCGAGCGACTTCATCTGGGGGTTCTCCGGTTCGATCCCCCCGACCGATCCGGGCCGGGGGATGCTGCGAGCGCGCTGAGTCTACGGGCGCCGCGCCGCGAGGGTCAAGCCGGGCAGGCGGCGACCGAGACCAGGCCACCGCGCCGGCCCGATCCCCTCAGCGCGCCCCCTCGCGGGCGGGCACCGCGGCACTTCCGCCGGGGGCTTTCTTGACGTAGCGGTCGAACCACTCGATCGCCCTCGACCAGTAGTCGAGCACGGTCTCGCGACCGGTCGGGCCATGGTCCTCGTACGGGTACTCGACCAGGGTCACCGTCTTCCCGAGCCCGTTCAACGCCTCGAACATGCGCTGCGACTGGATCGGGTTGGTGCCCACATTGGTGTCGTCCAGGTTGTGCATGAGCAGCAGCGGTTCATTGATCTGGCCGGCGTAGAGGAACGGAGACATCTGGAGATAGGTGTCGCGCGCGTCCCACAGGGTGCGCTCCTCGGCCTGGAAGGTGAACGGGGTCAGCGTGCGGTTGTAGGCCCCGTCGCTGGCGATGCCGGCCTTGAATAGATCGGTATGGGCGAGCAGGTTCGCGGTGGAGAAGGCGCCGTAGGAGTGCCCGCCGACCCCGACGCGCTCGGGATCGCAGAAGCCCCGCCTCGCGCACTCGTCGATGGCCGCCTTGGCGCTCGACGCGATCTCCTTCACGTAGCCGTCGTTGCTCCCGACCACGGCGATGTCGGCATACACCACCGCGTAGCCCTGGGTCACCAGGACCTCGGGATTGAGTGTGCTCTGCGATGGGAACCGGTTGGGTGAGCGCCGATTCTGCGAGGCCGCGGCCGCGGAACGGTAGTCGTTCGGGTAGACCCAGAAGATGGTGGGCAGTCGCGTCCCGGGTTTCCAGTCGGCGGGCAGCACCGCCTCGGCGTTCAGCTCGACCGAGTCCGGTCGCATGAACTTGAACTGGAACCGTTGCGAGGCGGTGAGCGCGGGCGCCGGGTCGACGAATTCGCTGAGCGCGCGTCCCAGCTTCTCCCCCGCCTTGCGCACGAAATAGTTGGGCGGCTCGCGGTTCGACTGGCGCGAGGTGATGAAGCGCTTGCCGTCGGCCGACAGCAGCACGAGCACCGGCTCGAGATGCGTGGGCGCGCTCTCGTAGACGCGGGTGGTCCTGCCGCTCGCGAGGTCCATGCGGTCGAGGAACGGACGCTGGCCGTCGGCGCGGAAACCGTCGCCGGCGAGATAGACGGCGCCGCCATCGGCGGTCGTCCGGGCCATGGTCAGGTGGCCGACACGCTTCATCAACGCGCTGCCAGGATCGTCGTAGACGCCCTCGGTCGAGCGGTCCACGCGGACGTGGCGTTGGGGGTTGGGCTGATAGGGATCGATCCAGCCCATGCGTTGCCGGCGGCGCGGCTGGTACTCCTCGCCGAACATCAACCGCCGGCCACCGGTCGTCCACGTGACGCCGCTGAATTGCTGGTCGCTGGTGCACACCACCCGCGCCTCGCCCGTGAACGGGGCATCGAGCCGCATGAGCCGGTCCATGCCGGGCTGCGCGAGCGACGTGTCCTTGATCGCCTGGATCGGGTCGGCGCCGGGCGTGTCCTGCCACGAGAAGAACCAGAGGCTGTGCCCATCCGGCCCCCACATCGGATCACGCGGCCCGGTGAGGGCCACGCTCGAGATCGCGCTGCGGTCGTTGAGCGGCACGTCCCCGATCTTCGTCACCAGCGTCCCGTCACCGCGCCACAGCTCGATGACGCGCGGGAACAGGTAGATCGGGAAGCCGAGCGGGGCCGGCTCGGTGATGCGATCGACGATCAGGTGCGCCTCGTCGGGAGCGATCTCCCAGCTGCCGATCGATGCGGGCGGGCCGACCGGCTGCGGCGCACCACCGTCGACGGGGACCCGCACCAGCTGGGAGGTCGTGTACCACGCGAGCCGGGCCTGATCGTCGGCGTTGCGCAGCACGTCGCGGGCGGTGCGCTGCGGCGTCGGACGGCCCGCGCCCACGCGCACCTGCGGCCCCGGCGGGATGCGATTCGGCGCGGCGAGCGGCACCTGGCCGGCGGGCACGACGGTGCACCAGATGAACCGGTCGTCGTTCGACCATTCCGGGGCATTGGGGATGGCGGTGTTGAGATGGACGCCCTCGCAGCGGCGGGCCGCGCCGCTCGCGGCGTCCACGATCCACAGCTCCGCCCCTCCCGTCACGTACACGGGGCAGGCTATCCGCGCCCCGGCGTTGGACCACACGGCGGCGCCGACGTGCGCGCCCTCGGGCAGTTGCGCCCGCACCTTCGGGCCGCCGGCGATGGTGACGATCGAGAAGCCGGAGGAGGCGCTCTTCAATTGCTGCCGACTCGCCCGCAGCCCCGGCAGGATCTCGAGGCCCGCGAGCTTCTCGACCGGCTCCGCCAGGATGGCGATGGGCACCAGCGTCGGCTGGTCCGAGAGCAGCATGCGCGTCCCATCGGGGGACACACTCGGCGTGCCACGCGGCACGCGCGGCGCGGTGAGGATGTCGGCGACCGCCTTGGGTGGGGTGCGATAGGTCGGGATCTCGGACGCGGCGAGCGCGGCGCTCGCGCCGAGCGCGAGCATGGACAGCGCGGACAGCAGGCGGCGCGACATGGGGACCTCCTGGAAGGATGCGCGGGGCGCGAAGGTCGCGGAGTCTATCCCCGGCGCGAGGACGTCGCCAGCGACACTTCGGGCTAACTCGCCGGCTTGTCCGGCAGGCGGTACTTCTGCAGCAGGTCCGCGCCCGGCACGCGGCGCCCCGACGAGGCGTGGACCACGCGCACTTCGAAGCCGTAGCGACCGAGTCCGAAGTGACGCTCGATGAGCCGCACCAGCCCGTTCACCGTCGCGTCGCCGCGGATCGTGCGCCCGCGTCGGCCCTGGCCGTGCGCCCGCGCCAGTCCGGCCTCGTACCCTTCCTGGTAGGAGCGCTTGAGATGTGACCTGAGGGTGCGCCAGTGGAGGCGCTGGACCTTCTTCAGCATCTGGCTCTGGGTCATGCGAACCCTCCCTTGTGTCGCGGTCGAGACGCCTCGCACTCTATCAGAGTCGATGCGTGCGCCGGTCCCCATTCCGCGCTAGTCTGCCGGTCCACGAGGAGAGGCACGGGCATGAGCTACGAGACGCTCAGCGAGACGCAGTGGGAGGCCGTCGAGCGGATCTGGGATCTGCTCGACGAGGGGAAGACCGAGCACGCTCGCATCGAGATGGACGCGCTGCTCGAGGAGCGGCCCGGACACCCCGACCTTCGCATCACCGACGCCGCGGTCGCGCTCGACCAGGGCGAGGCCGAGCGCGCGTTGATCGCGCTCCAGGGCGCGGAGCAGTCCGCCGATCCCTCGCTGTTCTTCCACCTCCGGGCCGCGGCCCACTACGAGCTGGCCGAACTCGAGGCCGCGCGAGACGACGGCTATCGCGCGCTGACCGTGAACCCGGAGATCGCCGAGACGCACGCGCTGCTCGCCAAGACCCTGGAGTTCCTCGGCGACGCCGAGGCGGCGACCGAGCACGCGCGCATCGCGCGCGAGATCGACGCCGAGCAATTCCCGCTGCCCCTCGAGGTGAGCGACGAGGAGTTCGACGCGCTCGTCGAGAAGAGTCTGCTCGAGCTGCCCGCCGAGGTGCGCAAGCATCTCGACGAGCTGCCGGTGCTGGTGGAGGCATTCCCGCCGCGCCCGGTGCTGACCGCGGAGAAGCCGCCCATCTCGCCCGACGTGCTGGGCCTGTTCGTCGGCCGCCACCTGCTCGAGCGCGCGCATTCCGACCTGCCCGGGGCGCCCGGAGCGATCTACCTGTTCCGCCGCAACCTGCTGCGCGTGTGCGCCGATCGCGAGGAGCTGGCGCGCGAGATCTGCATCACCGTCCAGCACGAGGTCGGCCACCTGCTGGGACTGGACGAGGACGACCTGGAACAGTGGGGGCTGAAGTAGGCGGACGGACCGAAACCCGGGACGCTTGTCTGACCGATGGTCCGTGGAATGGGGACAGCCCCCTCAGACAAATCGAGAGCGAGCCCCGCACGATCGACCCCCTACCATCCGCGGTCCGAATGCGGTCGTAAGCTCCCAACGACTTCGGCGCTTCTGACTCGAGTGTGGCCAGTCCCGCGGGACCGCCCGCCCGTTGCCCTCATGCAGGGCCGCTCGCCACGGGCGCGGCCTTGCGCACGCAGTTCGGAGCCAGGCCCCGCAGCGCGCTGCGCACTCGCTGCTCGAGCGGCGCATCGGGGATGTGAGCGCACAGCGCCGCCCCTCGGCGGGCCTCCTCGGCACTGAACCCGAGCTGACGCAGCCAGGGGATCACGTCCCGCAGGCTCGCTGATTCTTCGGCGGCTTTGACCCGCGCCTGCGCACCGGCCTGTGCCTGCTCCGGCACACGCTCCTGCGCGCGCTCCTTCGCCTGCGCACACTCCTTCGCGCGCTCCTGTGCCCGCTCCGTCCGGCACCGCGCCTCCTGCCGCTTGCCGCGCATGAAGGCGGCCCCGAAGGTGCACTCGGCCGCGTACTGGTTGTGCGCCCGGCACTTGAGCCGCAGGCGATCCGCGCTCGTCTCGCCCCCACGCGCCACCGGGTCGATGTGATCGAACTCCAGCCGCGTGGTGCTCTCGCAGCGCTTCCCGCCCTCGCTGACGAACGTGCACCGGCCGCCATCCCGCTGCCAGACGGTGCGCCGGATGTCGGCGGGGATGTACCGGCCATGCACAGCACTGCGCCGCGGGCGCGAGCGGGCGGACCTGGCGAACTTCTGCTGCTC
>JBGPXY010000071.1:0-11877 GCA_041492985.1 Candidatus Eiseniibacteriota bacterium
GATCGCCCTCGAGAAGCGCTACCACGGCGCGGTCGAGCATTGGCGCCGCCACAATTTCAAGGACTACGAGACGCTCCTCGAGAGTTGGGAGAAGTACTTCCCCACCGACGAGCGCTTCTGCCTGTGCGCCAAGATGGAGCTCGGCATGCCCGAGACGGTCCAGGTCGGCGAGCACAAGGGCGAGCAGAAGCGGCTCGAGCCCGACCAGCTGGGCGAGGAGGAAGCCGGACACCTGCTCGCCATCATCAAGGCGCAGGCTTCGACCGAGTTCGGCTCCATCCAGCAGCACGCCGGCACGCTCGAGCGCGCCGACGACGACCAGGACCGTTTCTGGGTGCTGCGCGTGATGGCCGAAGAGCTCCGCCACGGCTACCAGATGCTCCATCTGCTGCTGTCCAAGGACTGGAGCCACGTCTCGGGCGGCGTGACCGGCGAGCAGATGGTCGAGGAGATCCTGTCGATGCAGACCGGGAACCACGTCCTCGACGCCTTCAACCTCGACTACGACTCGTTCATCGACAACATCACCTTCGCCGCGATCGTCGATCGGGTCGGCAAGTACCAGCTGACGATGCAGCGGGTGTGCGCGTACAAGCCGATGGCCGACAGCATGCCGCCGATGCTGCGCGAGGAGGCGTTCCACCTCGCCGCCGGCGTCATCCCGATGCGCCGCTGGGCACAGCGGGCCGCCCAGGGCGACCCGTTCATCACCATGACGGCGGTGCAGCACGCCATCAACAAGTGGTTCCCGCGCGCCCTCGAGATGTTCGGCGACGAGCGGGGCGGCGACAAGAACATGAAGTTCGGCTTCAAGGACATGAAGAATCGCGAGGCCCAGGATCTGTACATCGAGGAAGTGCGGAAGATGATCCGCGATATCAACCTGCGGTTCATCCGCGCGCGCTTCACCGGCTATTCACCCGAGCAGGCCGAACAGGCGCTGGTGGAGCTGGAGCGCAGCCGCGGCACGCACCAGGGCGTGCGGCACGAGGATCTGCTCGTCATGCCCGACCGGCGTTTCTTCCGCCGCAAGGGCGAGCCCGCCTTCGGCATGGTGGGCGTGGACGGCGAGCCCTTCACCGATGCCGAGGAGTACCTGCGCTACCTGGCTCGCCACCTCAACGAGGGCTACGTCGCCAGCCGCGACATGAAGCATTACGCCGTGGCGTTGCGCGGCGTGGCGGCGGGCAGCCTCGCGGTCAAGGACGCCATCATGCAAAGCCCCAAGCTCAAGCGCGTCGGCGGCACCTGTCCGTGCTCGAAGGGTGTGCGCTGGGTGATGGAAGGCTCGGCGGCGGATCAGGCGAAGCTGAGCTAGTCGCTCCCGGCTAGCGCAGCATGTACTCCACGGTCGAGACCACCCGCAGCGTCTTCTGGATCTGCCCTTCCTGCATCACGCCGGGTGCCGCGTCGCGTGGCAGGATCTCGAACACCCCCTGGGATGCGCGCCGGATGCCGCCGACGGCGGTCCCCGACTGGCGCGCGAACTCGCCGGCGGCCTTGCGCGCGTTGGCGGTCGCCTCGGCGACCATCTCGGGCTTGAGGTCGTTGAGGCGGGTGAACAGGTAGGTCGGGCCGCCGTATCCCGGGCCGCCGCTCGACAGCACCACGCCCGCCGCCACCAGATCGCCCACCCGCTGGCTGGCGTCGCGGATGCGCTCGGGATCCCCGGTCCGCACCATGAGCGTGGTGGTGATGATGAAGCGCATCGGCGCGGACCCGCCCTGGTACATGTTCGCGCGGGCGTCGGCGACCTCGAAGCCCTGGAGCTCGGTGTGGGTGGAGTCGAGCCCGAAGCGGGAGAGGAACGCGAGCACGATGTGCCGGTCGCGCTCGATCTTGCGCTGGGCGAGATCGAGGTCGTTGTCGGCCGAGACCATGCGCAGCGGCCAGAGACCCACGTCGGCCTGCACGGTGCGCTCGGCCACACCCTTCACCGAGACCGAGCGGTCGGCGGCGCGGAAGCGCTCGACGCCGCGTCCGATCAGCGCACCGGCCAGGACCATGGCGATCGAGAAGGCGACCACCGGGAACCAGGGACGTTCGTTCATCGCGTGTCCTCCATGCGTGTGAGCGCGCAGTCTACACGGTGGACGGCCGCGGGGAGCACGCCGCGCACGCCGCGCGCGTGACAGCGGGCCCGCGCCTCCGTATCATGCCCCGCTCGATCGCACGACCAGACCCCTCGCCTGTGAGCCCGCTCCCGGAGCGTCCTTGGCCAGCGTCCCCCGCGTCGCCTACTTCTGCATGGAGTACGGGCTCTCCGAATCGTTCCCCATCTACTCCGGCGGCCTGGGCGTGCTGGCGGGCGACTTCATCAAGGCGGCGAACGACTTGAAAGTTCCGATGGTGGCGATGGGCCTGCGCTGGGAGCGCGGCTACTGCGTCCAGCGCATCGGCCCCGACGGCCAGCCCTTCGACGTGTTCCCGGAGTACGACTCGGCGTTCCTGGAGGACACCGGCGTCCAGGTGCGCGTGCGGGTGCGCGGCGCCGAGGTGACCTGCGCGGTCAGGACCACGCGTCGCTTCGGCCACATCCCGCTCTTCCTGCTCGAGCCGTTGCGGGAGGCGGATCGGTGGATCACGCGCCGTCTCTACGAGGCCGGCACCGATGTTCGGATCGCGCAGGAGATGCTGCTCGGGATCGGCGGCGTGCGCGCCCTCCACTGGCTGGGGATCCCGGTCTCGACCTACCACTTCAACGAGGGTCACGCGGTGTTCGCCGGCGTGGAGCTGATCGCCAGCCGCATGGAGGTCGGGATGTCGTTCCCCGACGCGTGGGCCGAGACGCGACGCCGGATCGTCTTCACCACCCATACGCCGGTGGCGGCGGGCAACGAGGAGCACGCGATCCCCGACCTGCGCCGTATGGGGGCCTGCCTGCAGCTCTCGGGCGCCGAGATGCGCGCCCTGGGTGGCGACCCGTTCAGCATGACCGTGGCGGGGCTACGGCTGGCGCGGCGCGCGAACGCGGTCTCGGCGCTCCACGGCGAGACCGCGCGCGCGATGTGGAAGCACGTCGCGGGTGCGGCGCCGATCATCGGCATCACCAACGGCGTGCACGCGCCGACCTGGCAGGCCCCGTCCATCCGCGCCGCGGCCCGCGCGCCCGCGCCGTTGTGGGCGGCGCACACGGCGCTCAAGGCCGAGCTGGGTGCGGCGGTCGGGACGCTGACCGGCGCGCCGCTCGATCCCTCGGCGCTGTGGATCGGGCTCGCACGCCGCGCCGCGAACTACAAGCGCAACGACCTCATCCTGCGTGACGAGGCTGCCCTCGCGCGCCTGCTCGCCCAGGGCCGCGCCTGCATCCTCTTCTCGGGCAAGGCGCACCCCGACGATTCGGGCGGCAAGGCGATCGTCGCCCGCCTGGCGCGAGCCCAACACGATCACCCCGGGCGCGTGGTGTTCCTCGAGAACTACGACATGGCGGTGGCGCGCCTGCTGACCCGCGGCTGCGACGTGTGGCTCAACAATCCGGTGCGCCCGCTCGAGGCGAGCGGGACCTCCGGCATGAAGGCGGCACTCAACGGCCTGCCCAACCTGAGCATCCTCGACGGTTGGTGGGCGGAAGGCTGCCGGCACGGCGTGAACGGCTGGGCGATCGGGGGCGAGAGCGCCGGGGACGACGCCGGCGACGGGCTGGCGCTCCACGACCTGCTCGAGCGCGAGGTGCTCCCCGCGTGGGCCGACCGCGCGCGCTGGCTGAGCCTGATGCAGTCGAGCATCGCCGTGGCCGAGGAGCACTTCACCACCGACCGGATGATGCGCGATTACCAGCAGCGGCTCTACGCCGAGGAGGCGCCGTAGTCCAGGCGCGGCGCCGCACAACGCGTCGTTGACGCGCACCCCGGCCGCCACGATGATGCCCTCGGCAGGCGACACGGACGCCCGGAGGGGTATTCGTGTCTTCAGGCCGCATCGACCTCCCCGCCTCATCCCTGCCTGCGCCGCTCCGCGCCCCGCGCGCCTCCGGCCGTGGCCCGCCGGACGCGCCCCGACATCCCGCTCGCCGCCCCGCGTTCGTCGTCCGCCGCATCGGCCACTGAAGGGAGCTCCCGATGGACCCGAATCTCTTTCACCTCGACTGGGACCGCACGGTGGAAGCCCTCGCCGGCATCGTCGTCCTGGCCTTCCTCATGGAGCGCTCACTCTCGCTGTTCTTCGAGAACCGGCGACTGGTCCGCCGCCTCGAAGGACAGGGCATCAAGGAGATGGTCGCCTACGTCGTCGCCCTGGCGGTGTGCATCCGTTGGAGGTTCGACGCCGTCAGCATCATCGTGCTCGCCGACAAGACCAGCTACCTGGGCGAAGCGATCACCGCCGCCGTCATCGCCGGTGGCAGCAAGGCTTCGGTCAAGCTCTTCCGCGACGTCCTCGGATTCCGCAGCAGCGCCTACGACGAGGTGGACCGCGAACGCAAGATCAAGCGCGCCGAGACCCAGGCCCGGGCGATGAAGTCGCTGCGCGATCTGGGCGCCACTCCCGAGATCATGGACACCGCCATGAAGGATCTGAACCGCTAGCAAGGAGGCCCCGATGAGATGGCATCGCATGTTGCCGCTGCTGCTGCTCGCGGTCCTCGTCGCGGTTCCGGCGTGGGCCGACTATCTGGAGGTCCGCCGCCCGGCGACCATCAAGGAACAACCCGATGGTGACGCCACCGTGCTTCAGCATGTCGGAGACGGCACGTACTTTCGCCTCGTCACCGCCGAACAGACCGACGGTTACTACGAGGTGGCCCTGGCGGGCATCCCGCCCACGGGTTGGATCTATCGCACGCTGGTGCGTCGCTACGCCGGGGATCCGCCCCCCGGGACCGTCCCCGCGGATCAGCCGGAGGTGGTCTTCCCACAACCGCCGGCGGGACCGATCCCGCCCGAGGACGCACCCGTCGATGTGAGCGTCTTCCGGGCGGCCGGCTGTCCGCCCGAGGGCGACGCGGTCTACGAGAAGAACAAGCGGCTGAACCGGCTTAAGAATCGGACCCTCGGCCCTCGACCCTCGCAGGTGCAGCGGATCACGTTCGACGATCTCAGCTATCCGGCGATCGACAGCACGCGCTGGAGCAGCGACTACGCGATCGAGTTGGATGCGCTGGTCGTGGACGTGAAGCCCGGCGGGAACGAGACCTGCAATTGCCATGCGAGTGCCGCGGCCGACAAGGATGCTCACATCGAGCTGGCCATCGAGGACGGCGCCGAGAAGTCCCGCCGCGTCGTGGTCGAGGTGACGCCGGCATGGCGTGCCTTCATGAACAGCAAGGGGGTGGATTGGACCACGCCGCACCTGAAGCAGACGCTCATCGGGCATTGGATCCGGGTGCACGGCTGGATGATGTTCGACGCCGAGCATGCGGACGAGTCGCGGAACACCGCTCCCAACGGCACCAACGTGTGGCGCGCCACCGCCTGGGAGATCCACCCCGTGACATCACTGGAGATCCTGCCGACGCCGATCCCTTAGCGAGCGTCGAGCAGCGCCGCGCGGAGCGCTTGACGACGACGACGACGCGCGCCTACGCTCCCGCCGTCATGCACACACCGCGCGCTGACCGCTGTGCCCACGCCTATCCCCTCCGGGGGTGGGTGTTCGGCGTGCGCGCGTAGTCTCGCGACCGCGCAGCTCGAACCCACTTCCGGCCACGGCGGTGGGTCTTTTCGTTCCCCCTCCGTGGCCCCGAGGGAGGAAGCCGTGGAACCATCCGCCTCCGACCGGACCGGCATCGCCGCGGTCCGCGGCGCCGTGCCGGTGCGCGCCAACCGCGCCGACGACATCCTCGCGGCGACCGCGCAGCTGCTCACGACCCTGATCGAGGTCAACCGGCTCGAGCGCGCGCAGATCGTCAGCGCGGTCTTCACCGCCACCGACGACCTCGACGCCGACTTCCCCGCTCACGCGGCGCGACGCCTGGGGTGGACCGACGTGCCGCTGCTGAACGCCCGGGAGATCCCGGTGCCGGGAGCGATGAAGCGCGTGGTGCGCGTGCTGCTCACGGTGAGCGATCTGCCGCGCGGGACGCGCTTGCAGCCGGTGTACCTGGACGCGGCGGCGGCATTGCGGCCCGACATCGCCGCGGGCGAGTCCGTGGCGGGAGCGACCCCGGACGCGGGCGCGAAGGCGATCGCCTCATCCGGTGCGGGTTCGCCCTCGGCGCCCGTGACGCCACGGCATCTGGCCATCATCGGCCTCGGCCAGATCGGCGGTTCGGTCGGGCGCGCGCTCGGCCGCGTGCGCGGATGGTGGCGCGTGGGATACGACCTCGACGCGTCCGTGGCGCTCGCCGCCCGCGCGGCGGGAGCAATCGACCAGGTGGCCGAGAGTCTCGAAGCCGCCTGCGCCGGCGCCGACCTCGCCCTGATCGCCACGCCGGTCGATACCCTTCCGGCGCTGGTGGAGGCGGCGGCGCGGGCGCTGCCGCCCGGCGCCGCACTGCTCGACACCGGGAGCGCGCGCGGACCGGTCACCGCGGCGCTCGAGGCCGCGGCCGCGCTCGGCATCCATGCCGTGGGCGGTCACCCGCTCGCGGGCACCGAAGGCCACGGGTTCGCGGCCGCCCGTGCCGATCTGTTCGCGGATACCACCTTCACGCTCTCGCCGGTCGGCGGTGTCACGCCCGAGGTGGTCGTGCGCCTGGTGCGCGACCTGGGCGCCCGGCCGCTCGAGGTGGCGCCCGAGCGGCACGACGAAGCGCTCGCGCGCACCAGCCACCTCCCCTACCTGGTGGCCTGCGCGCTGCGCGAGCTGGGGGGTGCGGCGGCCGAGCAGGGCCTGAGCGGTCCCGGCTTTCGCGACATGACGCGCCTCGCGGCCAGCGACGCGCGCGTCGCGGGCGCCTACTGCCGCGCCAACGCGATCGCGGTGGGTGCCGCTTGGGCGTCGTTGCGCGACTCGATGGACCGGGCGGTGATGGGGCTGGAGACCACGGGACGATCGTGACGGCGTGGATCGCTACGTCGTCTCGCTCGCGACCTCGACCGACTCGAGCCACTCAATGTACTCGGGCGGCAGCCGATGGTGGCGCGCGCCCTTGAGGATCACGTCCAGGTAGCGGCGCGAGGGCGGCATGGGATTGAGCGTACGCGCGAAGTAGGTGGTCGCGCGGACGCGCCGCGGGATCGAGCCATCGTCGGCGCGCGTGAGGACGACGGTGACCAGGTCACGGTCGTAGAGATTGTGGTGGTCGCCGGGTCCCTTCCAGCCCTCGAAGCTGTCGAGTGCGGCCAGGTCGGCCTCGCTCAACTCATACACCACGCCCCAGACCGTGTCGCCGTGCGCGTGGGCGACGCCCGCCGTACCGCCTCCCCAGGGCTCGAAGTGGAGCGGGAAGGTGAGACGGTGATCGGGCAGCGACGCCACGCCGACCGTTCGGCAGTCGGGGCAGCGGGCACGCATCTGATCCGGATCGAGGTTCGACCCGTAGGCGAAATAGAGCATCGGTCCTCGCGCGAAGGGTGTCATCGGCTCGGTACGCGGCGAGGATACTCCAACCGGTCGCCCCCGTCGTCGAGCCCGCGCGATCTCCGGCCCGCGCGCACGGCGCTTCGAACGGGTGTCGGCGGCGGCCGCGAGCGTTGTCACACGCGCGGGCCGCCGCTATCATGCTCGCCGCCCCGGTCCGATCGGAACGCCGCACCGCCGGGACGCCACCTTCCGACCCGTGCCGACCTGGAGAGCCTGCCGATGTCCGTGGACATCCTCGTCTTCGGCCCCCACCCCGACGACGCCGAGATCGGCGCCGGCGGCCTGCTGCGCAAGATGAAGGCGCTCGGACACCGCACCGGCGTCATCGACATGACCACCGGCGACATGGGCTGGGGCACGCCGGAGATCCGCGCCGAGGAGAGCGCGGCCGCCGCGCGCATCCTCCAGCTCGACGTGCGGGAGAACCTCGACCTCGGCGACTGCCGCGTCGAGGACACGTTCGAGAATCGCTGCCTGGCGGCCACGGCGATCCGCCGGCACCGCCCGCAGATCGTGATGGCGCCGTACTACCAGCTGCCGATCGGCCGCGGTCTCGGCCACAACGACCACTACAAGACCGGACAGATCGTCGCCAACGCCTACAACCTCGCGCACCTGCGCAAGGCGCCGATCGAGGGCGAGCCGCACCAGGCGAAGGCGCTCTACTTCTACTTCGTGCCGCCCGGAACGGTGCCCACCTTCATCGTCGACATCACCGCCCACTTCGAGGACATGATCGCGGCCATCGACTGCCACAAGAGCCAGTTCGCCAACCCGGACCGCCCACGTCCCTCGCATCTTCCGGGAGTGCGCGACGTGTTCGAGTCGTTCGCCCGTTTCTGGGGCTGGCAGATCGGGGTGAAGTACGCGCAGGCGTACCTCTCGGTGGGCCCGCTCCGGGTGGGAGACCCGCTGACGCTGGTGCAGGACATCATCCCGAGGCCGTGACCGCGGGGCGCGGCCGCAGCGGCGGTCGCGCGACGTTCCCGGCGTGGAGACGATCATTGATCCCATCGCTGCGGCGCACGCTGGTCACCCTCGTCGTCCCGCTGCTGATCGCCGCATGCGCCGCGCCGGCCACGGCCGACACCGCGGGCGACGCGCTGGCGCTGCTGGGTGACGAGTACGTCGCGCGTTGGCTGGAGCGCGCTCCCCACGAGGCCACAAGCCTCGGCGTGCACACGAACGACGACCTGGTGCTGCCGGTCACCCGCACAACGCTCGCCGAGGATCTGGTCTGGCTGCGGAGCTTTCGCGTTCGGCTCGCCTCGCTCCCCGGCGCCGAACCCACACCCGAACGCGCGATCGAACGCGCGCTGCTCGCCGGGCGCGTCGAGCGACAGCTGATCGATCTCGAGGTCATCCGCCCCTTCGAGCGCGATCCCTCCGCCTACCTGCCGCTGATCGTCGGATCCGTCGAGTCCGTGCTGGAACGACCGATCGCCTCGTCGTGTCAGCGCCTCCGGCTCGCGGCCGGCAGGCTGTCTCGCGTGCCCGAGGTGCTGCGCGCGGCACGCATCAATCTGGTCGACCCGCCGAAGGAGCTGATCGCGATCGCCCTCGACCGATATGCCGGGGCGCTGCGGTTCTATCGGGAGGCGGTGCCGAGCCTGGCGTCCGGGTGTCGCGACACGCACACGCAGGCCGATCTCGCACAGGCCGACACCACCGCCGTGCGCGCGGTCGAGGAATTCCTGAAGTACCTGCGCGAGGATCTGATGCCGACCGCGCACGGCACGCTGGCGATCGGCGCCGAGGGCTGCCGTCGCCTCCTGCGCGTCGAACTGCTCGAAGATGGAGGCGGGGACGCGGCCGTGGAGACGGCGGCGGCGATCGACTCGCTGTCCGCCCGCGCACTGCGCCTGGTCGAGGAGCGGCGCGCCGCCCTCGACGCGCTGGCGCCGGGCGGCGCGCGAGCGGCGTTGGACGCGCTGGCCGTGGACCGACCCGACGCCCTCGGACTGGTGTCCTACGTCGAGCAGCGACTCGCGGAGGTCGGCAGTTTCCTGCACGGGCACGAGATCGTCACCCCGCCCGAGCGCGAGGTCCTGGCGGTGCGCGAGGCGCGGCCGTTCCGAAGCCCGCTCACCCTGACCGGGCTCGATGCCGCGGGTGTTCGGGAGCTGCGGGCCACCGAGGCCTGGCTCGAGGTGACGCCGCCGGATTCGGCCTGGGACGAGGGGCGCCGCCAGGTCCACCTTGCCCACTTCGACCGCCAGAACAGCGCGTTGTCCGCGATGCACGAAGGGCTCCCCGGGCGCTATCTGAGGGGCATCGCCCTGCGGAGCATCGAGCTGCGCGGTCGATCCGCGCGCCTCCGTCAGGCCCTCCAGGGCGCCTGGCCCGCCGAGGACTGGGGCGAGTACTGCGAGCAGATGATGGTCGACGAGGGCTACGGCGCCGAGGATCCCGGCTACCGGCTGGCGGCGGCGGCGCGGGCCCTCCGGTTCGCCGGCCTGTCGTACGCGGCCCTGGCCATCCATACGGGTGCGATCTCGACCGATGAGGCGCAGAGGATGCTCGAGGAACGATGCCTGCTCGACCCCGACGAGGCCGCCCGGGAGACGCGAAGAGCGGCCGCGGATCCCGCCGTCATGGGCTACACTCCGGGTGCGCGGCGACTGCTCGAGCTCCGTGACGAAGCCCGGCGCGCGCTCGGACCGCGTTTCCAGATCAAGGTCTTCAACGACGCCGTGCTCCGCTACGGCGCCTCGCCCGTCGGCCTCGTGCGCGCGGGCGTGCGCCGCGAGCTGGGCGTCGGCGACGAGGACCCACCCGTCGGAGCCAAACCATGAGCGAGCGACTCGCCGGTCGTTACGTGCTGCTGAAGCGCCTCGGCTCCGGCGGCATGGGCGAGGTCTTCCTCGCGCGCGACCTCACCACCGGCACCGAGGTCGCCCTCAAGCGCCTGAGACCCGGCACCGCGCTGCCCGCCTCGGAGCTGACGCGCCGTGAGTTCGAAGCGCTCACGCGCCTGCGTCACCCGGCGGTGGTCGCCGTCTACGAACTGGGTTTCGCACCCGACGGCACGCCCTACTACACGATGGAGTACGTGCCGGGCCTCGCGGCCGACCGTGCGCTCGCGCGCGGCGACTGGCCGGCGCTGTTCTTCGTCGCGGCGCAGGTCGCGCAGGGCCTCGAGGCTCTGCACGCCGCGGGCGTCATCCACGGCGACCTCAAGCCGTCGAACCTGCTCGTGCTTCCGAGCCCGACGGCGGGTGCCCGCCCGCTCGGCGTGCGCCTGCTCGACTTCGGGCTCGCGGCGGTGCTCGGGCGCGACGAACGGAGCCATCGCGGCACGCCCGGGTACGCCGCACCCGAGGTGGTGCGCGGCGAGCTGCCCTCGCGCGCCGCCGACCTCTACGGCCTCGGCGCCACGCTCTTCACCCTGGTCGCCGGCCACCCGGCGTTCGAGGCGGATGGCCCGTCGTCGCTGCTGCGCCGGCAGCAGTCCGGGCCGCCGGCCGCTCAACCGCTCGAGCAGGCGGGAGCGCCCGCGGCACTCGTGCAGCTGGTGCTGCGACTGCTCGCGCCCGATCCGGCGCAACGCCCGCGCGATGCGGCCGAGGTGCGGCGCGAGCTGGAGCGCATCCATCCCGCCGCACGTCGGCCGCTGGCCGAGCGCCTGCGATCGGTGGTGGTCGTCGGCCGCGAGAAGGAGCTGGCGAGGCTCGAGCAGTGGGCACGTTCCGGCGAGGGCCGCTCACGCGTGGTGATCGTCACCGGCGACGCCGGAGCGGGCAAGACGGCCCTCCTGGGGGAGCTGGCCTCGCGCGCCGCGCTCCATGGACGCCGCGTCGCCCACCTCGCGTGCCGCGCTTTCACCGGCTCGGCCGCCGTGGCGCTGGCGCTGCTCCGGCGATGGGCCGGCGAGGCGGAAGCCGACGACGCCTGGCTCGCGACACTCGACCCTGCCACGCGGGCCGCGTTCGAAGGCGCGACCGGGACGATCGCGGAAGGCGATCTGGGCACACTCGCGGATGCGGCCGCGGAGTGGACCCGTTCCGCGGGCGAACCGGATGGCTCACGTCTGGTGCTCCTCGACGACAGCGAGCACCTGGACCCGCTCTCGCGGGCCTTCATCCGCCGCCTGGTGATGCACCCGGCGGCCGCGACCCTGCGCTGGATCCTGGCGCGCCGCGGCGGAGCGACGGAGTCAGGCGGTGCGCCACCCGAGGACGAACAGGTGCTGCGCGAGGCGGGCGTGGCCGAAGGCCTGGCGCTCGGGGCCCTCGACGCCGACGCGGTCGGCCGCCTGGCGGCCGCGCGGCTCAATCAGCCGGCCCCCGACGCGCTGCTGCCGTTCGTCTGGGCGCGCGCCGCCGGCCACGCTGGCCTCACCGTCGAGCTACTCCGCGCCGCGGCGGAATCCGGGGCGCTGCGCGAGAGCGATGCCGGCCTGGTGGTGGACGCGGC
>JBGPXY010000116.1:0-8909 GCA_041492985.1 Candidatus Eiseniibacteriota bacterium
CGCAGGCCGGCGTAGAAGCACACGAACGGGACGAGCGTCGAGAAGATGCCCAGCGCGAGGAACATCGCCCACAGCGTCGCGTCGTACCCGGCCGCGAGGATGCGCGGGAGCGGTGTGACACACGCCCAGAACCCGGCGGCGATCAGGAACGTATAGAACAACACGGTCTCGGGCGCGTAACGCGCGAGCCCGCGCTTCGAGTACAGGATGTAGAAGGCGAACGAGAGCGCAGCACCGGCACCCGCCAGCCAGCCGCGCGCGGGGATCGCACGCGCCGCATGGTCCACGCCACCGACCAGCAGCGCCGTGCCGGCGAGCGCCGCCACGACCGCCAGGAGCACCGGGCGACGCACGCGGGCGCCACGCAGCGCCTCGAACGCGATGATGAGCGCCGGCGACACGTACTGCAGCAGGATGGCGAGCCCGACGCCGAGCGTGGCGATGGCGTAGTAGTAGGTGCCCTGTACCGCCGCGACGCCGAACAGCCCGAGGATCAGGAAGTAGCCCCAGTCCTCCTGCCGGATGCGCAGCGCCGCCGGCTTCCGCCAGGCGAGCCACGGCCCGAGCAGCGACACCGCGATCAGCAGCCGCAGCTCGACCACGCTGAGCGGCGGCACGTGGCGGTCGCGGAAGACGAAACGTGCCAGGGTCGCCGATGTGCCCCAGAACACCGTGGCCGCGAACACCAGCGCGCGGCCGCGCGCCAGCGACCGCCCGCTAGAGGAGTCGGCGCCGGACGAGCTTGTAGGTGTGGTCAACGGAGCCTCTGCGAATCACGAGCGCGATGGTGTGGCCCGGCTCGCCTTCCATGCGCCGGGTCAGGGTGACCAGGTCCAGAGAGCGCGCAACATCGCCGTCCATCGTGATCACCTCGTCGCCTCGCGCGATCCCGGCCCGCGCCGCGGGAGAATCGTCGGCGACGCCGGTCACGATCACGGCTGCACCCTGGCGCTCGAGTTGCAGTCCCACGTGGCAGTACTCGAGCGGGCGGTCGTCACGATAGTCGGGGATCGGATCGAGCCACAGCACGCCGTCCGGGTAGTCCACGACCACGCGGAAGCGCTTGAGGAACGAGTAGCCGACCAACCCGTGGATGGTCTCGTGCGTCACGCGAGAGAGGACCTGGCCGAGCTCGCTGGTGATCACTCCGGTGTCGACTCGCTCGAGACGCAGCGGCCCACCCTCGGCCTCGAGCTCGAGCGCCGGGAGGCGGGCGATGCGTGCCTCCGCGGCGCCGATCAGCGTCGGCGCCGACAGACCGCGCAGGGCCGGCCAAGCGTCAGCATGGAGCACGCGGGAGGCGAGAGCATCCTCGAAGAGCACGCACTTGGTCGCACCGGTGTCGACCAGTAGATTGAGTCGCTTGCTGAAGTGCGGGGGGCGCGGGTCCGAGACCGCGCCGTGGACCAGCATCTTCCCGTCGCCCGCCAGCGAGAATCGCACGCCCACCGCGCCCCGCGTCAGCACGCCGGCGAGCAGCTCCCGCGAGCGCCCGAGCGTCGCGGCGCTCTGGGCCGCGGCACGGGCCGAATCCGAGGGCGCGCGTCGCTCGCCCGAGCGCTCGTCCGCTCCAGCCGATGGCAGCTCCTCGACGTCGGTGAACGGCGCCACCGGGATGAGCGCCACCACCTGCTCGCGATAGTCGATCCACACCGCCCGGTCACGCACCAGCTTCTGACCGAGCAACCCCAACACGGGTCGATCACAGACACGCCGCACCACCTCGGCGTCCACCGTGAGCACCGGCTCGACCTGGTCCATCGTCCAGGATCCGAGCGTGAGGCGTGGGAGCGGGTATTCGGCGATGTCGACGGCTTCCGTGGTGCCGGCGCTGTCCTCGAGACCGAGCAGGCGCGCGAGTCCGAGATCGAGGGCGAGGAATCCGGCTCCGGTATCGAGCGCGAGCGGGCCGCTGGTATCCGCGCCGGCGCGTCCGTGCAGACCCGCGCGGAGCAGCACGATCCCCTCGAGGTTCTCGAAGCGGAGGATTTCGGTGCTGGCCGGCCAGTGGAGAGAATCGGCAGCCACGAATCGGTCCGCGGCTGGGCGCCTGGCCGCTGTCGCATCGCGCGGTGAAGGATCCGCAACCAACAGCGCGAGCACGACGAGCGGCGTCAGGGCTCGCATCTAGTCACGCGCGTATTCCCGTGGCCGCGTCCGCTGTGTATCCAGCTCGACCGAGTCGGCACCGTGCTCGAGCATGGTGCAGCGGCCGGTGTAGAACACGCCGGGCTCGATGATCACGCTCATCGCCGCGACATCGCCCTCGACGCGGGCGCCCGCCTTCATCTCGAGCGTGCCGAGCGCGCGGATGTTCCCGTGCACACGGCCTTCGATGACGGCCTCCTTCACCTCGACGTCCGAGCGCATCACCCCGTGCTCGCCGATCTCCAGCCGCTCGCAGTGAAGGATGTCACCTTCGAACTCTCCATCGATGCGCAGCGTCCCGGTGACCATCAGTGTCCCGCGGAAGTTCGCGCCGACACCAAGGACGGTGGTGGCGGGCGGTGCGGCCTCCGGGGTTGCGGGTCGTGAGCGGAACTTGATCAACGTGCTCCCTTCCCTGGCAGCCGTGCGCGCCGGGGATCCGGCGCGATGGCGTCAGCATGCGGATGCAGATCCGCAGTTCGGTTGAGCGCATCCCATCCGGGCGCGCCAGCAGTCACACGAAACACTCGATGAGACATGATGACAATGACTAGAGAACTCCCCAGGCCTCGAGGAGTCGCTCCAGGTCGGGCTGCCCGTAGTACTCGAACTCGACCGTTCCACCCTTTCGCCCCGGACTGATCGTGACGCGGGTCGAGAAGCGCTGCTGAAGTCGCGTCTCCCATTCACCGAGCCCATTGGGCTTGGTCGCGCGCGGCCGGGTATGGGAACGCCTCAGCTTGCGGTTCACGAACGCCTCGGTACGCCGGACCGAGAAACCCTTCGACTGAACGTAGCGGGCCGCAGCCATCTGCTCGCCTGCAGCTTCGAGGCTGAGCAGCGCGCGCGCGTGGCCGGCGCTCAAGGTTCCACGTGAAACCATGTCCTGGACCTCGGGCGGCAGACCGAGCAGCCGGAGCGCATTGCTGATCGAGCTCCGCTGCTTGCCCACGCGCTCGGAGAGCTGGTCGTGCGTGAGCCCGACGGTGCTCACGAGTGCCTTGTACGCCTTGGCCTCGTCGATGGGATTCAGGTCCTCGCGCTGGACGTTCTCGATCAGCGCCAGCTCCATCATCTCCCGGTCGTCGACGTCCCGGATGATCGCGGGGATGGTCGCCAGCCCGGCGATCTGCGCCGCGCGCAGGCGCCGCTCCCCGGCGACCAGCTGGTAGCCGTTGGCCTGGTGTCGCACGAGCACGGGCTGGAGCACACCGGTCGCCTTGATCGATGAGGCCAGCTCCTTGAGTGCCGCGTCGTCGAATCGCGACCGGGGCTGAAACGGATTGGGCGCCACATCGGCGATGGAGAGATGGAGGGGGCCCGCGCCGGCTGCCTCGACGGATTCGGTCGCGACGGCGACCGGGATCAACGCTTCGAGTCCTCTTCCGAGTGCCTTTCTATGCATGGTTCATCACCTCCCGCGCCAACTCGCGATAGCTCTCGGCGCCTGTGCTGTGTGGGTCGTAAAGCACGATCGGTTTGCCGAACGAGGGGGCCTCGCTCAGCCTGACATTGCGTGGGATGACTGACTTGTAGACGCGTTCGGCGAAGAACTTCCTGGCCTCCTCCGCCACCTGCTGCGAAAGGTTGAGGCGAGCGTCGAACATCGTCAGGAGGACACCCTCGATTCGCAGACCGGGATTGAGTTGGTCCTGGACCAGCCGGATCGCCGCCACCAACTGGGTGAGCCCCTCGAGCGCCAGGTACTCGCACTGGAGCGGGATCAGGACCGAGTCGGCAGCCGTCAGGGCGTTGACGGTCAGCAGCCCGAGCGATGGCGGACCATCGATCAGGATGTAGTCGTACTCCTGCCGCAACGGGACGAGGCACTGCTTGAGCCGGGTCTCGCGCGCCATCATGCCGACCAGTTCCACCTCCGCACCGGAGAGACTCTGCCCGGCGGGCACGAGGTCGAGGTTGGCGAGCGCGGTCGGCACGACGGCCTGGCGAAGCTCGGCGTGGCCGATCAACGCCTCATAGATGGTCGTGCGCTGATCGTTCCCGTTGATGCCGAGACCGCTGGTCGAGCTCCCCTGAGGGTCGATGTCGAGCAGGAGCACGCGGCGGCTCTCCTGCGCGAGGCAGGCGCCGAGGTTGATCGCCGTCGTGGTCTTGCCTACGCCGCCTTTTTGGCTGGCGATTGCGATGACGCGTCCCATTCCCTGCACGCGGGGGCGGACTTCCTGCCCACCTTATTGAGGAGGTGTGAACGGAGGCTGAGCGGCGCGCCCAAAGTACCAATCGGACGAGGCGCGGAACAAGCGAGAAGTTCCACGTGGAACAAGGCTACTCAAAATGTTCTATTCGTCTGACTTCCTTATGAATCTGACGACTACATTGGGTCCTGTGCCGACCCCGAGGATGCCGGTGTGCTCCCAGGCGCCTCGCCACTCGGCCTCCTGCTGCATCTCCTCCTCCCGGCCGCTGCCTTTCCAGAGGAACGCACACCCGCCAGGGGCGATGACGCGCGCGGCGAGGGCGAGCGTCGGGCCCAGCCTGAGCGTCGCCCGCGACGTGAACCCATCGTAGGCCGCGGTGTTGGCGGGATCCGCGACGAAGTTCTCGAGGCGATCGTTCACCGTCACGACGTTCGAGAGCCCGAGTTCCTGGATGGCCTTCCGGATGAAGAGAGTCTTGGTTCGCCGCGATTCGACCAGCGTCCAGTGGCCAGCGAGCCCCGCGATCACGAGCGGCAGCGCCGGCAGCCCGGCACCCGAGCCGAAGTCGATCCACTTGGCGCAGCCCGACTCCTTCAACCAGTGAGCCGGAGCGATGGACTCCAGCAGATGGCGTTCGACGATCCTTGGTTCATCGTTGCGCGAGATGAGGTTGGAGGCTGAGCGATTCCATTCGAGGAGCAGGCGCGAGTACCGGCGCAGCTGCTCGACCGCCTCGTTCGCGTCGACGCCGGCCTGCAGCAATGGCCCCTGCAGGGCGTCCCATGGTTGCCGCCCGATCGTGCCATCGAGGGCCCCCGGCGTGATGCTCCGCGGCGGGCGCTTGGCATCGCGCTGCGACGTGCGCGGCGGGGTGCCGTGCGTCGCGCGGGGCGCGCGATGCGCGGACGCGCGTGGAGCGCTGCGAGACGAAGTGCCGCGCGCGGTGCGCGAGGCGTCCGATGAGCCCTGTGCACGCCCGGGACCGCGCCAGGCACGGCCACTGACTTGTGATCCTCGGCTGGTCCGGGGCCGGTCTCCTGGACCGCGCGTGGCGCCGGACCTGCGCTGAGGCCCGCGCGTGGCGCCCGGCCCGCGCTGGGGCCCGAGTGCGGCGCCGGGCCCGCGCCGTGGCCCGCGCGCCGTGCCGGACCGTGCTCGTGGCCCACGAGGCGCGCCGGTCCCGTCTCCGGGGCCACTCGCGGCGCGAGGCTGCCCCTGCGAACCCAGTGGCGCACCGCTGCGATTCTGCGGACCCATTGCGGGGCGGGCCCAGTCTCGTGGCCCTCGCGCCGTTCGGGTGCGGCCTTGTGGCCCTCGCGGGGCGCGGGCCCGGTCGCGGGGCCCGCGGGACGCGGGTCCCGAGCGTCGCGCTGTGGGGCTGGGGCTACCGCGTCGCGTGGTCATCAGGAGCGCAATCTATCACGCCCCGGCGAGACGCCTCAGGCCTCCGCGGGCGCTCCTTCGCGCGCGGCGGCATCCTCGCGGGGCGCCGCGCGGTCGGTCCGCCGCGCATGGACCATCAGCACGGCGACGTCGGCGGGTGATACGCCCGCGATGCGCGCCGCCTGTCCGAGAGACGCGGGCCTCCAACGAGCCAGCTTCTCGCGCGCCTCGCTCGAGAGTCCGACCAGTTCGCGCACCCACAGCTCGTCGGGCAGCGCCACGCCTTCGAGCGAGTTCATCCGTTCGGCGGTGCGCTGCTGTCGTTCGATGTAGCCGCGATAGCGCACGCGCACCTCGAGGCAGGCGGCCCACTCGTCCGGCAGGTCGCAGACGACGCCCGCCTCGCGCAGCGCGCGGATCGATCCTTCGGGGCGGGCGAGCAGATCGAGCGCCCGCGCCAGGGGCGCCGGCGCGGTGGCCGGCGCACCCGCCAGCGCGGGGACGGGAGCGGACGCCACGGCCGGCGCGCTCGGTGCCACGCTCACCATCACGCGCGCCAGGCGTCGTTCCTCGGCATCGAGTGCCGCGGACTTGGCCCGGACGCGCTCCACCTGCTGGTCGGTGAGCAGCCCGAGCGCGTGACCCAGTTCGCTCAGCCGCTCATCGGCGTTGTCGGCGCGCAGCAGCAGACGATGCTCGGCGGCCGAGGTGAACATCCGATAGGGCTCGCGGTGCTCGCGCGTCACCAGGTCATCGACCAGCACGCCGATGTATGCCTGGTCGCGCCGCAGCACGAACGGCGCGCGACCGAGGACCTGCCGCGCGGCGTTGATGCCGGCGATCAATCCCTGCGCGGCGGCCTCCTCGTATCCCGAGGTGCCGCAGATCTGCCCGGCGAGGAACAACCCGGGCACCGACTTCACCTCGAGCGTGGGCTTGAGCTGGTGCGGCAGCACGAAGTCGTACTCGACCGCGTAGCCGGGGCGCAGCATCTCGGCCGCTTCGAGCCCGCGCACCGTGCGCACGAACTCCAGCTGCACCTCCTCGGGCAGGCTCGACGAGACCCCGTTGACGTAGATCTCGTCCACGTCCCGCCCCTCGGGCTCGAGGAAGATGTGATGCGTGGTCCGCTCCGGGAACTTGACCACCTTGTCCTCGAGCGACGGGCAATAGCGCGGGCCGGTCCCCTTGATCGCGCCCGAGTAGAGCGGCGACAGGTGGAGGTTCCGGCGGATGACCTCGTGCGTGCGCTGGTTGGTGCTGGTGAGATGGCACAGCACCTGGTCCAGCTCGAGACGGTCGGTCCAGTGCGAGAACGGGACCGGAGGTTCGTCGCCCGGCTGCGGTGCCAGCGGTGCCCAATCGATCGAGTCGCGGTGCAGACGCGGCGGCGTGCCGGTCTTGAGCCGGCCGCGCTCGAGCCCGAGGTCGGCGAGGCACTCGCTCAGCGCCCGCGCCGCGTGCTCGCCGATCCTTCCCCCCGCGATCTGCCTGGGGCCGATGTGGATCAGCCCGTTGAGGAACGTGCCCGGCGTGATCACCGCCGCCCGGCATTCGAGCACGCGACCGTCGGCCAGCTCGACACCGCGCACCCGCCCGTCCGCCGAGCGCACGCGATTCACCACCCCGGCGAGGCGCTCGATGCCCGGTGTCCCGGCGAGCAGCGCCGTCATCTCCTCCGAATAGCGCGCCTTGTCGCACTGGGCGCGCGGCGACCACACCGCGGGGCCGCGGCCGCGGTTCAGCATCTTGAACTGGATGCCCGCGCGGTCGGTGATCACCCCCATCACGCCGCCGAGCGCGTCGATCTCGCGCACCATGTGGCCCTTGGCGATGCCGCCGATCGCCGGGTTGCACGACATCTTCGCCGTGTCCTCGAGCTTCACGGTCACGAGCGCCACGCGCAGCCCGAGCTTGGCGCACGCCACCGCCGCCTCGCATCCCGCGTGACCGGCGCCGACGATGACGACGTCGAACACCTGATCGCGCGATGGGCCGGCGACTCCGGAGGCGGCGGGATCGACCATCATTTCCCCACGCAGAAGCGGCTGAAGATCCGCTCCAGCAGATCCTCGCCCACCGACCGGCCGGTCACCTCGCCCAGCGCGGCGAGTGCTTCGCGCAGTTCCAGCGCCACGATCTCGCCCGGGCTGTGCTCGCGGGCCGCGCACGTCGCGCGCTCGAGCCCGGCGCGGGCGCGCTCCAGCGCGTCGACGTGCCGGAGGTTCCCCACCGCGCCCGCCACGCCGCCCGCGGCCGCGCCCGCGCCCAGGAGTTCCGCCAGCGCGCCACGCAGCGCATCGAGTCCCTCGCCGCCGGTCGCCGAGACGCCGACGATCCGCCGCGGTCCACCGTCCAGGAGCGCTTCGACGTCGGTCGCACGGGTCATTGCCGGCCGATCGCACTTGTTGAGGGCCACCAGCACGGGCCTGGCGGCGAGATCGCCGGCGATGCGTCGATCCTCGGGCCCGAGCGGTGCGGCCGCGTCCACCACCCACAGGGCGATCGCGCACTCGGCGAGGGTCTCACGCGAACGCGCGACGCCGATGGATTCCACCGCGTCCTCGGTGTCGCGCAGACCGGCGGTGTCCGAGAGCGTCACGCGGATGCCCGCCAGCTCGATCGCCTCGCTCACCCGATCGCGCGTGGTGCCCGGCACGTCGGTGACGATGGCGCGCGCCTCGCCCAGCAGGGCGTTGAAGAGCGACGACTTGCCCACGTTCGGGCGCCCGACCAGCGGCACACGCACCCCTTCGCGCACGGCGCGCGCGTAGGGCGAGCTCGCCAGCAGGTCGGCGAGATCGCGGTCCACCTCGGCGATCGCGGCGATCACGTGCTCGGGCACCTCGACGCCGCCCACGTCCTCGGCGAAGTCGACCCGCGCCTCGACCTCGGCCACCGCGTCGGTGACGCGCTCCGTCAGCGCCGCGATCCGGCGCGAGAGCTCGCCGCCGAGTTGGGCGAGCGCCAGGTCGTGCGCTCCGGCGGTCTCGGCGTGGATGAGATCGGCCACGGCCTCGGCCTGGGCGAGGTCGATGCGGCCGTTGAGATAGGCCCGCAGCGTGAACTCTCCCGGATCGGCCAGTCGCGCCCCGGCCGCGAGCAAACCGGCGAGGATGCGACGGGCGGACAGGGCCCCGCCATGACACGACAGCTCGATCACGTCCTCGCACGTGTACGAGCGGGGTGCTCGGAACACCGCGGCGACCACTTCGTCGA
>JBGPXY010000090.1:0-10616 GCA_041492985.1 Candidatus Eiseniibacteriota bacterium
AGGTCTTCGAGCGCATCGAGAGCGGCCACGGCCGCGAGCAGGACATCGACCTGCTCTACGACGTCTCGGACAACATCCTGGGCAAGTCGTTCTGCGCGCTGGGCGATGCCGCGGCGATGCCGGTGATGGGGGCGATCAAGCACTTCCGCGACGAGTTCGAGTACCACGTCCGCAACAAGCGCTGCCTCGTCAACCGCCGCGCCGCGGCCTCGTCGAGAGTGCCTGCCGGGGTGTCCGCATGAGTGCCCTCTGCAAGGTCACCATCAACGGACGCACGGTCGAGGTGCCGGCGGGGACGCTGGTCACCGACGCCGCCCGCGTCGCCGAGACGCACGTCCCGATCTTCTGCTCGCACGCCAAGCTGCCACCGCTCGGCGCCTGTCGCATCTGCGTCGTCGAGGTGGGCATGCCGAAGCTCGGCCCCGACCGGAAGCCGGCCCTCGCGGCCGACGGCCGAGCCGAGATCGCCTGGATGCCCAAGGTGCAGACCGGCTGCACCACCACGGTCGCCGACGGGATGCACGTGCGCACCGAGTCGGAGGTCGCGGTCAAGGCGCGCAAGGGCGTCATGGAGTTCCTGCTCGTCAACCATCCGCTCGACTGCCCGGTCTGCGACGAGGGCGGCGAGTGCCAGCTGCAGGATCTCGCGTTCGCCTTCGGCAGCGACTTCTCGCGCATGGACGAGGCCAAGCGCACCTTCGACTCCGAGGACCTGGGCCCGGTGGTGAAGAAGGAGGCCAACCGCTGCATCGTCTGCATGCGCTGCGTGCGGTACTGCGACGAGGTGATGGGCGACGACGCGCTGACCGCGCACCAGCGGGGCGTGTGGACCGAGATCTCCTCGTTCGACCGCCAGCCGCTCGACTGCGAGCAGTGCGGCAACTGCGTCGAGGTGTGTCCGGTCGGGGCGCTCACCGCACTCCCTTATCGCTTCAAGGCGCGTCCCTGGGACCTGCGGCAACACGTCACCATCTGCCCTTACTGCGCGAACGGATGCTCCGTGCGGCTGGGCGTGCGCGGCAACGAGGTGCTCCGCGCCCGCGGGACCGAGTTCCGCGGCGTGAATCAGGAATACCTGTGCGTGCGCGGCCGGTTCGGCTACGAGTTCGTGAACAGCCCCGAGCGCCTCACCTCGCCCCTGGTGCGATTGGGTGGGGGACTGAGCCCGGCGAACCAGGACGAGGCGGTGGCCTATGCGGCCTCCCGCCTCCGGGAGATCGCCGCCGTGCACGGGCCGGGTGCCATCGCCTTCCTCGGCGGGGAGAAACTCAACCTCGAGGAGGCGTACCTCTTCCAGAAGCTGGCGCGCGCGGTGCTGGGCACCCCGCACGTGGATGCGCGCACGCGCTTCACCACGCGTGTCGATGGCGCGGCACTCCTCAAGGCGACGGGTGGCGGTCGGGCGGCGCTCTCCTTCGACCAGCTGCTTCTGGCGCAGGAGGTCCTGGTCATCGGCGAGGACCTCCAGGGCGAGTCGCCGTTCGCGCAGGCCCAGCTCATCCGCGGCCAGCACCAGCACGGCCTCCATCTGACGGTCGCCCATCCGCGCCGCGTGAAGCTCGCGCGCACCAAGTTCGGCGGCGAGTGGCTGGCGCTCCGCCCCGGGAGCGAGCTTGCGCTCCTGGATGGATTGACCCGCGCCGCACTCGACCTGGGCGACCCGCAGGGACTTCCGTCGGAGGTGGGGGCAGGGCTCCCGGCGCTCAAGGCGTCGCTCTCGAGTGCCACCGCCGAGCAGACCGAGACACTCACCGGCGTGCCCGCGGCGGCCGTGCGTGCGGCGGCCAAGCGCCTGCGCGAGGCCGGTCGCAAGGCGGTGCTGTTCGGCCGGGCGGTCGCCGAACATCCGCAGGCGCCCGCGTTGCTTCAGGCGATCGAGAACCTGGGCTGGATCAGCGGGGCGCTCACGAGCGAGGGCTCGAGCGTGATGTACCTCGGTCCACAGAACGATACGCAGGGCGCGCTCGACATGGGGCTGACGCCCGACTGCCTGCCGGGCTACGCGAGGACCAGCGACGCGGCGGCGCGCGTGCCGTTCGAGCAGGCGTGGGGCGCGACGTTGGATCTGGGTCCCGGCATGAGCGCGCCCGAGATCCTCGCCGCCGCGGCCGACGGCCGCATCAAGGCGCTGTGGATCGTGGGCGACCATTGGCTGCGCAGCGCTCCCGACCGGGAACTCGCCGAGCGCGCGCTCGCGCGCGCCGAGCTGGTGATCGTGAGCGAGCTGTTCCTCACCGGGACGGCACAAGCCGCCCACGTCGTCTTCCCGGCCAACGCCTTCGCCGAGAAGGAGGGCGTGGTGGTGAACTGCGAGCGCCGGCTGCAAAAGACCGTCAGGGCACTCGCGTGGCGCAAGGGCTGCAAGCCCGACTGGGAGATCATCCAGTCGGTGGCGCAGGCACTGGGCGCCCGCTGGTCGTACCGCGGCGCCGAGGACGTCTTCCGCGAGATCGCGCGCGTGGTGCCGGGATACCGCGACATGAGCTGGGCGACGCTGGTGCCGCTCGGGCCCCAGTGGATGTCCGAAGGCGCGCCCGCGGTCGCCGGCTCGCTCGCTCCCTCCGCCGGCGCGCCAACCTCCGGCGCTCCCGCCGCGGCGGGCGAGGGGCTCTGGCTCCTCTCCGGCGGCACGTTGTTCCTCCAGGGGAGTCTCTCGCACCGTGGCGAGCTGCTGCCGAGGCTGGCGAAAGGCGCGCGCGCCGCACTCCACCCGGTCGAGGCGAACCGGCTGGGGCTTGCGGATGGCGAAGCGATCGAGCTGCGCGGGACGAACGGCTCCGTGCGACTGCCGGTGGTCCTGGACGAGACCGTTCCCGTGGGGAGCGTGTTCGTGCCCTACGCGCACGCCGAGGTCGAGCTGAACCGGCTCGGCGCCCCATCGGGCAGCGGCCTGCGGGTGCGCGCGAGCCGCGCGATGGCGTCCGAGACCGTGAGCGCATGAGGCACGCGGGGAGGGGGTGGGATGGCCGCGCTGTGGAGTAATCCCGACGTCCAGTTCGTGGTGTGGGCGCTCGTCAAGATCGTCGCCATCCTCTTCACGATGCTGACGGTGGTCTCCTACATGATCTTCGCGGAGCGCAAGATCGCCGGCCACATGCAGGCGCGCGTCGGACCGAACCGCGTCGGGCCCTTCGGACTGCTGCAGCCGGCCGCCGACGTCCTGAAGCTCTTCTTCAAGGAGGAGTTCACCCCGGCGGGTGCCAACAAGGTCATCTTCCACATCGCGCCCATGCTGGCGGTCATCCCGGCGCTCGTGACGTTCGCGGTCGTGCCGTTCGGTCCGCAGGGGGCGTTGCAGGTGACCGACATCAACGTCGGCCTGCTGCTGTTCCTCGCCATGTCGAGCCTGGGCGTCTACGCGATCACCCTGGGCGGCTGGTCCTCGAACAACAAGTACGCGCTGCTCGGGGGGCTCAGGTCCTCGGCGCAGATGATCTCCTACGAGCTGGCGATGGGCCTCTCGACCATCGGCGTGCTGCTCATGGCCGGTTCGCTCTCGCTGGTGGACATCGTCAAGGCGCAACAGCAGTGGTGGTTCGTGGCCTTCCAGCCGCTGGCGTTCGGGATCTTCATGATCACCGCGCTGGCCGAGACCAACCGCGCGCCCTTCGACCTGCCCGAGGCCGAGGCCGAGCTGGTCGCCGGCTTCCACACCGAGTACTCGAGCATGAAGTTCGGCCTCTTCTTCCTGGGCGAGTTCGCGAACGTCATCTCCATCTCGTGCATCGCCGTCACGCTGTTCCTGGGGGGCTGGAACGGGCCGTGGCTGCCCGACTCGCTCAAGTTCATCTGGTTCTTCGCCAAGCTCGGAGCCTTGCTGTTCTTCTTCATCTGGGTGCGCTGGACCTTCCCGCGTCTGCGCTACGACCAGCTCATGAACCTGGGCTGGAAGGTGCTGCTGCCGCTCGCACTCGGCAACATCGTCGTGACCGCGGTGTTCGTGTGGTGGAGGGCCCAGGGATGATCCCGGCCCTGTTCGTCGCGTTCGCGGCGCTGATGGTGGGGTGCAGCCTGATGGTCATCCTGCACAAGAACCCGGTGACGAGCGCCTTGTTCCTCGTCCTCGCGTTCTGCTCGCTGGCTGGGATCTACCTGCTCCTGCACGCCGAGTTCGTCGCCATGGTGCAGGTGATCGTCTACGCCGGCGCGATCATGGTGCTGTTCCTGTTCGTCGTCATGTACCTGAACCTCAAGCTGGACGTGGAGCACGGCGTCCACCTGGCGCTGCGACGAGGCGCCGGATGGCTCCTGGGCGCGGTGCTGCTGGCCGAGAGCCTGTGGTTGTTCGGACGCCACTGGTCGGCGGGACCCGTCACGACCGAGCTGTCGATGACGCCGCCGGTCGGGAACACGCAGGCGATCGGCATGCTCCTCTACTCGCGCTACCTGTTCCCGTTCGAGATCACCTCGATCCTGCTGCTGGTGGCGATGGTCGGCGCGGTGGTCATCGCCAAGGGCCGCGGTCCGAGCGCCCATCCCGCGCCGGCTCCGGACGCCGCCCGGGATGCGAAGGAGTCCTCATGATCCCGCTGTCGTGGATGCTGGCCCTGAGTGCCGTGGTGTTCGTGATCGGCGTGGTCGGTGTGCTTGTGCGCCGCAACGCGCTCATCATCTTCATGTCGATCGAGTTGATGCTGAATGCCGCCAACCTGGCGTTCGTGGCGTTCGCGAGGCACCTCGGCTCGCTCGATGGGCAGGTGTTCGTGTTCTTCGTCATGACGGTCGCCGCCGCCGAGGTCGCGGTGGGGCTCGCCATCATCGTCAACGTGTTCCGTCTCAAGGAGACGGTGTACGTGGACGAGATCAACCTGCTCAAGGGATAGGACGTGACGGAGCCGCGACCCCTGTTGTGGATCATCCCCGCGCTGCCGCTGGCGGCCGTGGGGCTCAACCTGCTGCTGGGCGACCGGCTCGGCAAGCGGGGCACCGCCTGGCTGGCGTGCGGCGCGGTGGGGGCGGCCTTCCTGTTCGCGGTGCGCGCGGTCCTGATCCTCGCCGCACTCCCCGTGGACCAGCGCTCGATCACCGAGACGATCTACACGTGGATGCGCGTGGGCGATTTCTCGGCGGACGTAGCCTATCTCCTGGATCCACTCTCGGCCGTCATGGTGCTGGTGGTGACCGGCGTCGGCTTCCTGATCCACGTCTACTCCGTGGGCTACATGAGCCACGATGCCTCGTTCCGGCGCTTCTTCCTCTATCTCAACCTCTTCATGTTCGCGATGCTCACGCTGGTGCTCGCGGACAACTTCCTCGAGATGTTCGTCGGCTGGGAGGGCGTGGGGCTCTGCTCGTACCTGCTGATCGGATTCTGGTACGAGCGTCCCTCGGCCGCCGAGGCGGGGAAGAAGGCGTTCATCGTCAACCGCATCGGCGACTTCGGCTTCCTGCTGGGCGTGCTGACGCTGTTCGCCTGGGGCGGGAGCGTGAACTACGAGCGACTGTTCGCGGTGGCCCCGCACGTGTTCGCGGTCGGCTCGGTCGCCATCACCTTCGCCACGCTGGCGCTGTTCCTCGGGGCCACCGGCAAGAGCGCCCAGATCCCCCTCTACACGTGGCTTCCCGACGCCATGGAGGGGCCGACCCCGGTCTCGGCGCTCATCCACGCCGCGACCATGGTCACCGCCGGCGTCTACATGGTGGCGCGCTGCCACGTCCCGTTCCAGCTCTCGCCGGTCTCACTCGAGGTGGTGGCGGTGATCGGGGCCGCCACCGCGCTGTTCGCCGCCACCATCGGCGTGGCCCAGAACGACATCAAGCGCGTGCTCGCCTACTCCACGGTGAGCCAGCTCGGCTACATGTTCTTCGCCTGCGGCGTGGGCGCCTTCGGGTCCGGCATCTTCCACCTGATGACCCATGCGTTCTTCAAGGCGCTGCTGTTCCTGGGCGCGGGCTCCGTCATCCACGCGCTCTCGGACGAGCAGGATCTGCGGCGGATGGGGGGTCTCGCCCCGAGGCTGCCCTGGACGCACGGGGTGATGCTGGTCGCCACGCTGGCGATCGCCGGGATGCCGCCGCTCTCGGGGTTCTTCAGCAAGGACGAGATCCTCGCCTCGGCGTTCGCCTCAGGGCACTACGGCGTGTGGATCGTGGGACTGCTCGGGGCCGCGCTGACCGCCTTCTACATGTTCCGGCTCTACCTGCTCTGTTTCCGTGGCGAGTCGCGGCTCACCCACGAGGCGGAACATCACCTGCACGAATCGCCGGCCATCATGATCGCGCCGCTGGTCGTGCTCGCGGTGCTGTCGGTCGTGGGTGGATGGGTGGGCCTGCCGTTCCAGGCGGGCGGGCACGCGCTGGAGCGCTGGCTCGAGCCGGTGTTCGCGGACGCACCCGCGGGCGCCGCCGCGGCGCACCATCTCTCTGCCGGCGCGGAATGGGCGCTGATCGTCGTGTCGGTCGCCGTGGCGGCGTTCGGCATCGCCATGGGATTCCGGCTCTACGGGCGCACCGTCACAGGACCGCGGGTCGAGCCGATCGCCGAACGGATGCCGGTGCTCCACCGCGCGCTGCTCAACAAGTACTGGGTCGACGAATTCTATCAGGGCACGGTGGTCCGCTTCGTCACCTGGACCGGCGACCGGCTGTGGCGGTTCTGGGACACGAAGGTCGTCGACGGCACCGTCAACGGCGTCGCCTACACCTTCGAGGGGCTCTCGGCGGTCTTCCGTCTGTTCCAGACCGGACTGGTCGGCACCTACGCGCTCTTCATCACGCTCGGCGTGGCCGCGCTCATCGCCCACTTCCTGAGGCACTGACGTGAACGATTTCCCCTGGCTCTCCTGGCTCGTCTTCTTCCCGCTCCTGAGCGCGGCGCTGATCGCCGTGCTGCCCGGTGCGTCGGGACGCGCCATTCGCTGGCTCGCCACCGCCGCCTCGCTGGCCGAGCTGGCGTTCTCGCTGCCGCTCTGGTGGCGCTACGTGCCCGGACAGGAGGGCTGGCAATTCGCGGAGCAGCGGGCGTGGCTGCCGGGGCTCGGGGCCAGCTATCACCTGGGCGTCGACGGGGTCGCGGTGCTGCTGACACTGCTCACCACCGTCCTCACGCCGATCGTGGTGGTCAGCGCGTGGTCGGCGGTCGAGAAGCGCGAGCGCGAGTTCTACGCGCTGCTGCTGGTGCTCGAGGCGGCGATGCTGGGCACCTTCTTCTCGCTCGACCTGCTGCTGTTCTACGTCTTCTGGGAAGCGATGCTGATCCCGATGTACCTGCTCATCGGCGTGTGGGGCGGGGCGCGCCGCGTCTACGCGGCGGTCAAGTTCTTCCTCTACACGATGGCCGGCAGCGTGCTCATGCTGGTCGCGATCCTGTGGCTCTACTTCCACAACCGTGCGCTGACCGGCGTGCCGACCTTCGCGCTCGACGCGTTCTACGCGCTCCCGCTCACGGGCGCCGAGCAGACCTGGCTGTTCCTGGCGTTCGCGTTCGCGTTCGCCATCAAGGTGCCGATGTTCCCCCTGCACACCTGGCTGCCCGACGCGCACGTCGAAGCCCCCACCGCCGGGTCCGTCATCCTGGCGGCCGTGCTCCTCAAGATGGGCACGTTCGGTTTCGTGCGCTTCGCCATGCCGCTGTTCCCGACCGCCTCGGCGCACTTCACCCCGTGGATCGTCGGACTGGCGCTGGTGGGGATCATCTACGGCGCGCTGGTGGCGATGGTGCAGCCGGATCTCAAGAAGCTGGTCGCGTACTCGTCGGTGAGCCATCTCGGCTTCTGCATGCTCGGGCTCTACGCGCTCAACGCGCAGGGGATGGCCGGCGGCATGATGACCATGCTCAACCACGGTGTCTCCACCGGGGCGCTGTTCCTCCTCGTGGGTGTGGTGTACGAACGGCGTCACACGCGCCTGATCGCCGACTTCGGCGGGCTCTGGAAGCCGATGCCCGTCTACGCCTCGATTTTCCTGATCGTCATGCTCTCCTCGATCGGGCTGCCCGGGACCAACGGCTTCGTGGGCGAGTTCCTGGTCCTGCTCGGCGCATTCCGTGCCAACCCGGCGTGGGCGATCATCGCCGCCACCGGCGTCATCCTCTCCGCCGTCTACATGCTGTGGATGTTCCAGCGCGTGTTCTTCGGGCCCATCACCCACGTCGAGAACGAGAAGCTCAGCGATCTCTCGCGCCGCGAGCGGCTGGTGTTCGCGCCGCTCATCCTCCTCATCTTCTGGATGGGCGTGTACCCGCAACCGATTCTCGACCGCGTCCAGCCCACGCTCGACCGGACGATCACCCTGTGCAAGTCCCGCATCCAGGCGACCGAGCGGATGCTCTCCGGCGGGCCGGGCTCGCGATGATGCCCTTCCAGCCTCCGACCCTGATCGCCGTCGACTGGTGGGCGCTGGGCGCCGTCCTGGCCCTGAGCGTCGGCGCGATGCTCGTGCTGCTGCTCGAGTTCCTGCCCTCGCGTGCGCGCAGCGACCGCGGCGCGATCGTGGCCCTCCTCACCCTGGTGGCGGCGGGCCTGAGCGTGTTCCGCGTGCGCGACGCCAAGCGCGTGCTGTTCGAGGGGATGTTCGTCCACGACGGGTTCACGGTGTTCTTCACGCTGCTGTTCTGCGCGATCGGAGTGGTGGCGGTGCTTCAGTCGTGGGACTACGTCAAGCGCACCCGCATCAACCATGGCGAGTACTACGCGCTGCTGCTGTCGGCCACGCTCGGCATGATCCTCATGGCGGCATCGAGCGATCTCATCACCATCTTCCTGGGGCTCGAGCTGATGTCGCTCGCCCTCTACGTGCTCGTCGGTTTCCGGCGGACACGCCTCGATTCGAGCGAGGCGGCGCTCAAGTACTTCCTGCTCGGCGCCTTCGCGAGCGGCTTCCTGCTGTATGGCATCGCGCTGCTCTACGGCGCCACCGGGACCACGAACCTCACCCGCATGGGGATGTTCCTCGGCGACTCGCCCCTGCTCGGCAATCCGATGCTCGTCATGGGCGGGCTGCTGGTGCTGGTCGGCCTCGGCTTCAAGGTGGCGGCGGTGCCCTTCCACATGTGGACCCCCGACGCCTACGAAGGCGCGCCGACCACCGTCACCGGATTCATGTCGGCGGGAGCCAAGGCCGCGGGGTTCGCGGCGCTCTTGCGGTTGGTCATCGTCGCGCTGCCAGGACTGCAGACCGAGTGGCGGCCGCTGCTCTCCTGGATCGCGATCCTCACCATGACCGTGGGCAACGTCACGGCGCTGCTGCAGACGAACCTCAAGCGCATGCTCGCCTATTCGAGCATCGCCCACGCCGGCTACCTGCTGGTCGCGGTGGTGGCAGGCGGCCTCGATGGCGGCTCGGCCGCGCTCTTCTATCTCGCGGTCTACTCGGTCATGAACCTGGGCGCCTTCGGCGTGCTCGCCGTGCTCGGTCGCGAGCAGGAGGAGCGGGTCCTGCTCTCCGACCTGGCCGGCCTCGGCGCGCGACACCCGGGGCTCGCCCTCGCGATGACCGTCTTCATGCTGTCGCTGGGCGGCATCCCGCCGACGGCGGGTTTCATGGGCAAGGTCTACGTGTTCAGCGTGGCGGTGAAGGCCGGGCTGGTGCCGCTGGTGATCGTCGGCGTGCTGAACAGCGTCGTCTCGATCTTCTACTACCTGCGGGTGACGGTCGCCATGTACATGCAGGAGCCCCAGGGCGAGCCGGTGGAGATCGCGTGGGCGATGCCGGGCAGGATCGCGGCGCTCGCGACCCTCGTGCTCACGCTCTGGTGGGGCATCCAGGCGCACGGGCTGCTGGTCGTGGCGCAGCGCTCCATCTTCGGCCTGCTCTAGCGCTCGGACGGTCCTCCGAGCGCGGCGAGCGAATCCAGCGCCTCGGCATTCCCTGGGTCCACGCGCAGCTCACGTCGATACTCCTCACGGGCGCGTCGCTGCTCGCCCAGGCGCCGCCAGGCCTTCCCCATGTCCAGCGCGTTCCGTGGGCTGTGCGGGTCGCGCCCGCGCTCGCGCTGGAACTCGGCGATCGCCTCGCGCGGGCGCCCCTGGGCGAGGTCGATGAGCCCGAGACGCTCGTGTCCGCGCAGGAGCGCGGGCGAGACCCGGAGCGCCCGCTCGAGCAACTCCCGCGCGTCCTGGTAGCGACCGTGCGCGATCGCCAGGTCGGCGAGCCAGGCGAGGTCGTGCGAGTCCCACGGTGAAGCCGCCGCGCGCTCGCGGAGTTCGGCCTCCACCCGCGGGGCGAGCGAGGGATCGCCGGCCATGCGCGCCCCGAGCGCCACCAGGCTCATGCGCCCCGCGGGAGCGAGCCGGTAGCCGCTGCGCTCAGCGACCGACCGCAACGGGCCGTCGCGACGCACGTAGACGGTCCCCGCGTCGTCCGCGAACACCAGCGCCCAGGTGGTGTCGGCGTCGAGCACGTCGAGCAGCCGATCGTCGCCCACCTGTGCGCGCTCGAGCAGGATGTAGTCGAAGTGATGAAGTCGGTCGAGTGCCAGCCAGACGTCGGGACGCGCGAACACGCCGGCGTAGAGCAGCCGGTCGATCGGGGTCGCGGCCTCGGGCGTGCCGGTCATGAACGGGAGCCGCGTGCGATCGGGCCAGAACCGCCACGCCTGGTAGCCCCCGAACTCGAAGTTGTTGAAGCCGCGCCCGCGGATGCCGCTGGCGGCGATGAAGTCGCACGCCCGCACCGGG
>JBGPXY010000075.1:0-11698 GCA_041492985.1 Candidatus Eiseniibacteriota bacterium
CCGACCACGTCGGGATCACGCGCCTCGCGCGACACCACCTCCTGGAGCTCGGACTTGTCGCCCAGGAGCATCGGGGTCGCCGAGTCCTTGACCAGGTGCTGGACCATCGCCTCGCTCTTGTTCGCGAGCTCGTGCCGCGCCCAGTCGCGGGCCAGGAAGTCGAGCAGAGCGTAGAAGCCGCACGCGGCGACCAGCAGGCCGCCGACCAGCAACATCGCCATGCGCGCGCGTAGCCCCGCCAGCGCGCGCAGCACCCGGGTCCTCATGGCAGCATCTCGCTGTCCCGCCGGACCGCGAGCGGGACCTCGCGGCCGAGTGCGCGCGCGGTCGCGCCGTTGAAGACCAGCCGGGTGCGCCGCACCGCCGTGATCGTGATGTCGCCCGGGTGCTCCCCGGCCTGGATGCGTCGCACGGCCTCGGCCGCCTGAGCACCCGCCACGACGAAGTCGGGAGTCACCGCCGCGAGCGCCCCGGCCTTGACCAGGGCGTCCGAGAACACGAACAGCGGCTTGCGCCGATCGAGCGAGAGCTTGAGCAGGAACTGGAACGGCTCGGAAGCGGCGACGGTCGGATCCGCCGGCATCCACAGGGCGTCCGCGTGCGTGACCGCCTCGCGGGCGCGGTCCGCCAGCTCCGAGAGGTCATCGAGCGCCACCTCGACCAGCTCGAGCCCGACCGCCGCGGCCGCCACGCGAGCCCGCCGGACGAACGCCGCACCGGTGACCCGGCCGTAGAACACCGCCACGCGGCGCACGTCGGGAGCCGCCCCCTTGAACGACGCCAGCTCGGCCTCGGGCGGGATCTCGGTCGACACACCCGTGATCCACGCGCCGCCCAGATCGTTGTGCACCGGATCCTGGACCGCGCAGAAGACCATCGGCGTGCGCGGGAAGTGGTCGCGCACGTAGAGGGCGGCGCGCAGGCCCACCGCCACGATCACCTCGGGTCGCACCGCGGCGATCCGGTCGCCGAGCCGCGGGATGCCGTCATCCTCGAGCGTGAACCGCTCGACCTTGCCCTGATAGGCCGCCTCGAAGCCGGCCACCGCGGCGTCGTAGGAACCGAGGGCGCGCGAGCGGATCACCACCACCTGGCCGGCCATGGCCGGGCCGGCGAGCGTGAGGGCGAGTGCGAGCAGCGTGATGCAACGCAGATGCGCCGCGCGGTGCGCGGCGCTGCGAGCGATCATGAGGGCGTCTCGTGGAGTCGCCGCGTCCGACGGGCCGCGTGTCCGCGCCCGGGATTCACGGCCTGGCTGCGCCCGTGGTATCGGCATGGCGGGGAAGGCCCTTGACCCTTCCGGAGGGGCGCGCCGATCGACGTCGTCCGGCCGTGAGCGCGCTCGCTGGTCCGGAGTGCGCCAGGAGGCGACCGTTCAATGCGCAAGACCGCACGACGCAGGCTGCAATCCGACGCGTGGGTGCTTTCGCCCCGCGCGCGTGCGGATCCCTGATTCCGTTCCCGGAACGGAGCGTGCACGTGCCGCGCGACGACGAGCGACGGCGAGGCTACATCGTTCGATGACATTCCCTTCCGTGCACTTGCGGATTCGCAACGAAGGTGGCGTGAAGTTGGCCGAAGTCTTGCAGAGACAACAGGTCACACTGCACGCCGCGGCCAGGGAGCGAGGGACGCACGCTCGTCCCCGTGCTGGAGGACCCCGGTCGCTGCTGTGAGGCCATCGCGCGAGCGAGGCCGCGTGTCCACGCCGGCGGGTAGCCGGACATGTCAGATCCCCTGCAGAGGAGCTGAGTCCATCATGATGAACCTCGTCCGTAATTTCGTTCGCGATGAGAACGGTGAAGATCTGATCGAGTACGGCCTCCTGGCGGCATTCGTCGCCGCGGTCGCCCTGGTGACGATCATCCTGGATCCGATCGGCATCCGTGGTTCGCTGGTCGGCGCGTTCCAGAAGGCCAAGGACGCGCTGGACGCGAACTAGTACGAAGCACGCATGAACCTTCGTCCATGAACGCTCCGCTCTGGGTCGCTGCGCCGGTCATCGTCCTGGTGATCGTCGCCGCCCGGACGGACGTTCGGACGAGGACCATCCCGAATTCCATCACCTTTCCGGCGCTGTTGCTGGGAGTCGCGATGCACACGACCCTGGCGGGCACCGAGGGTCTCAAGTCGTCGCTCGCGGGCCTGGCGCTCGCGGGCGGCGTGCTGCTTCCGGGCTGGATCTTCCGTTGGATGGGTGCCGGAGATGTGAAGCTGATGGCCGCCGTCGGGGCCTGGCTCGCCTGGCCTGAGGCCCTGATCGCCGTGCTCGCCTCGCTCGTCATGGGCGGCGCGTTCTCGCTGGTCCTGGCCGCGCGTCGCGGGGTGCTCCGGGAGGCCCTGACCGGCGCCGTGCTGATCGGCGCTTCGGCGCTGGCGCGCACCGGGGGCACCCCCCCGGTGACCACGGGGGTCCGGTTCCCCTTCGCGGTGGCGGTCCTGGTGGGCGCAATAACCGCCTTATGGCTGAGGACGTGAGTGCCGATAAGGATTGTGAAACGGCAAGCGCCATCGGACCCGAATGAACTGACGGACGGGCGGAGCGTGGCACCGGTAACGCCGGACCCACGCTGACCCCGCAGCCGCGTTCGATCGGGAACGTGGCGGCGGATGCTCGCTCTGGAAGTTCGATCGTTCCCGAACCCACTGCACCCACCCCTGTCGCTGGGCAGAGGATCGCTGACGCACAGCCGGGGTTCGTTCTGAGAAGGAGGATGTGACCGTGACCACGAGCAAGGGCAAGAGCTTCATGGTTGTCGCCATCGTGCTGGGCGTCGCGGCGGCGGCGGTCGGCTACTACGGCCTCACGTCGGTCGCCAGCCGCGCGGCGGCCAAGAACGACGCCAACTATCGCGACGTGGTGGTCACCGCGTCGGATCTCACCTACGGCGTCAAGCTCGACCGCCCCATGCTCCGGGTCGCGCGCTATCCGAAGGAGAGCGTGCCCGAGGGCGCCTTCTCGAGCATCGACTCGGTCCTCAACCAGACCACCAAGGTGTTCCTGGGTGGTCGCGAGCCGGTGACGGCGATCAAGCTGTCGTCGCGCGGTGGTGGTCTCTCGATGCTGGTGCGCCCGAACATGCGCGCCGCCAGCCTCGAGGTGAACCAGGTCTCGGGCGTCTCGGGCTTCGTGCTCCCCGGTGACCGCGTGGACGTGCTGGCGACGGTCGATTCCCACAGCAGCATGGACGACGCGATCACCCGCACGGTGCTCCAGAACGTCGAGGTCCTCGCCGCCGGTCAGAAGACCGCCCAGCAGGACAACAAGCCGATCACCGTCCAGGTCGTGACGCTCCTGGTGGACCCGAACGGCGCCGAGACGCTGGCGCTGGCGCTCCACGAGGGCAAGGTCCACCTGATCCTCCGCAATCCCGACGATCAGGGCGTGGTGCAGGTCGCCTCGTTGTCCACCCGGGAGATGCTGGGCAAGGGGCCGCAGGTGGCCGCCGGCCCGACCCGGGTGTCGCGGCGGACGTACTCGGGCGCGCCGGGCCAGATGGTCGCGGCGCGGCCGGGCGACAAGCCCAAGGTCCGCATCATCCGCAGCGCCAACGTCACCGAGACGCCCGCCGTCGCCGACAGCACCCACAACTGAGCGCACCCGCACGGACGGCCGAACCGAGATCAGGAGGAAACGATGGCTTCACGGAAGATGCAGTCGGTGATGCGGACGAGCGTCTGGGCGGCCCTGGCCCTGGTGGCCGTGACGGTCACCGCCCGGGCGGACGTCCACGAGAAGCTCAGGATCCCCGTCGGCCGCGCCGAGGTGGTCACCTCCACCGATGACGTTCGCACCGTGGCGATCGCCGAGCCCAAGATCGCCGACGCCGCGGTCGGCTCGGCGAAGACCGTGGTCGTGAACGGCAAGGCGCCGGGGACGACGACGCTGGTGGTCTACAACGAGAGCGCGAAGTTCAAGGTCTACGACGTCGAGGTGTTCGTCCCCAACGGCTCGAAGCAGGTCGCCCTCCACGTGCGACTGGCCGAGGTGAACAACACATTCAGTCGCGAAGTGGGCTTCGACTGGTTCGGTGAGGGCACGGGCGGGGGTATCGACGGCCTTCTCTCGGGGGGTCTCTACACGACCAAGGTCTCGGCGCCGAGCGTCCCATTGATCATCCCACCGGATCCCGGCAGCGCGACCGACGGACTGCTGCACTACGAGCATACGGGCGGCGACTGGTTCCTCGAGACCAAGTGGAAGGCGCTGGAGCAGAGCGGCGACCTGCGCACGCTCGCCAACTCGACGCTCATGGCCAAGAGCGGCGAGAAGGCTTCGTTCCTGTCGGGCGGCGAGCTGGCCATCCCGATCGCGAGCGGCAGCTCGGGCCAGACGACCGTCACGATCGAGTGGAAGGAATACGGTGTGCGGCTCAACTTCACGCCCACCGTGGAAGAGGACAACAGCATCACCCTCAAGGTGGCGCCGGAAGTGAGCCAGATCGACTTCAGCAACCCGCTCCGGCTGTCCGGATTCGTGGTGCCGTCGCTCATCAGCCGCAAGGCGTCGACGACGGTCAACATGAACGCCGGAGAGCACCTGATCATCGGCGGGCTCAAGCAGTCGGACAAGGTGAAGGTCGTGAAGCGCATCCCGGTCCTGGGTCGCATCCCGCTCCTGGGCGCGCTCTTCACGAACACGCGGACAGAGACCGTGGACCACGACCTGCTCGTGGTGGTCTCGCCGGAGCTCGTCGAGGCGGCAGCGTCCTCGCTGCCGTCACTGCCGACCGACCGGCCGAAGCATTAGGACCGGGACTCGTATGAGGGAACGCACGTGAACCCGACCCTGACGGTGGTGCTGGTCCATCGTGACGACTACGAGCGCGGCCAGCTGCGGACCGCCCTCGAGGCCCTGCCGGGCGTGCAGATCGCCGGCGAGCGGAACGACATGCGCGCGGGGCTGGCACTGGCGCACCAGGTGCGCCCGGGCATCCTCATCCTCGACATGGCCCCGCCGGTCGAGGACGCGCTGAACGCCGCATCGCAGTACAAACTCGACCATCCGGAATGCGCCGTCTTCCTGGCCACCGAGGTATTCGATCCGGAGACGCTCCTGCGCGCGCTGCGCGCCGGGGCCCAGGAGGTCCTCCGCCGCCCGCTCGACCGCGGCGCCCTGCGCGAGGCGGTCGAGCGCGTCACGCGGCAGGCGGCCAAGAAGAACGGCGGCTCGAGCGCGGCGCGCGGTGTCATCACGGTGTTCTGCAACAAGGGCGGATCGGGTGTCAGCACGGCCGCCACCAATCTGGCCATCAGCCTCAAGCGGCTCACGACCCGCGAGGTGTGCCTGGTCGACTTCGACTACCAGTCGGGCGACGCGGCCTTCATGCTGGGTCTGACGCCCACGAAATCGCTCGGCGACGTGCTCAACGCGCCGCGCATCGACTCGGCGAGCGTGCACGACGCGTTGATCAAGCACGCCTCGGGATTGCACGTGCTCTCGCAGCCCGAGCATCTCGACCGCGTGGACGGCGTGACGCCGGAACAGGTCGCGAACGTGCTCGACATCCTCCACTCGACCTTCGACCTGGTCGTCGTGGACGCGCCACACGTCTTCAACGAGATCACCCTCGAGATCTTCGACCGATCGAGCACCATCGTGCTCATGGCGGAGCCGAGTATCCCGTCCGTGCGAGCGGCACGCCGCTCGCTCGAGATCTTCCAGAAGCTCAACTTCCTCGTCTCGCCGGATCGGGTGCGACTGGTGGTCAACCGGCGTGGCGAGCAGAGCGTCATCTCCGTCGCCCAGATCGAGGAGACGCTCGGCATGCCGGTGTTCGGCAGCATCTCCAACGACTACACGGCGGTCAGCATGGCCATCAACGTGGGCAAGCCGCTGTGCGGCGATCACAACGAATCCCGGGCGGGGCGCGACATCACCGCACTCGCCCGCAAGCTGGTCCCGTCGGAAAGCGTCGAGGAGCAGGTCGAGAGCGTCCCGGCCAAGCGACCTGGTCGCATGCGTCTGTTCGGAAAGGGGTAGACGACCATGAATCTCCGCAATCGTCTCGGACGCGGGAACGGCCCGGCGCCGTCGCAGGCGCCATTGCTGGCCGTGCGTCCCTCCGAGGCCGAGCCAGATCGCTACCAGGTCATCAAGAAGCAGCTCCACCGGGAGCTCATCGCCAAGCTCGACCTGACCATGCTCGAGGGTCTCGACGAGAACCAGCGCCGCGCCCAGGTCGAGCACCTCGCGCGCCGCATGCTGGTCGAGGCGGAGATCCGCCTGACGCGCGGCGACGAGGAGAAGCTCATCACCGAGCTTCTCCATGACACCTTCGACCTGGGCCCGATCACGCCGCTGCTCCTCGACGAGGAGGTCAGCGACATCCTGGTCAACACCCACCGCCAGGTCTACATCGAGCGGCTGGGCAAGCTCGAGATCACCAACGTCACCTTCCGCGACGAGGCGCACCTCCGCCACGTCATCGACCGCATCATCTCGCGGGTCGGACGCCGCATCGACGAGTCCACGCCGCTGGTGGACGCGCGCCTGCCCGACGGCTCGCGCGTCAACGCCATCATCCCGCCCGCCGCGCTCGACGGCCCGATCCTCTCGATCCGCCGATTCCGGCGCCGCGCGCTCTCGATCGACGACCTGATCGGGCTCGGCAGCCTGACCCCCGAGGTGGCGCAGTTCATCACCGGGGCGGTCCGTGCCCGGCTCAACATGCTCGTCACCGGCGGCACCGGCTCGGGCAAGACGACGCTGCTCAACATCCTCTCGCGCTACATCCCGAGCGAGGAGCGCATCGTCACCATCGAGGATTCGGCCGAGCTCATGCTGCAGCAGCCGCACGTCGTGCGGCTCGAGACCCGCCCGCCCAACGTCGAGGGCAAGGGGCAGATCAATCAGCGCGACCTGGTCCGGAACGCGTTGCGCATGCGCCCCGACCGGATCGTCGTCGGCGAGGTGCGCGGCGACGAGGTGCTGGACATGCTCCAGGCCATGAACACCGGTCACGACGGCTCGATGACCACCATCCACTCGAACGGCCCCCGTGACGCTCTGCACCGGATGGAGAACCTGGTGCTGATGTCGGGACACAACCTGCCGGACAAGGCGATCCGCGAGCAGGTCGCGTCGTCGCTCGAGCTGATCGTGCACGTGTCGCGCCTCAGCGACGGCACGCGTCGCATCCTGTCGGTGCAGGAGCTGCTCGGCATGGAGGGCAGCGTCGTGACGATGCAGGAGATCTTCCGCTTCGTCCCGACCGGCGTCGATGCCGAGGGCCACTTCAACGGCTACTTCGAAGCCACCGGGCTGGTCCCCAAGTGCAGCGAGCGGATCCGCCTGGCGGGCGTGGATCTGCCATCCGAGCTGTTCGAGCGCAATCGCCGGTCCTAGGAGGGGTCCGTGATCCTGGCGTTCAGCATCCTGATCTTCCTGGCCATCGTCGTGGCCATGGTGGGCGTGGTCGTCCACCGGAACAGCGAGGGCGCGCGCGCCCTCCAGGAGCGCCTGCGCGGTCTGACGAGCAAGGCCGGGGGGCCCAAGGGCCTCGAGGTCGAGCGCGACGCACGCTATAGCTCCATCCCGTGGCTGGACGGACTGCTGCGCCGGATCAATCTCACCCAGCGCCTCGAGCTGCGCCTCTACCAGGCCGGCATGACGATGCGCGTCGGCGTGCTGGTGCTGATGATGGCCTCGTTCGGGATGGGCGGGTACTTCTTCGGCGTGATCGTGTTCCACCGCGTGCCGCCGGCACTGATGTTCATGTCGGTCGCGACCATCCTGCCGTACCTCTACGTGAGCTATCGCAAGCAGAAGCGCATGCACGCCTTCGCCCAGGAATTCCCGGACTCGCTCGATCTATTGGTGAGCGCGCTGCGGGCCGGTCTCTCGTTCACGGCCGCGATGCAGATCGTGGCCGAGGAATCGCCCGAGCCGGTGCGCGGCGAATTCGCCATCACGGTCGAGGAGCAGTCCCTGGGCCTCGACTTCCGCGAATCCCTCGTCAACCTCACGCGCCGGGTGGATTCGCTCGACCTGCGGTTCTTCGTGACCGCGATCGTGCTGCAACGCGAGACCGGCGGCAATCTGGCCGAGATCCTCGAGAACACCTCGAAGCTGATCCGCGACCGCTTCCGCATCCTGGGCGACATCGCCACCTTCACGGCCCAGGGCCGGCTGACGGGCGGGATCCTGCTGTGCATCCAGGTCGGCATCGGCCTGTTCATGTTCATCATGACCCCCGACTACTTCAAGCCGATGATGACGAGTGAGGCTGGCCGGACCGCGCTGTGGGCCGCCGGCATCATGCAGGTCACGGGCGGACTCATCATCCGCAAGATCGTCAACATCAAGGTGTGACCATGCTCCTGATCCTGATGAGTGTCCTGATCTTCCTGGCGGTGGCGATGGCCGCGTTCGCCTACTACACGACCGCGGTGACCGACAAGAATCCGATCGCGCTGAGGCTGCGCGAGCTGCGCCTGCTGCACAATCGCAACGACCCGGTGAGCTACGGTCGTCGTCCCGGCCTGATCTTCAAGCTGATCGCCCAGCTCGGCGGGTTCCTCCCGGCCGCGGACGGGGCGGACGCGCTGCGCACCGGTCTCGTGCGCGCGGGCTACCGTCGCGGGGACGCGCCGCTCATCTTCATGGGCAGCAAGATCATCATGGCGGTCCTGCTGCCGATCCTCTGGATGGCGATCGGCTACCTGGCCGCCCGTCCGGTCGGGAACGTGATGATGATCTCGGTCGTGCTGGCGTTCCTCGGCTTCTATGTGCCGACCCTGTTCGTCGCCTACCGGCAGAGTCAGCGCCACGGCGAGATCCTGTCGTCCCTGCCCGACGCGCTCGACCTCATGGTCGTGTGCGTGGAGGCCGGTCTCGGCCTGGGCGCCGCCCTGCAGCGCGTGGGCGTCGAGATCCGGCTCGCCAGCCCGCAGCTGTCGGACGAGCTGTCGCTGGTCAACTCGGAGATGCAGACCGGTGTCTCGCGCGTCGATGCCCTGCGCAATCTCGCCGAACGCACCGGGGTCGATGAGATCTACTCCCTGGTCGCCATGTTGATCCAGACCGATCGCCTGGGCACCAGCATCGCCCAGTCGCTGCGTGCGCACGCCGATTCCATGCGCACCCGTCGGCGGCAGCGCGCCGAGCAGATGGCGCGCAAGGCGAGCATCAAGCTCGCCTTCCCGCTGGTGTTCCTGATCTTCCCCGCCCTGCTCGTGGTCATCCTCGGGCCGGCGGGCATCCAGCTGCTGAAAGCCCTTTCGGCCAACCAGTAGGCGGGCCGCGAGCGGCCGCAGGAGAGGACCTCCCGTCCCGAACGGACGGGTGGCACGAGGGAGGTGAGTCGACATGATGATGCAGATCGTGCTGTGGGGCGCCGTCGCGCTGTTCGGTTTCCTCTGGTGGCAGCGTCACGCCTCCAACAAGAAGGGTCGCAGCCGGAGCTGAGCGGTCGCGCGCGCCCGGGCACCTCTCGCTCGACGACCTGCCCCTTCGTACGGCTGGACCGCCCTCCGGCTGCCTGACCCGGCGCTCACACCACTTCACGACACCGACCGAGCGCGGCCGGCTGAGGGCCGGCCCATGACCCCGACGCGTCCCACGCGCCGGGCGCTCGTGTTGATGCCCGGGAGCGACGTCGACGCGCGGCCCACGGGCCGATGCCCGGAAGGATCCAGGCGGGCCTGTCGACCTCGCACGCCGTCCCCTCGCCCGCTACAATGCGCGGCATGCCTCCACGCTCCGGGAACCTGCGCGCGCTGCCGGCGGTCGAGACACTGCTGAGCCATCCGGCCCTCTCCGGGGCCCTGGGCCGGCTGCCTCGTCCGCTGGTGGTCGAGGCGGTGCGGGCCGAGCTGGCCGAGCAGCGCGGCCGCCTCAAGCGCGGCAGCCCTCCGGCGAGCCCCGAGACCCTGGCCGCGGGTGCGGCGGCGCGCGCCACCGCCGCCGGACAGCCGACCCTGCGGCGCGTGATCAACGCCACCGGCGTGGTTCTGCACACGAACCTCGGGCGCGCACCCTTGAGCGGCCCCGCCCGGCAGGCGGTCGCGGAGGTGGCGCGGGGCTATTGCAGCGTCGAATTCGACCTCGAGACCGGACGCCGGGGCGAGCGCGGTGTGGGGGTGGAGCGCTGGCTCACCCGGCTCACGGGCGCCGAAGGGGCCCTGGTGGTCAACAACGGCGCCGCCGCCGTGCTGCTCGCGCTCTCGGCGCTGGCCGCCGGCCGGAAGGTCGTGGTCTCGCGTGGCGAGCTGGTCGAGATCGGAGGGTCGTTCCGCATCCCGGAGATCCTCGAGAAGAGCGGCGCGACGCTGATCGAGGTCGGCACCACCAACCGCACCCACCTGCGCGATTTCGAGCGGGCGCTCGAGCGCCACGCGGGCGAGGTCGGCGCCATCCTGCGAGTGCACCCGAGCAACTTCCGCGTCGCGGGATTCACCACCCGCCCGACGCTCGAGGAGCTGTCGCGGCTCGCGCACCGTCGTCGTGTGCCCCTGATCGAAGACCTGGGGAGCGGCGCGCTCACCGACCTGGCGGTGCTGGGCGTCGAGCGTGAGCCGACCGTAAGAGAGAGTTTGACCGCCGGGTGCGACGTCGTTACCTTCTCCGGCGACAAGCTGCTGGGAGCCACACAGGCCGGCCTCATCCTGGGCCGGCGACGCCTGATCGAACGACTGCGCAAGGATCCTCTGGCGCGGGCGCTCCGGGTGGACAAGCTGACCCTGGCGGCGTTGGAAGCGACGCTTCCGGCCTATGGCGATCCGGTGCGCGCCGCGCGGGAGGTCCCGGCGCTGGCGATGCTGGGGCTGTCCGCCGAGGTGCTCGAGCGCCGGGCCCGCGCGCTGGCGGAGGCCATCCGGTCGCGGGTGCCGCAGCTCAAGGTCGGCGTCGAGAGTGGTTCGGGCGAGGTCGGAGGCGGGGCGCTGCCCCTCCAACGGCTGCCCGGTTGGGTGGTCGCGGTCGAGCACCCCGAGTACCACGCGGACGAGCTGGACCGTTGGGCCCGGACCGCGGATCCGCCGGTGATCGGTTACATCCGGACAGGGAAGTTCAGGATGGACGTGCGTACCGTCCACGACGAGGAGCTGCTCGACGTGGCGGACGCGCTCGGACGAGCCTCATGGCCTCCACCCGCCGCCCGGCGTTCCGGGACGGCGCCTTCGGAGAGGTGAACAGGGATGTTCCTCTACAAGCTCGAGCTCCAGGGCTTCAAGTCGTTCGTCGACAAGACCGAGCTCCACTTCGGGGACGGGATCACCGGCGTCATCGGTCCGAACGGCTGCGGCAAGACCAATGTCTCCGACGCCATCCGCTGGGTCATGGGCGAGCAGAGCGCGAAGCAGCTGCGCGGCGACACGATGGAGGACATCATCTTCAACGGCGCCCCCGGCCGGAAGCCGCTGGGTCTCGCCGAGGTCCATCTCACCTTCAAGAACGATCGCGGCATCCTGCCGACCGAGTTCAGCGAGGTGACCATCTCGCGACGCGTGTTCCGCTCCGGCCTCTCCGAGTACTTCCTCAACAAGACCCCGTGCCGCCTCAAGGACATCCGCGACCTGTTCTTCGACACCGGGATGGGCAGCCACGCCTACTCGGTGATCGAGCGGTCGATGGTGGACCACGTGCTGTCGGACAACTCCGGACACCGCCGGTTCCTGTTCGAGGAGGCGTCGGGCATCACCAAATACAAGGCCCGGAAGAAAGAGGCGCTCAACAAGCTCGAGGCCACCGAAGGCG
>JBGPXY010000032.1:0-19091 GCA_041492985.1 Candidatus Eiseniibacteriota bacterium
CGCCGCGCTCGTGAAACGCGCGCACGCGCCGGAACACCCACGGGTCGCCGAAGGCGGCACGACCCAGCATCACCGCGTCGCAACCGGTCTCGGTCAGCATCTTCAGCGCGTCCGCCTGCGTGCGCACGTCGCCGTTGCCGATCACCGGGATCCCCACCGCCCGCTTGGCCTCGCCGATCATCTCCCAATGGGCCGGGCCCTCGAACTTCTCGGCGCGCGTGCGGGCGTGGATGGCGACGGCGGCCGCACCGGCGTCCTCGAGCGCCTTCGCCACATCGACCACGTTGCGGGAGTTCCCATCCCAGCCCAGCCGGACCTTGGCGGTGACCGGCAGGCTGCTGGCGGCCGACATCTTCCGCACGATCCCCTGCAGCAGGGGCACGTTGTTGAGCAGCGCGGCGCCGGCCGAGCGGTTGACCACCTTTCGCACCGGACAGCCCATGTTGATGTCGATGATGTCGGGGCGTTCGGCGTCGGGCAGGTCGCACAGTCGGCGCGCGGCGTCGGCCATCACGTCCGGGTCGGCGCCGAAGAGCTGGATGCCGATCGGGCGCTCCATCGGGTCGAACGCGCAGTAGTCGATCGTCGCCTGGTTGCCGCGCACCAGCCCGTCGGCCGACACCATCTCGGTGTAGACGATCGAGGCCCCCTGCTCGCGCGCGAGCCGGCGGAACGGCGAGTCGCTCACCCCGGCGAGCGGGGCGAGCAGGAACGGCGAGTCGCTCTCGATCGGACCGATGCGCATGGGACCTCTAGCCGCCGCCCGCGGCGCGCGCGGGGGGCGTGAGGGGTTCGCGTGGTGCGGTGGCGCCGGACGCCGAGCCGCGCGCCGCCACCGCCACGTCGGCGAAATCCCGGAACGGGGTCACGGGGATGCCCTCGCGGCCACACCAGGCCAGCAGGTCGCGGCGCGCGATCACCCGGTCTGCCTCGCGGGCCCCGCAACGGTCCGAGAGGCCATCGCCGACCAGCACGGTGCGATAGCCGCGCACACGCCACGCGCGCACGTGCCCGCCCTTGCAGTTGCCACAGCGGCCGCAGCCGTCGGCCGCCGCCGGGAACTCCGGCGCCACGCGGTCACCTTCGAAGCGCAGCACGTTGGCGCTCCACGGGAGGTCGCCCAGCCCGGCGCGCTCGAGCTGGTCGCGCACGTAGAAGTCGAGTCCCTCGCTGACCACGGCGACCGCGTCGCCGCGCGCCTGGGCCTCGCGCGCGAACGGCGCGAAGTGCGGGTCGATGGTGAAGTCGCGCGCGAACCCCATGGCCTCCTCGCGCGTGACCCGGAGCAGCTCACACTGCGCCACCGTCAGCTCGCGATGTCCCATCTCACCGCGCATCCAGCGGGCGAGGAACTCGGGCGACTCGGCGGCTCCGCCCGGCGAGAACCGCCGCGCGAAGGCCGCGCCGATATCGGACGGCGAGACCGTGCCGTCGAAGTCGCAGAGGAACACGCTCGGCATCACTAGCGGGCGTTCGCCGACTCCCGAATCGGGGCGGTGGTGCGGCGGGGCGCCCCGGGAGCGGTCGCCGTGGCGAACACGTCGCGCGGCGCGCGGGAGCGGCGCAGCACGTCGAGCGCCTTCTCGTACGCCGGGTCGCCCTCGAGCGCCACGCGCACCGCGGCGGTGTCGCCGCTCAGGCGGCGCGACAGCTCGCGGCGCAGGGCGCGGTCCAGCGGCGTGCGCTCCGCGGCCAGCTCGGCCTCGGTGAACGGGACCTTCTCGGACGCGAGGAAGACCGAGAAGTCCTGCCAGAGCGGAGCGCCGAGCGGATCGGTGACCTTCCAGTCGGCGTGGGTGTTCGCCCAGCGGTTGGCGAAGCGGAACGCGAGCCCGCGTCCCTCGACGCGGTTGGTGAGCGAGGGCAGCGTATCGCGCGCGACCTCCACGTCGGGGCGGATGCCGCCGCCGCCGTAGACGAGCCGCCCGGCCGCGGTGTGGAACACCGGCTTGGTCGTGTCGGCGGCCGCGGTGGCCGGCACCGGCACCTCCCCGTCAGTCAGATCGGCGGCGAGGCCCGGATGATCGTTCTGCGCCTTGTGGATCGAGCGACCGCTCGGCGTGTAGTAGCGGGCGGTGGTGAGCTTGAGCGCCACCGTGTGCTCCAGGAGCGGGTAGAGGCTCTGCACCGACCCCTTGCCGAAGGTGGTCGCCCCCACGAGCAGCGCCCGGTCCAGGTCCTGAAGCGAGCCGGCCACGATCTCGGAGGCCGAAGCGCTCGCGCCGTCCACCAGCACCACCATGGGCCAGTCCAGCAGCGGATGCAGCTCGGAGGCGTAGTAGCGGTTGTCCTGGTCCCGCGAGCGACCACGCGTGGAGACGATGAAGGTGCCCTTCTTCACGAACTGCTCGGCCACGTCCACCGCCTGATCCAGGAGGCCCCCGGGATTCGAACGCAGGTCGAGGATCAGGCGGTCCACGCCCTGGGTCTTGAGCCGCTCGAGTGCCGCGCGTACCTCGCCGCCCGACGTCTCGGAGAAGTTGGCCAGCCGCAGGTAGCCGATGCCGCGGTCCACGGTGAAGGCGTAGCGCACGCTCTTGGTGACGATCTCCCGACGCTCGACCGAGTACTCGACCTCGCCGTCCTCGCCCTCGCGATGGATGCTGATCTGGACGTGCGTCCCCTCCGGCCCTCGCAGCAGTGTCGCCACCTCGTCGATGGTGAGGCCGGCGGTGCTCTTGCCGTCGATGCGGGTGATGATGTCGCCCGAGCGCACGCCCAGCGTCCACGCCGGACCGCCCTCGATGGGCGAGATGACGGTCGGGTAATTGTCGCGGATGCTCACCTCGACGCCGACGCCTCCGAAGCTGCCGTGGGTCGTGGCCTGGAGGTTCTGGTAGGAGCTGGTGTCGAGGTACTGCGAGTAGGGGTCGAGGTCGCGGAGCATGCCCTTGAGCGCGCCGTTGACGAGCTTCTGGGGCTCGACCGGGTCGACGTAGTTCTCCTCGATCCGGTGGAGGATCTCCACGAACAGATCGAGGTTCTGATAGAGGTCGCCGGCGCGCGCGCTGCCGCGGCCGGCCACCCAGCCGAGGCCGAACAGCACCAGCAGTACCGCGCCCAGGACGATGCGACGACGGATCACCACGCCTCCAGGCGGCCCGGAAACCGCTCGGCCCCGGCGCGTGCGCCGGCGGGCCGGTCGCGAGTCACGGGGGAGTCGGTCGGGAACTCGTTCGAATCCGATAAGGGCCGCGAATATAGCACAGCGGTCGCGCCCCGAATCCCCTTCAGGGCCCGCTCCTGCCCCCCGTCTTCGGCCACACCTCGGGGAACGCCCGCAGGTGTCGGCGGATGAGCCGGGCCTCGCGGCCGTCCTTCGGGTAGGCCTCCAGCCTCGCCAGCGCCCGCGCCGACCACAGGGTGTCGCCGAGACGCAGCGACGTGCCGCCGAGGCCCAGCCACACCAGCGGGTCTTCAGGTGTCCGCCGTGTCAGCTCCACGTAAAGCGACTCGGCGCCCCGGTAGTCTCCGGTGTACGTGCGCGCGATCGCCAGCATGGTGACGGCGCGCGGGTGGGGTGCCAGGCGCACGGCCTGCTCGGACGCCTCGACCGCGCGCCCCCACTGCCGGTCGCGGAACGCGCGGTAGGCGAGCAGGTCCCAGAGCCGGGCGCGCTCGTCCTCCGATCGCGCCGGCGCCTCGCTTGCCGCCGCCCGCGCGCGCGTGTAGCCGCCGCCGGGATCGTGGAAGTGAAGGAGCCACTGAAGGGCCGGCACCACGACCGAGGCGAGCAGCGCGGGCGCGAGCCACGCCGGGAGCCGGCGGCGCTGCAGCGCCTCACCGGCGATGAGTGCGGCGAGCGCAGCGCATGCGACCCCGGCCGGCGCGAACACCTCGAGGTCGCGGAAGATCCCCTGCGTGGGATGGATGAAGAGCAGGAGCGGCGCGAACGAGAGCGCGAGCACCGCCGGCAGGCGGCGTTCCGGGCCCACCTCCCCGTGCGCGCCGGGTGTCACGAGCAGCGCTCCGGCGATCACCAGCGCGGGCGTGTAGAAGAGCAGGAGGTTCGCGAGGTCGATCACGTGCAGCGGGGCGAACGCCAGGCTCATCAGGCCCGCGCCGTGCGCCCCGCTCGGTCGCAGGTGTCGCGGCAGGTCGAACTCGACGAAGATCCTCCACAGCAGAGGCGCCGTGCCGAGGATGGCGAGCAACGGGAGCACCGCCGCGAACGCGAGCTGGAACCGCGACCGGCCAGCTGCGCCTCGCGATGCCCGCGCGGCGAGGATCAGTGCGGCGACCCAGAGCGGCGCCAGCGCCAGCGCCGAGCGGTGGAGGAGAAAGGCGACGGCGACCACGACGCCCAGCAGCACGCCGCCGCGCCCGGTGCGGACCAGGCGCGTGCCTCCGAGGAGTGCGGCCGTCGTCAGCAGGCACAGCAGCGCGGCCGGTTTTCCGAGCCCGGTGAAGAAGCTGAGGTAGCCGCCGAAGAGAATGGTTCCGGCGGCGACCGCGGCGGCGCACCCGGTGAGTCCCCACTCACGCGCGAGCGAGACCGAGACCAGACACAGTGCCGAGGCGGCCAGCGCTTCGATGCCGCGCGAGGCGATGTTCGGGTCGAGCTGGGAGAAGCTCCCGAACATCCCAGGCACGGTCTGGTTCACGAAGCGCTCGAGCGGGAGCGACTGCGTGAACACGCCTGGCAAGGCGCCGGTCTCCGCCGCCCCCTGGCGCAGCAGGAAATCGCCCGTGAACCACGTGCGATCGGGAAGGGTCCAGACGAGTGCGGCGACGCCGAGTGCCGCGAGCCACGGCATCCATGCGCTCCCGAGCAGTCGATCGCCGGCCCGCTCGAGCGGGGCGCCCACCCGGGCGCCGACGGCGGGGATGAGCGCCAGTGCCATCACCAGCCACAGCAGACAGGCGGGCAGCGGGGCGAGGAAGCGCTGGACGTTGAGGCCCCATGCCCACATCGAGGGCAGGCCCGCGGTGACGGCGCGGATCAGGACCAGCGCCAGCAGCGCGATCCAAGCGGCGCGGGCGCTCCGCGCGTCTTCGGTGCGCTCCATCTCAGCGCGGCAGTCGCGGCTCGACCGCCTCCCAGACCTTCGCCTCGAGCGCATCGGGCGCGAGCGACGCGTTCAGCACCACGAAGCGCGCGGACTCCGCGGCCGCCAGCTCGAGATAGCGCGCGCGCACGCGGGTGTGGAAGTCGGAAGGCTCGCGATCGAGTCGGTTGGTCGCTTCCGCGGCGCCCGCGCGGCGCGCGAGACCGGCCGTGGGGTCGAGGTCGAAGAGCAGCGTGAGCCCCGGGACCAGGCCGCCGGTGGCCACGCGGTTCAGCTCGCGCAGCACCGCGGCGTCGAGCCCGCGTCCCGCGCCCTGGTAGGCGAGCGTCGAATCGTCGTAGCGGTCGCACAGCACCACCCGCCCGGCGGCGAGCGCGGGGCGGATGACCGCGGCGACCAGCTCGGCGCGCGCGGCCTCCATGAGGAACGCTTCGGCGAGTGCGGCCGGCGGAGGGCTGGTCTCGAGCAGGAGCCCCCGGATGCTCTCGGCCAACGGCGTGCCGCCCGGCTCGCGCGTGATCACCGGTTCCACGCCGCGCCGGCGCAGGCGCGCGGCGAGGCGCGCGATCTGCGTGCTCTTGCCGGTGCCCTCGCCGCCCTCGAAGGTGATGAACAGTCCGGGCACCCGCGGCTCTCCCGGACCCGCTAGCGCGCCTTCGCGGTCGCGCGCTTCTTCGCGGCCGGCCTGCGCCCGTTGCGGGCGGCGCCGTTCGCCGAGACGTTCGCGGTCTTCGGGCGGGCGGCCTTCGCCGCGCCGGGCTTCGCGGCGGACTTCCGGGTCGCGGCCCGCTCGGCGACCAGTGCCCGTAGCTTCTGCTCGGTGCCGCGCGGATCGGCGATGTAGGCCTCGGTCATCGCGTGGCAGAAATCGTCGGGAAACTGATGGGGCGGCGACTTCTTGAAGTAGGACGACGGGCCGATGAGCGCGCCCCTGAGACCGTGGTCGAGGCCCAGCTTCGCGCAGCGTACCGCGTCGATGACGATCCCCGCGGAGTTGGGCGAGTCCCACACCTCGAGCTTCAGCTCGAGATTGAGCGGCACGTCGCCGAAGGTCGTGCCCTCCATCCGGATGTGGCACCACTTGCGGTCCTTGAGCCACGGCACGTAGTCGCTCGGGCCGACGTGCACATTGTCCTCGTCGATCGGATAGGGGATCAGGCTCGTGACCGCCGAGGTCTTGGAGATCTTCTTCGACTCCAGCCGCTCGCGCTCGAGCATGTTGAGGAAGTCGGTGTTGCCGCCGAAGTTCAGCTGATAGGTGCGGTCGATGCGCACACCGCGGTCGTTGAACAGGCTGGTGAGCACGCGATGGGTGATGGTGGCGCCGACCTGCGACTTGATGTCGTCGCCGATCACCGGCAGGCCCTTCTTCTCGAAGCGCTGCTGCCAGTACTTCTCGCGGGCGATGAACACGGGGATGCAGTTGACGAACGCGCAGCCGGCCTCGAGCACCTGCTCGACGTACCACTTGGTGGCCTCCTCCGAGCCGACCGGCAGGTAGTTCACCACCACGTCCGCGCGCGTGTCGCGCAGCAGCTTGACGATGTCCACCGTCGAGCCCGGCGCCTTCTGGATGATCTTCGACAGGTACTTGCCGAGCCCGTCGTGGGTCATCCCGCGCTGCACGATCACCCCGGAGCGCGGCACCTTGGTGAACGCGAAGGTGTTGTTGGGCCACGCGACGATGGCCTCGGAGACATCCTTGCCCACCTTGTTCTTGTCGATGTCGATGGCCGCCACGATCTCGACGTCGCGGATGTGATAGCCGCCCAGGTTCACGTGCATCAGCCCCGGCACGCGTCCGGTCTCTTTCGCGTTCCGGTAGTAGTGGAGTCCCTGGATGAACGACGAGGCGCAGTTCCCCACGCCGATGACAGCCACGCGCACCTTGCCCATACCGACAGCCTCCTTATGAATCGCGTCCCGCGGCGCGGGTGTTCTTCCAGACGTGAGCGACCCGTTGGGCCGCGGTCGAGAATGACAGGATGACGAGCAGCAGCAGGGCGGCCGGCATCACCGGTCCGACCCCGAACAGCCCGGCGATGATCACGAGCACCAGACGCTCGGGGCGCTCGAACCAGCCGACCTTGCACTCCAGCCCCAGGCCCTCGGCCCGGGCACGGGTGTAGGACACCATGAAAGACCCCACCAGCGCCACCACCGCGGTGAGGGCCACCGCGGCCCAGGTGCGGGGCTCGAGCCCGCGCGAGATCTGCGCGGCCGCGAGGCCGGGATCGAGCACCAGCTCCACCAGCCCGCTGATGTAGAAGCCGGCCAGCCCGGTGAGGACCGCGCCCTCGCTGAAGCGGTCGAGGACGGAGTCCAGAAAAGCGCCGAAGCGCGAGACGCGTCCCGCCCGTCGCGCCACCTGGCCGTCGAGCAGGTCGAACAGTCCGGCGAAAGCGACCAGGCCGGCGCCCCAGCGGAACCAGCCCTCGAAGAACGAGAGCGCCGCCCCGAGGCTCAGGACCAGACCCATGGCGCTGAGGAAGTCGGCGCGCACGCCGGCGCGCGCGAGCAGGTCCGCCACCGGCTCGAGGAGGCCCTGGGCCGCGCGAGCGACGCGCCGCTTGACGCTCATGCGTTCACCCACGCCGCCCGAGGAGGACTCGGCCATCGGTGCCACCGGCAGGGCGCTCACGCGTCCCGCTCCCCGGACTCGGCGCCGCCCGTGCCCGTTCCCTTGCGCGCGCGCAGCCGGCCTCCCAGCACCAGCACGATCTCCCCCCGTCTCTGCCCGGCGGTCAACGCCGCGCGCACCTCGCGCGGTGTCCCGCGCACGACCTGTTCGTGGAGCTTGGTGAGCTCGCGTGCCAGCGCGATCGGCCGCTCGCCCCAGACCACTTCGAGATCGGCGAGACAGCGGTCGATGCGGTGCGGCGACTCGAACGCGATGATGGTCTCGCGTCGCTCGTGCAGCTCCTCGAGCCGCCGCTTGCGCGCCGCGCTCTTGGGGGGCAGGAAGCCCACGAACAGGAACGCATCCGTCGGCAGCCCGCTCACCTGAAGCGCCGCGATCACGGCACTCGGGCCCGGAACGCTCTCGACCCTGAAGCCGGCATCGACCGCGGCGCGCACCAGCGGGTAGCCCGGATCGGACACCCCCGGCGAGCCCGCGTCGGTCACCACCGCCACGCTCTCGCCACCCTCCAGACGTCGCAGCAGTCCCGGGATGCGGGCGCGCTCGTTGTGCTCGAACAGGCTGACGATCGGGGTCGCGAGGCCGAAGTGCTCGAGCAGGCGCCGGGTGCGACGCGAGTCCTCCGCCGCCACCACCTGGACCTCCCCGAGGACGCGCAGCGCGCGCGCCGTGATGTCCTCGAGGTTGCCGATCGGTGTGGCCACGAGGAACAAGGTGCCTCCGCTTCCGGAGGGACGCTCTGGCGTCACGCCTGTCCTTCCGTGGTCGCCACCGATGGACCCGGTCCGGAAAAGCGGGCGCACGTTAGCATGCGACCCCCGGCCCGTCCACAGCCCGTCCGCCGAATGCCGGTCGTGCGCGCCGCGCCGCGCCCTCGCGGACGTCCGGTTCGCGGCTCGCGATCACCCGCGCTGCCCGGCGGGCGTCGGGGCCGATCCGGCCACCACCGACTGGAACGCGGCGATCGCGCGCTCGATGCCGGCGTCGTCCACGTCGAGATGGGTGATCGCGCGGATGCGCCGCGGGCCCGAGGGGCCCATCCACACCCCCTGCGTATCGAGCCCCCGCAGCACGGCATCGCGGTCGAGGGTGCGGTGCCGCAGCTCGATCATGACGATGTTGGTCTCGGGCTCCGGGACGTGCACGCCCGGCGCCGCGCGCAGACCCGCGGCCAGCCGTCGCGCGCGCCGGTGGTCGTCGGCCAGTCGCACGACGTGATGATCGAGGGCGTACAGGCAGGCCGCGGCGAGGATGCCGACCTGCCGCATGCCGCCGCCCCATTGCTTGCGCGTGCGGCGGGCCCGGCGGATGAAATCGGCGCTGCCGATGAGGATGGAGCCGATCGGCGCTCCGAGACCCTTGGAGAAACACATCATCAGGCTGTCGGTGCAGGTGGCCCAGTCGCGGATGGCGACGCCGGTCGCCACACTCGCGTTCCAGAGCCGCGCGCCGTCCAGGTGCACCTTGAGACCACGCCCGCGCGCCGTGTCGGCGAGTGTGCGCAGGGTCTCGAGCGGCACGATGGCGCCTCCGTGCCGGTTGTGGGTGTTCTCGAGGCACAGCAACGAGGCGCGCGCCACGTGGTCGTCGGAATAGTCGCGCACCGCCGCGATCACCGCGGCCGGAGCGATGGAGCCGCGTTCGCCGGGCAACGGATGGGCGAGACATCCGGACAGGGCGCCGATGCCGCCCTGCTCGTTGATGTAGATGTGGGATTGAGCCTCGAGCAGCACCTCGTCGCCGCGCTCGGTGTGGCTGCGCACGGCGAGTTGGTTCCCCATGGCGCCGCTCGGCACGTACACGGCGGCCTCCATGCCGGCGAGGGTCGCCACGCGGCGTTCCAGCTCGAGGACGGTGGGGTCGTCGCCGTAGACATCGTCGCCGACCACGGCCTGGGCGATGGCGCGCCGCATCGCCGGCGTGGGCCGGGTGACGGTGTCGCTGCGCAGGTCGACGGGCGGGGTGGCGACGCTCATGACGGCAGTCTACGCAATCGGGCGGCGGGGGGCGAAGCCCCCCACCCCCCGGCCACGCGGAGGCGCCATCCGGATGGCCGGAAGCGCGAAGTGGGACGCCCTCATGACAATCACCTGACAATCCGAGCCGATCGCTGCCCTCTCATTAGGTCGAACGCCTCGCTCGCGCATGCGCGGCAACCTGGCGGGTGCCCGGTGCGTCACCAGGACATGCTGCCCGACATTGCCCGCATCTAAGGGGCGGCTCTCGCGACACGCGCGAGAGCGCACCGATCGAGCTGGTGCGATCCCCAAGAAGGAGGAGTGAACCGAAGATGCCGTTCCTGTTCGGCTTCGACCCGACTTTCATCATCCTGATCCCGGCGCTCATCTTCGCGATGTGGGCGCAGTGGCGGGTGCAGCATACCTACGAGAAGTTCTCCAAGGTGCGCGCCTCGAACGGGCGCACCGGGCGTGAGATGGCGCTCGCGATCATGTCACGCAACGGCATCAACGACGTCGCCGTCGAGCCGGTGGGTGGCATGTTGAGCGACCACTACGATCCGCGCATCAAGAAGGTGCGCCTCTCCGAGCCCATCTACGCCGGGGACTCGATCTCGTCGATCGCGGTCGCGGCCCACGAGATCGGCCACGTGCTGCAGCACGCGCAGGGCTACGCGCCGCTCGCCATCCGCTCGGCGGTGGCGCCGGTGGCGCAGATCGGCAGCATGGCGGCGTTCCCGCTCTTCTTCATCGGCATCTTCTTCGTGAAGGGCGTGACGGGCGCGTGGCTGATGGACCTGGGCATCATGCTGTTCACCGGGGCAGTGCTGTTCCAGATCATCACGCTGCCGGTGGAGTTCGACGCCTCGAAGCGCGCCCTGGCCCAGCTCACCGAGACGGGTGCGGTCATGCCGCAGGAGGTGGCGCAGGCCAAGCAGGTGCTGGACGCGGCCGCGCTCACCTACGTCGCCGCCGCGGCGATGGCGGCGTTGCAGCTACTGCGGTTGATCCTGATCAGGAACAGTCGCAACTAGGAGCTGTCAGGGCAGGCCGATCGCGGCGTTGCTCGGTCGTTCCTCGCTGCGATGTGTCCTGCGGACACGTCTCGCTCGTCTCTTCCCTCGCGCCTTGCGCTCGGCCTGCCCTGACAGCTCCTAGCCCTGCGCCACCATGTCCTTCAATTCCTTGGACACCTTGAACACCGGCACCTTGCGCGGGGGCACCGGGACCGCCTCCCCGGTGCGCGGATTGCGAGCGATACGCGACTTGCGGTCCTTCACCCGGAAGGTCCCGAAGCCGCGGATCTCGATGTGGTGGCCATTGGCGAGAGCACGCGCCACCGCATTGAGGAAGTTGTCCACCGTCTCCGCCACGTCCTTCTTGGTGAGACCCGTGCGCTCGGCAATCTGATCCACGATATCCGCCTTGGTCATCTCGCCCTCCTGGTGCCGCCATGACGGGGGAGCGCCCCGCGCTCCTTAGGCCAGCACGATGGCCGGGAGGCTAACGCCCCCCTTTAAAACCTGTCAATCAGTTTTTGGACAAGGCCTTGCGCGATTCTCCCGGGGGCTGGCCGGGGCCCGGTCCTCCCCCGAGTGCGCGCCGCCTGGCCTCCTCGATCGGGTGCCTGGCCGCGCGGGCCACCTCGCCATCGAGCCGCGCACGGCCCTGCGCCACCTCGGCGGCCCATTCGCGGGCGAATGCGCCGCTGCGGATCTCGTCGAGCATTCCCTCCATCGCCTCGCGGGACGCTTCGCCGATGACCCGCCTCCCCCGCGTGAGATCGCCGAACAGCGCGGTCCCGCTGATCCCCTCTCGCATGCCGGCGACGCCGCGCTCGTGGAGCAGGTCGGCCAGGTACTTGAGCTGATGGACGCACTCGAGGTAGGCGATCTCGGGCGAGTAGCCCTTCGCCACCAGGACCTCGAACGCTGCCGTCACCAGCGCGTTCATGCCCCCGCACAGCACCGCCTGCTCGCCGAAGAGATCCACCTCGGTCTCCTCGGTCACGGTGGTGGGCCAGAGCCGGGCACGATGGCAACCGAGTGCGGTGGCGTAGCGTTCGGCGAGCACCGCGGCTTTCCCGCTGCCGTCGCGATGGACCGCGAGGTAGGCGGGAAGTCCCTCGCCGCGCATGTACACCTCGCGCAGCACGCGGCCCGGCCCGGTGGGCGAGACGAGCACGACATCGCCGGCCGCGGGGAACGCGAGGTCCGCGTAGAGCAGGTTGAATCCGTGGGCGAACACCAGGCCGGAGTCCGCACGCAGCGCCGGACCGATCTGCGCCCAGAGCGCCGGGGTGAGCTCGTCGGGGAGGAGCACGGCGCACACGCCGGCACGCGCCGCGGCGGCCGCGAGCGGCAACGTCTCGAAGCCGTGCGTGCGCGCACGGGCCTCGCTCCCGCCACCCGGTCGCGCACCGACGATCACGGCGACGCCGGAGTCGCGCAGGTTCTGCGCCTGCGCCTCGCCCTGGTTGCCGAAGCCGAGGACGGCGACCGTGACGCCGGCGAGCGGATCGCTCATGGGCGCGCGCCCTCGGGAGACGGAACGGCGGCTGCCTCCGGATCGTGACCGGAGGGGCCGCCGCTCATCTCGCCGCCCCGCTGCGGGCTACTTCTTGCCGCCACCGGCGGAGGGGACCGATGTGTCGGCGACGCTCCAGTCGGACTTGGTCACGAGCGAGCCGGCCTTGAACGTGTAGGCGCGCTTCTTCGCCCAGAAGAACCAGGTCTCGTAGGTGTCCTTGTCGGCGACCCATGAGATCACCTGATCCGGATTGCCGTCGCTGGCGAGCGTGCGCGCGGCCGCGCTCCCCTCGCGGGCCTCCTTCGCCGCCGCCACCGGGTCGGCGCTCGGCTGACCGTTCTGCATCGCCAGGTAGACCATCAGCTCCTCGGTGGCCTTCCCGTTGTTGCCGGCCTTGGTGTAGATGGCGCCGAACTGCCGATGCAGGTTCTTGTTCTGCGGCTTGAGGCCCACCGCCGCGTGCAACGTGCGGATCCCCTCCTCGTACTTCTTCTCCTCGGCCAGCACCGCGCCCAGCGACGAGAGCGCCTCGACATCCTCGGGGCGCAGCTTGACCGCCCGCCGCCACTGCGCCTCGGCCTTGGCCCACTGCCCCGCATTCTGATACGCGAGCGCGGCGTTGAACGGCAGGTCGGCGTCGTCCGACTTGAGCTCGCCGGCCCTCGCGTAGCCGTCGCCCGCCAGCGCGAAGTCGGCGGCGCGCTCATCGCCCTGCTTGCCCTGGGCGCGCCGGAAGTAGGCGTCGCCGATCGACAGGTAGCTGTCGCCGTTGTTGGGCTCGCTCTTCGCCAGGTCATTGAAGTAGGCGATCGCCTCGTCGTACTTCTTCGCCTCCACCAGGCTGCGCGCGTAGTTCACGCGCACCGCCTTGAGGGCGTAGGTGAGCGCACTGTCCCCCGGCGCCACGGCGAGCCCCTGCCGGAACACCGCCTCGGCCCCTGCGAAGTCACCCATGAACGCGTGGACCGAGCCGAGGTTGCGCACGGTCTGCGCATCGTCGGGCCTGAGCAGCGATGCGCGCGTGAGGCAGACAAGCGCCCCCTGATAATCCTTCTCGGCTTCGCCCCGGAGCGTCGTCTCGGTTTCGTCGGCCGGCGGCTTGGTGAAGTCGGCGTAGGCCTCCTGCGCGTGCTGGATGTGGCCGATGCCCTCGTTGAACGCGCGCGCCCAGTAGGAATTCCGGTTGCCGGTCGCCCACGCGACCTTCTTCTTGTCGCCCTTGGCCTCGAGGCCCTGGATGGCGGTCGCGAACGCGCGGCCCGCGGGCCCCGCGCTGTCGAGCTCGGCGTAGGCCCAGCCGAGGTAGCCGAAGCTCTCCGCGTCGGTCGGATCCTCGGCCGTGCACTGTTCCAGCTCGACCATCGCCTTGTTCATCTCGCGGCTGTAGCTCTCGGCGTCGCCCTTGTCCTTGTCGCGCATGCCCTGGGTGACGTACAGGATGCCGCCCGAGCAATGCGGGTTGCGCGCCAGCGCCACGCCCGTCGTGGCGACCGCGATCAGAACGGCGATACCGGCCCCCGCGCCTAAGCGTCCGAGTTTCAAGTGTTCCTCCCGTGTGGATGCGCGACGGCGGTCGGGCCGTTCGCTACGTCAGGCGGTTCCCGTTGACGGTGAGGCCGAACGAGGTCCCGAGGTACTTGGCCGCCTTGCGTGACGCCACCATGCGGGTCATGAAGATCTCGAAGTACTCCATGACCTGCGAGATCGCCGTGTCGATGGTCAGCTCCAGCGTGATCCGCTTGGCCGCCTCTTCGACGTTGAGAAAGCTCTTCTCGACCGCGTAGTTGACGCGATCGTGGATGTCGAAGCGGATCATGTCGGGATTGCGCACGCGGGTGCGGTGCACGTCGCTCTTGTCTGCGAGGATCACCGCCGCCGCGATCGCGCTCACCGGATCACCGTCGTTCTCGTGATGGTTGCCGATGGCGCCCATCACCTGGACGATCTCGAGATCCGGCATCCCCATGTCGGCCAGCAGCTGCATCGCCATCACCGCCGAGGTCTGGGCGTGGTGATCGCGGTTCACCGCGTTGCCGATGTCGTGCAGGTAGCCCGCGATCGCCGCCAGCTCCGCTTCGCGTTCCGGGTGGCCGAGGCGCTTGAGGATGTTGTAGGCGATGTGGGCGACCAACCCCACGTGCCGCTCGCCGTGCTCGGTGTAGCCGATCTCCGCCAGCGCCTCGTCGGCCTTGCGCACGTAGATCCGGACCCGCGGATGCTCGCGGATGGACTCGAAGGTGATCGGGCGGACGCCGGGCGCCTCGGCCACCCCGGGGATCTGGGCTCCGGAGCTGGGGGCGAGACGGCGTGGCTGGGCAGGGTTCGCGGGCATGTCGTGAGCCTTCTGATGCGGGAAGGATGCCAGTGATGGAGGTCGAGCGGGAGGGTGAAAGCGCGCCGAATCTTGTCCCGCAAACACCGCAGCGTCAAGGACAAAGCCTTGAGCCGCAAGCCCCTTGCGAGAACCTGACACCGCCTCGCCACCGCGTCCGCGCCGCGACGTTGTGGCGCCGTCGCGCCAGGTGGCGATCGCGGCGGCGGCGGAGCGCGGCCGCACCGCGCCCCCTCACTTCCCCCTTGGTCGCGCCTCGCCCCCTGTCGCAAGGTGGTGCGCTCCATGCGCACCGAACGATTCTATGTCGTGATCGTGGTGGCGACGAGTGTCGTGGTCATCGCCAGCCACGTGCTCGGCGCCACCGTGATGAAGGGCGTGCTGTGGGGCACCCACTTCTACGGTTTCTTCCCGTCGGCGGTGCTGGGGCTCGCGCTGGCCGCGACCGTCGTGGCGGCGCTGACGATCGATGCGCGACTGCGCGCGCGCGCGCCGCTCGCCACCACCACGCGCGACCCGTCCACCGCGTCGCGCGTGGTCGTCCCCGCGGTGCTGGCGGTACTGGCCGCCGTGGTCTTCTGGGCGTTCCGCATCCGGCATACGCTGCTCGGCGACTCGGGAGCGCTCAGCCAGCACCTGCCGCTGGGCGAGCGGATGCATCTCCGTCAGCCGCTGTCGCTCCTGCTCCACCACGAGGTCTACGAATGGGCCCGTCGCCTCTTCGAGGCACCGCTCCGGAGCCCGCACGACGTGGCGTTCGACACGGTGGCGCTCGAGAGCGTCGTCGCCGGCGCCCTGTTCGTGCCGGTGGCGATCGCGCTCGCGCGGCGACTGGTGGCCCGTGACGCGGGCGAGGCCGATGGCGGGGTACCGTCCGCCCCGGTCTCGGTGTCGCTCGCCGCCGGCCTCCTGCTCGCCCAGGGCTACCTGCAGCTCTTCTTCGGCTACGTCGAGAACTACACCTGGTTCACGCTCGCCCTCGCGCTCTACCTGTGGGCCGGGCTGAGCTACCTGCGCGGGCGCGCTCCCCTGATCTTCGCCTCGCTCGCCCTGGCCACGGCGGTCGGGCTCAACCTCTCGGGCCTGGTCGTGCTCCCCTCGCTGGTACTGCTCGCCGCGTGGGGGCTCATGCGCCCCTCGACGCGCGCGGCGGCGCTGCGCGACTCGCTGCTCACGCTCGTCCTGTTCGTGGGCGTGCCGCTGCTGCTGGCCTCGTTCGGCGGCTTCAGCCTGCGCGAGGGCCTGGACTCCATCTGGAACATGGCGGTCCGCGGCGAGCACACCGACAAGTCGGCCGCGTACCTGGTCTCGCGGGCGCACCTGCGCGACTTCTTCGCCTTCCAGATGCTGATGGGCCCGCTCGCCGCGCTGCTGCTGGTGCCGCTCGGCATCCAGCGCCTCGCCTCGCGCGACGGCAGGGACGCTCCGCTGGTCTTCCTGCTCGCCGCCGCGGTGCCGGCGTTCGTCGCCTCGTGGATCAATGGCGACACCGTCCAGGGCCTTCCGCGCGACTGGGATGTGTTCGCGCCGTTCGCGCTCCTCTCCATGGCGGCGGCCATTTACTGCCTCGCCTCCGCGCGCCTGCCGGCGACGATCGTGAACCGCCTGCTCGCGCTGGCCCTGGTCGTCTCGGTCTTCCACACCGGCGCGTGGGTCGCCCTCAACACATCAGCGCCTCGCTCGCTCGAACGCTACAAGACCCTGCCCATCTCGCGCGGGCGTCCCGAGATGGTGGTCGGGTACTGGTACCTGACGCACGGCCAGAAGGACCAGGCGCGCGAGTGGTTCGAGCGCTCGGTCGCCGTCTATCCCGGGAACAACACCGCCCAGTACCAGCTCGGCCTGTTCGCCATGGACGAGGCCCGTTACGAGGAGGCCGTGAAGCGCTTCGCGATCGCCGTCCAGTCGCGGCCCGACAAGCCGAACTATCGTCTCGCCCTGGTCGACGCGCTGGTCCTGGCCCGGCATCCGGTGGCGGCGGCCCCGGAGCTGGAGCGTCTGCTCGAGATCGAGCCCGGGCGCGCGGACTACTGGGGCTGCTACGGCATCGTGCTCTCCGGACTCGGTCGCACCGAGGAAGCGCGTGCGGCATTCGCCCGTGCGGCGGCGCTGGCGCCCCGGGAGCCACGCTTCACGAAGCTGGCCGCGCGGCTGGGTGATGCCGATGCATTCGACCGCGCGGTGCGCGAGGACTGGGACGCGCTGGTGGTGAAGTAGCGGGAGCCGGCTGCCGGGCTACGCCCGACGCGCCACGAGCACCGTGATGTCGTCTGCCGGCCCGGTGTCGCCCTCGAACGCGCGCACCTCGCGCACCAGCGATTCGGCGGCCTCGACACACGACAATCCGGCCAGGCGGTCCAGAGACCGCACCAGCCGATCATCGCCCCACAGCTCGCCGGAGGCGTCGGCGCCCTCGGTGACGCCGTCCGTGTAGAGCACGAGCAGGTCGCCCGGCGCCAGCACCGCCTCGCCGCTCTCGAAGCGCGAGAGCGGCAGGATGCCCAGCACCAGCCCTCCGGCCGCCAGCCACTCCACGCGACCGTCCGCCCGCCGCAGTGCGGGTGGATTGTGGCCGGCGTTGGCGTACACGAGACGACCGGTGGCGGCGTCGAGGAAGGCGAAGAACGCGGTCACGAACTTGCCCGACTCGACGCTGCGGTGGAGGAAGATATTGATGCGCTCGGCGAGCACGTCGGGGCCGAGGACGTGCGCGTCCTGACTCATGAGCGAGGCGCGGAATCCCGACATGAGCAGCGCAGCCGGGACGCCCTTGCCCGAGACATCGGCGATCACCAGCAGCACGCGGCCACCGCCCAGGTCGAAGTGGTCGTAGTAGTCCCCTCCCACCTCGCGCGCGGGCTCGCTGCGGCCGGCGATCTCGAGCCCCGCGATGACGGGCGGGGCGTCGGGGAGCAGTCGCCGCTGGATGCGCCGCGCCAGATCGAGCTCGCCCTCGATCCGGTCGCGCTCCTTCTCGAGTAAGCGCGCCCGCTCCAGACCCTCGGCCATGCGGTTGAACTGGCGCGCCGTCTCCCACAGATCATCGTCGCCGCGGATCTCGATGCGGTGCGCCAGCTCGCCGCGGCCGAGCGCGGCCGCGCCGTCGCGCAGGGCGCCGATCGCCTGCGCGATGCTGCGCCCCATGCCCCCGACCATCGAGAAGTCGATCCACGCCACCGGGAGCAGGAGCAGCACGATCATCCCGAGCAGGGCGATCGGCACCGCCTGCAGCGGGTTCTCGCGCACGTTCTCGTACATCCCCGCCAGCGTGCTGCGCAGATCGGCGCGCGCGGTGAGCATGAACTGTGATCGTCGCCAGCGCGTGCGGCCGAACTCCGGCCCGGAGAGGATCGCCATGCCGCCGAACCCGAACACCTGGCTGGCGGTGAGTGAGTCCCGCTCGCTGCCGACGCTGACGACCGCAGGGGAGGTCCGCGTGCCAGGGCCGCTCACCGCGACCCGGTTCGCTCCGCGGCTCGTCCGCACGCGCGGACGACGACCGCTCGCTCCGGCACGGATCGCATCCGCCTCGCGCTTGAGCGACGCCAGCGAATCCACGATCGACCCGAGCGAATCGTCCTCGAACGCCGAGTCCACGGTCTCGCCCTCGCGCACCAGGAAGGTCGCGCGCATGATCGGCGCCAGCGTCGAGTCCAGCGCGTCGCGGATGGGAGCGAGCAGGACGGCGCCCGGGGGATCCACCGTGTCGCGCACCGCCGCACCCAGCCACCGCCGTCCCCGGAGGCCGACGACGCCATGATCCGGAAGGGTGTCGAGTCCGGCAGCCCACGCTCCAAGCTCGCGCTCACCCGGGATGCTGTCGCCGAACACGCGCTCGAGGACGCCGTCCCGCGCCACCCACAGGCGCGTCCCCGGCCAGCGCCGCGCCCGCTCGCGGGCGAGCCGCAGCGCCGCGGCACCCCCATCCGGGATCGATCGGGCCAATCGCAGGCCGGCGGCGAGCTGCGCGCTCTCGCGCTGGAGCAGCCGCTGCCCCGCCAGCGCGCGGTCCGCGTTCACGCCCAGGTAGGTGGTGCTGACCCACAGCGCGAGCGTGATGCCCAGCGGCACGATCAGCACCAGCACGTGCGACAGCGCCAGCCGCCGGCTCACGGTGCGGATCCCCAGCGACGGATCCCGCGCGAACGCCGTGAATGTCTTGAAGACACCGATGATGGCGTAGATGCGCACCATGAACAGGGTCATGCGCGCGAAGTGGAGGGCCGGCGCCAGTGGCCCTTCGAACTCGGTCGGTCCCCCGGGGAACGGGGCGAGCAGCAGTGCCAGCAGCACCACCGAGCCGAGGAAGGTGCGGAACAGGCCGACGGTATCGAGGGCTTCCCGCCAGCGATAAGACAACAGGCTCACCAGGGCGACGAAGGCGACCGCGGTCCATGGGGCGTGGATGATCGCCATGAAGATCGCGACGGCGGCGAACGGCGCGCGCACGCGGGTCGTCCAGCGGGGGAAGCGGCCCCAGAAGGCGAGCGACGTGAGGGCAGCGAACGTCGCGAGCGACGCCACGCCGGCGGTCACGATGAGGGCGTTGGAGAGTGCCCCCGAGGCGCGGGCGGCCAACGCGAGCGACACCGTCGTCGCGACGGCACCGACCGCGAGACGCA
>JBGPXY010000216.1:0-2915 GCA_041492985.1 Candidatus Eiseniibacteriota bacterium
CACGAGGATTCGAAGCCCACCTCGGCGCCGCCCGCCATCGTCATCATGCCGTGCAGCTCGTCCTCGACCGCCCCGTAGAGCTTCTTCGAGGTGGCGCGCACCTCGACCGGGGTGCCCAGGTACCACTCGAGCAGGAACAGCAGGTGGGAGGAGATGTTCGCCACCACGCCCCCGCCCGAGCGCGCCGGGTCGTACATCCACCCCTTCCGCGCGCTGAACACCTGCGACAGGTTCATGGACGAGCGCGCCTGCTTCAGCTCCCCGATGGCCGCGACCGCCTCGCGCGCGCGCGCGAACACCGGCAGGTAGGCGAGCGTGTAACCGCACGAGACCGGCAGGCCGCACTGCGCCGAGAGGGCTGCGAGCGCCTCGGCGTCCGCGAGCGTGTGCGCGAGCGGCTTCTCGACGAACACCGCCGCCCCCGCCTCGAGCGCGAGCTTCGCCAGCGGGTAGTGCGCGTTCTGCTGGGCGCACACGAAGACGGCATCGGGTCGCGCCACCGCCAGCAGCTTCTCGGCGCTGGGGAAGAACGGCGCCCGGTACCCCATCCCGCGCACCGTCTTGCCCAGCGGCGGGTGATGATCGGCGAGCCCCACCACCTCGCAATCGGGGATCATCGACAGCACCGCCGTGTGAGCCACGCCCATCTTGCCGAGCCCGATGACGCCCACGCGCACCGGGCGCAGTGGCCCCGGGGCGGTAGACACGGGACCTGTCGCGGCGTTTCCAGTCTGCGCGCTCGGCGCGACGTCTCCGTTCGCCGACGCGCTCGCCGCACGAACCACGGCGGGTGCTGCGGCGCCACCTCGCGAGAGTCTTCCGAACGTGCGCAGTCCGTCGGCGAGCGGCGTCCAGCGGATCCTGAAATCGCGCTGCGCGGGCGCGCGGTCCACCTGCGCGGGCGACGTCATGCCGAGCACGTTGTCCACGGAGACCGGGGGACGCTTCGACACCACGCCGAGCATCGAGGCCATCATCAGCGCGATGCCGCCCGGGATGTGGACGACCGGCTTGCGGATGCCCAGCTCCGCCGCGAGCCGCGCCAGGAACTCGTCGAAGGTCACACGATCCGGGCCCAGCAGGTCGTAGGTCTTCCCCACCACGTCGGCGCGCGTGAGGCATTGGGCGATCACCTCGCAGACGTCATCGACGTGGATCGGGTCCAGCTCGATGCGGCCATCGCCGATCACCGGGACCACCGGGAGCGAGCGCAGGTACCCGGCGAGCGTGGCGAACAGCCCGACCGGGGCCGAGCCATAGACGAGCGAGGGCCGGACCGTGACCCATTCGAGCCCGGCGTGCGCGACCATCGCCTCGCCTTCCTTCTTGGTGCGCCCGTAAGGGCCCATGCGCCGCCGCGTCGCCGAGATCGTGGAGACGAACACGAAGCGTTTGACGCCATGGCGCCGCGCGGCGTCGAGGAGCGCGCGGGTCCCGTCCACGTTGACCTCGCGCACCCGTGCCCCGTCGGTCACCCCGGTGGCGCAGGCGAGATGGACCACCGCGTCCATGCCCTCGGTCGCACGGTCGAGCGAGGCGGGATCGACCATGTCGCCCGCGAAGGGATGGACACGCGGCTGGGCGGCGACCGCATCCGGGCGGCGCGCCAGCGCGCGCACCTCGTGGCCCTCGGCGGCCAGCCGCAGGACGAGGGCCTGGCCGATGAACCCGGAGGCGCCGGTGACCAGCACGTTCATGGGTGGGGGGCGGACCGCGATGGGACGGGGACCCGGGGCTCCAAGGTCGACAACCGATGGTCATGGACGGGGTTCGCCTCGCGCGCCGGATGCTTCTCAGGAGCGAGAGCGCGACGGAGTCTACACGCAGCCATGACCACCGGCAAACAACCAGGGGCTCTTCCGGGAGTCGAGTGGGTGGATCCGGCCCATCACCTGCTCTGCGTGGACGCCGATTCGTCTCCCGGGCGCCGAGGAATGAAGAAATAACTGCGCGCGATACGATTTCGTTTGACACACATTTTGGCCCTGATCAGTCCCGACTCGCAGCTTGATCTCGAACCGCGCGCCAGCACGCGCAGCGTGGGCGCTGACGACGTCGAGTCGCCTCGTTGAGAATCGCGTTCGTCGCAGTGCGCGAAGCGCGCCCACCGCGCATTCTCGAGCGCCGCAAACCCTCGTGATAGGAATGGAGCGTGCCCCCGCGACTGTCCCTTAGCCGCGGAGTCCCGCCATGAAGTGCTACTCGCTGTCGCATCTCGCCGATCGCACACTGCTGCAAGCACTGGCCGCACTCGTCACGCAGGACCGCACCACCACCGCCGCCCTGCTGGCCCATCTCGCCGAGGTGGACGAGCGCCAGCTCTACCGGTCGGCGGCATACCCTTCGATGTACCTCTACTGTGTGCGTGAGCTGCGCATGTCGGAGGACACAGCGTTCAAGCGCATCCGTGCCGCGCGTATCGCACGGCAGTTCCCGGTGATATTCGGTGCGCTGGCGGGCGGTAGATTGCACCTGAGCGCGGTGGTCCTGCTGGCTCCGCATCTCACCGCTGACACGGCGGGCGAACTCATGGCCGCGGCCGAACACAAGACCAAGGCCGAGATCGAGGTGCTGTTGGCGCAGCGCTTCCCGCAGCCGGACGTGGCGACGTTCGTGGGGGCGATCGCGCCAGCGGCGGCCACCAACAGAGTGGCCGCGATGCCTGTGGAGGCGGGCGCCGAATTGTGGCAACTGGCCCCGGGGCCAGTTGCCGGAATTGCCGAGGCGCCTGCGCCGCAACTGGCTCCACCTATGAAGACGGGTTGTCAACGTTGACGATGTGGACGATCCGATTCACCGCGGCCGTCGCTCACCAGCCGTCTATTCGGGGTCACGACCTCTGCCCCAGGTTTCGCTGCGGAGAGCGGGGTCCCACACGGAGCTACGGGCTTCGGGCCTATAGAGCCAAGCCGGGA
>JBGPXY010000141.1:0-7211 GCA_041492985.1 Candidatus Eiseniibacteriota bacterium
ATTCGGGTGGGTGAGCGAGGCGAGCAACCGGGCTTCACGCTCGAAGCGCGCGAGACGCTCGGGGTCGCGGGCGAACTCGTCGGGCAGTACCTTGATCGCCACCGGGCGGTCGAGCTTCGGGTCGCGCGCCAGGTACACCACACCCATCCCGCCGCGGCCCAGCTCGCGCTCGACCGGATAGGGGCCGAGCGTGGTCGGACGATCGCTCACGCGCTCGTCCTCACCACTTCACCGGCTCGACGCGGCACAGCACCGATTCGAGGTCGTTGAACACGATCGCCTTGGGCGCCAGGTCCATCAGCGGCAGCTCGAACTCGGCGGTCGGACTCTGCACCAGGATGCGCAACCAGGTGAAGCGCCCGTCGGCGAAGTCGATGCGGATCGGCACGGGCATGCGGAAATCTGCGGGCACGTCGCGCTGCTCGACGCGGCATGTCACCTTGTACTTCCCCTCGGGCGTGCGCTCGGTGCGGGACGCGAAGCGATAGGTGGGGACGTCGGCGCGGTAGACCCACTGGTCGAAGAACCAGCCCAGGTCCTCGCCGGCGTAGCGCTGGGCCACGCGACGGAAATCCTCGGTCGACGCCGACTTCCCGGCGTAGCGCGCGTAGAAATCCCGCATGAGGTTCGCGAACCGTTCATCGTCCATGGTCTTGATGTCGAGCAGCATGTTGCGCAGCATGTGCAGCACCCACGCGCCCTTCTTGTAGACCGCGAGCTGGCCGTCGTTGGGCGCCGAGACGGTCGCTTCGCGTCCGCCGAGCCAGATCGGACCCAGCGGCGCCGCGCCGGACGGGCGCTGCCGCCCCTGCGCCAGGATCTCGTCCTGCCACTGGTCCAGGATCGCGAAGTAGCTGCGGTTGTCCTTGCGGCCAGCCTGCATGTACCACAACGCCGAGTACTGCGCGAACCCCTCGCTCAGCCACTGGTCGCGGTAGGTCGCGAAGTCCACGTCCACGCCCCACCACTGATGCGCGATCTCGTGGGCGCGGAACACGGCGTCCTCGGCCCCGGCGTTGGGGCCCATGAACGGCGTCCCGGTGAGCCGCACGATGCCGGGGATCGCTTCGCCGCTGAGCGCCGGGATCTCGACCACCCGGATGTGGGGGGGCGAGGGCGGTCCGAACTGACTCTGGAAGAAGGCCAGCGCGTGACCGGCATCCTCGGCGACGCCCTTGTCCATCTTGCCGCCCATCCGAAAGCTCCGCTCGCCGATGTTGACCCACGAGATCGAGTCCCGCATCCCGGTCATCATCAGCACGCTCGACGGTGGCGCGCCGGAATCGGCGACCGCGCGCTCCTCGAACACCCCCATCACGAAGGTCGCGTTCCGGATCGGCCGCTCGGAGACCCAGCGCGAGACGGCGACCCGGCCCTTGGTCTCCGAGCTCACGCGCTCGCCGACACTGGCGAGCAGATACTGGGACGGGGCGCGGAAGGTCACGTCGATCGGGGCGCGCGGCCAGCCCTCGGGCTGCGGATACCAGCCGATCGAGGACTCGACGAACATCAGGTCGCCGATGCGCTCGATGAGGCGGCCGTGATACGCGACGCGCAGTGTCGCCGAGTCGCCAGGCGCGAGCATCGGGTCCGCCGAGACCCAGAGCTGCGGACTGTCCTTCCCCTTGAAGCACCGGGCCGAGCGCCCGTCTTTCCAGGCCACCGAGTCCACGACCAGCTTCTCGGCGAGGGTGAAGCGCATCCAGCCCACGCGGTCACTCGTGGCCTGGCAGCTCAGCTCGGCGGTGGCTGAGAAGTCGAGGTTCTCCGCGATCCGGCAGTCGAGGCGGTAGCCCGTCACCTCGACCGCCAGATGCACGTCGCGGTCCGCGACCGTATCGGCGCCGGCGCGCGTGAAGCGACAGATCTCGTCGCGACGGAACACCCGTTTGAGCCCCACGTGTCTGGCCCGCGGCTCGTGGTACAGGGTGATCGCCTCGACCACGTGCGGGTCGACCTCGAAGAACAACCGCTCCCCTTCCGCGCAATCGATCTGGGCGAAGAAGTAGTCGCTGCGCCGGCCTTCGAGGAACGGGCGGGGGACGCCCGCGTCCAGCCACTTCTGTTTGTCATCGCTCATGTACTTGAAGCACTCCTGCACGGCCACCGAGACGGCCGTCACGCCGCGGGCGGAGTGCAGCGCGAGGCCGCGGGTCAGCTCGTCGCGCGTGCTGTCGGCGAACACCAGCACCAGGGTGTGGAACTGGCGATCGAGCGAGGTCGTACCGTAGAAGCGCTTCAGCTGGTCGCGCTCGATCGTGGTCGGCGGGGTGAGGGCGAAGTGGCCCTTGCCGGCGAACACCATGGCGCACACGCGCCCCTCGACCGGCGTGCAGAGCCGGAGCACACCCTCATCGAGGGTGAAGCGTCCACCGTCGCGTTCGAACGAGACGTGCGCGATGTCGGCGACGTGGAGCGAGTCCGTGCGCTGGGCGAGGAAGTGCTCGAAGAATGACTCGTAGTCGGCGAGGGGCGGGAAGACCGAGTCGGGCGCGGCGGCCGGGCTCTCGGTGGCGACGGCCGCACGCGCGGAGTCCTCCGCGGCTGGCTGAGCATCGGCGGTGGCCGCGACCAGCGTCAGCGCCAGCACGCCCGACGCGATCTGGGCCTTCACGCCTTGGTCCAGACCCTGACGCCCCGCCGTTCGCGCTCGCGCAGCGCGCACTCGCGCAGCTGATCACCGAGCGCTCCGAGGTTCGGCACGCCGTAGAGCCGGATGTCCGGCGTGGTGCGGTCGGTCGAGCGCAGGAACAGCACCGCGTGGCCCACCATCCGCATGCCGAGCGGTTGCTCGAGGGCGATGTCGTCGATGCGATAGAGCTCGGTGTCCTGCCTGGATTTCGAGAACACACCGCGTTCGATGCGGATGCGCTGGGTCGTGATCTCGAAGCGTGTCGACAGATGAGCGATCCAGTAGCACAGCCCCGCGATCCCGAGGGTGACGATGGTCAGCAGCCAGCGACCGACCGAGTAGAGCGCCGCCGGCCGGCCGGAGAACAACACCTTCTCGACCCCGGCCTCGCGCTTGGCAACGAAGGCTTCGATGTCTTCGCCGCAGAACCGGCACTTGAGCGCGCCCGCCTTGATCGTCTCGCCGCATGCCGGGCAGGCCTTCTCGCCGGCCATCGGAGCGGAACTTCCAGCGACCATGTCCATGCTGCCCCCCTTCGCGTCGGCAGTGTCGCCCGGCGGGGCCGCAACGGCAAGGGCGCCCGACGGGGCGCCCCTGCTCGCTGCGATCCGTGTGCGGCGCGGCGCCGCTTCGGCTACATCCGGAAGTGGATCACCGCGAAGACCGCGCCCTGCGGATCCTGGAACACCGCGAAGCGCCCCGTCCCCGGGATGTGGACGGGCGCCACCATCGTCTTGCCGCCGCCCTTGCCCACCTTCGCCGCGGTCGCGTCCACATCGGCCGAGGCGAAGTAGGTCTGCCAGTGCGAGGGTGCCGACGCCGGGACACCCTTCGGCATCGGCATGATGCCGCCGACCGGCTGCCCGTTGAGCAGGAGGGTCGTGTAGTCACCGCTGCCGTCCGGCATGGCGTCGTCCTGCGTCTTCCAGCCGAAGAGCTGGCTGTAGAACTGCTTCGCCGGCGCCGGCTTCGTGGCATTGAGCTGCGTCCACGCCAGCGCGCCGGGCTCGCCCACCACGCCGACCCCGCCATGCTTGTTCGCCTGCCACACCGAGAGCGTGGCGCCGATCGGATCCTGGATCACCGCCATGCGGCCGTTCTCCATGACGTCGAACGGCTCCATGATCACCGTGCCGCCGATCGTCTTGACCTTCGACGCCGCCTCGTCGGCGTTGGCGACCGCCACGTAGCTCCCCCAGTTCGGCGGCACGCCCTGCTGCTTCATGGCCGGTTGAAGGGTGAAGAGCGCCGCGCAGTCACGCGCGCCGAGCTGGAAGATGGTGTAGACCTCCTCGGGCCCGATCGGGCTGTCGCGATACGTCCACCCGAAGAGCCCGCTGTAGAACTTCTTCGCCGCGTCCTGGTCGCTGGTGGCCAGCTCGGGCCAGCAGAACGAGCCCGGGGCATGTTGGGTGATGGTCGGCATGTCGAACCTCCTGAGGTGATCCCGGTCTTTTTGTGGTCAGCGCGGCCGCGCCTTCGGCCCTCTCGGCCTTGCGTCGTACTTCTTGAAGAGTCGGGTGTGGCGGGTCTCCATCGAGGTGGGCTTGCCGTTGATGTAGACCTGCTCCACCTGGGTCTCGATCTCGAGCGGGTCGCCCGTGGTCACGATGAGATCCGCGATCTTGCCGGTCTCGATCGAGCCAAGGCGATCGCCGACGCCGAGGATCTGCGCCGGGTAGAGCGTGATGCTCTTGAGCGCCTCGTCGCGCGGCAGTCCGAACGCCGCCGCCATCGCCGCCTGGTAGCCGAGGTTCCGGGCGTTGGTCGAGCCGCCGTTGTCCGAGATGCAGAACCGCACCCCGGCCGCCTGCAGCTTGGAGGCCAGCGCCATCCCGTAGTCGTAGGCCTCGTAGCTGCGGTCCGGCAATGAGAGCGGATCCCCGGTGATGACGGCGATGTCGCGCGCCTTCAACTCGTCGGTCACCATCCACGCGTCGTTGCCGCCCACCAGCACCACCTTCTCGAGCTTCTGCTCGTCCACGAACCGCAGCACCGAGCGGATCTGGTTGAGCGCCCCGGCGTGGAACATCACCGGGATCTCGCCGCGCAACGCCTTGCCCATGGCGTCCCACTTCACGTCACGATCGTGGCGCGGGATGCCCGCCTTGCCCTCGGCCTCACGGGCCTTCCAGTAGGCGCGCGCGTCCTCGAACGACTGCCGGATCGCCTGCACCGCCTCCTCGCGGGTCTTGCGCTGCTCCTCTTCGCTGCGCGTCTCCCACCAGGCGCGGTTGATCGCCATGCTCGGCCAGTTGACGTGCAGGCCGACCGGCTTGGCGACCGTCATGTCCTCCTGCGTCCATCCGTCCAGATGGATGAGCGCCGAAGTGCCGCTGATGGCCCCGCCGCGCGGCACGCTGAGCGCGCTGGTGATGCCGTTCACGCGCGCCACCGGCAGCAGGTCGCTCTCGGGATTGATCTCGACCTCGGCGCGAATGTCGGGGTTGACGTTGCCGGTCTCGGCGTCGTCGCGCGTGCCGAGGACGCTGCTGATCTCGACCAGCCCGAGGATGGTGAAGGCCGAGATCATCCCGGGATAGATGTGCTTGCCCGCGCACGAGACCACCTTCGCGCCGGCGGGCGGTGTGATGCCCGCGCCGACCGCGGCGATCCTGCCGTCGGTGATGACCACCGTGGCGTTCGGGAGCGTCGGGCCGCTCACCATGTGCACCGTGGCGCCGGTGAGCGCCACGCTCTCGGCGCGCACGGCGACCGGGACCGCGGCGAGCGTAAGGGCCGCCAGCGTCAGCGTGAAGGCCGGAAATGCGGCCGCCAGGAGGTTCGGTCGCCGGCTCATCGCTGCACCTCCCCGTTCTGGAGCGCCTTGCGTTGCGTCTCGCTCATGAACGGCATCACGTCGTGGCCCTCGAGTCCGCAGTCGGTGCCGCTCATGTCGGCCGCCTCGAGATAGCGGGGCGGCCACGTGCGCCTCCCTCCCGGCGGTCCGGCGGGTGCCGCGTCTTTCTTCTGCACCTTGACCCTCGCCACCAGCGCATCGCGCTCCTTCGCAAGGGCTGCGCGCCCAGCCAGGTCCTCCTCGCGGTCGAAGTACTTGCGGCCCTCGATCCAGGTCTGCTGGCAGGCCGAGTAGGGCGAGAGCGGGTTGCCGTTCCAGATCGAGAAGTCCGCGTCCTTGCCCACCTCGAGCGAGCCCACGCGATCGTCGATCTTGAGCGACTTCGCCGGGTTCAAGGTGACGAACTTGATCGCCTCCTCGGGGGGCACGCCGCCGTACTTGATGGCCTTGGTCGCCTCGGTGTTGAGCCGGCGCGCCAGCTCGGCGTCGTCCGAGTTGAAGCCGGTGTTCACGCCGCGGTCCCACATGATGTAGCCGCTGTAGGGGATCGCGTCGATGACCTCGAACTTGTAGCCCCACCAGTCGCTGAAGCCGATCGCCGAGGAGCCGTGCACCGCCATCTCATCGGCGACCTTGTAGCCCTCGAGGATGTGGGTGAACGTGTTGACGCGGAACCCGAAGTCCTCGCACAGCCGCATGAGCATGAGGATCTCGTCCTGCCGGTACGAGTGGCAGTGGATGAGCCGCTTGCCATCGATGATCTCGGCGAGCGCGTCGAGCTGGATGTCGCGCCGCGGCGGCAGCCCCTGGTGCTTCGCGTTCCACTCCGCCCACTGCGCCTGGTAGTCGCGCGCGCGGGTGAACGCGTCGCGGATCACCTGCTCGACGCCGGCGCGGCTCTGCGGGTAGCGCGGCGGGTTGGCCCGGTCGTTGCCGAAGTTGGACTGCTTCGGGTTCTCGCCCAGCGCGAACTTGACGGTCGGCTGCACGTTCGGCATCAGCAGCTGGTCGGGTGCGGCCCCCCACTTGTTCTTGATCACCGCGAGCTGCCCGCCGATCGGGTTACACGAGCCGTGGAGCAGGTGCATGATCGTGGTGCCGCCCGCGAGCTGGCGATAGATGTTGATGCTCTCGGAGTTCACCACGTCCTGGATGCGCACCTCGCAGGTGACGCTGTTCGTGCACTCGTTCACGTTGCCGAGGATGGCCGCGTGGCTGTGCTCGTCGATGATGCCGGGAGCCACGCTCCTGCCGGCGGCGTCGATCACCACCGCGCCGGCCGGGGCCGCGAGGCCCTTGCCGATGGCGGCGATCTTGCCCGCGCGCACCAGGAGGTCGGCGTTCTGGAGCGTGCCCTGTGGTCCCGCCGTCCAGAGGGTCGCGTTCTTCACCAGCACCGCCGAGGGCTGCGCCGGCTGCGCCATGCGCCAGGCCTCGCTGTTGCCCATCACCGCCGGCGTCACCACCGGCTCGTCCTTGGGCTTGGCCTCGACTGCCGGTGCCGCGCCCGAGCCTCCGGCCGCCATGCCCTCGCGCGGCGGGCCTCCGCCCGGACGGCGCGGCCCCGCGCCCGCTTCACCCTTCTCGGCGTCGGGCAGCTTCACGCCCACCACCTTGTGCGAGCCTACACCCGCCACCGAGAGCGTCCCGCGCAGCATCTCGTGGTGGGCCGTCAGGTCGAAGCTCTCGGCCGGCTCGTTGCCGCGCCGCACGGTGAACACCACGCGGCCGCCCTCGAAGCGCACGCCGGTCGCCTTGAGCGTGTCGCTCCCCACGACC
>JBGPXY010000180.1:0-5562 GCA_041492985.1 Candidatus Eiseniibacteriota bacterium
CGACACCCAGCGGCACGAGCCGCGCGACCTTGCGCGCCAGCCCGGCGCGGTGCACGACGTCGACCACGCGCTCGACGTCCTTATAGGCGAACGGCGCCTCCTCGGCGAGCTCGCCGCTCGACGGACAGCGCACCACGATCCCGCGCGCCTCGAGCTCGCGCCGCACTTCGTGGCCTGGCCGCACCCGCTTGGCGGCGTGACGACTCATCACGCGGCCCGCGCCGTGACAGGTGCTCCCGAAGCTCCGCGCCAGCGCCGCGTCCGTGCCCACCATGACGTAGGACGCAGTGCCCATGCTGCCTGGGATGAACACGGGCTGGCCCACTTCGCGGTAGCGCTCGGGCGTCTCCGGGTGCTTGGGGCCGAAGGCGCGGGTGGCTCCCTTGCGATGGACGACCAACAGCCCTCCCGCGTGCTCTTCGAGCTTCGCCATGTTGTGCGCGACGTCGTACACGAGGCGCAGCCCGCCGCCGGCGCCGAACAGGCGCCCAAAAACCTCGCGCACCCGGTGCGTGATGACTTGCCGGTTCGCCCAGGCGAAGTTCGCGGCCGCGCACATGGCGCCGAAGTACTGCTGCCCCTCGGGCGACCGGAATGGTGCGCACGCAAGCTGCCGGTCCGGGAGCGTGATGCCGTAGCGCGGCATCGCCTGATCCATGAGCCGCACGTAGTCGGTGCAGACCTGGTGGCCGAGTCCCCGGGACCCGGTGTGGATCAGCACGGCGATCCGGCCGGCACGCAAGCCAAGGGCGCGCGCTGCCGCAGCGTCCTCGATGCGGTCCACGACCTGCACCTCGAGGAAATGGTTCCCCGAGCCGAGGGTGCCGAGCTGGCCCCCCCCGCGCTCCCGCGCCCGCGGCGACACCGCTCGCGGATCGGCGCGCACCAGGCCGCCGCTTGCCTCGGTGACGTCGAGGTCGTCGGGGAGGGCGAGCCCGCGCTCGATCAGGGCGCGGCTGCCGAACGCCAGCACGCGGTCCAGCTCGGCGCCGGTCAACCCCAGCGGGCCGCCGCGGCCCGCGCCCGCGGGCACGCTGCGGGAGAGCTCGTGGACGAGCCGCTCGAGGCACGGCCGCACCTCAGCGGCCTCGAGATCCGAGACGAGCAGGCGCACGCCACAGTTGATGTCGTAACCCACGCCCCCAGGCGAGATCACGCCGTCCTTGGCGCGCGTCGCCGCGACGCCGCCGACCGGAAACCCGTATCCCTCGTGCATGTCCGGCATGCCGTAGGCGCAGCGCGTGACCCCCGGTAGCGTGGCGACGTTCATGAGCTGCTCAAGCGACCGGTCGTGGGCGATCTGGTCCCACAACTCCGCGTCGGCGAATACCCGGACGGGCACGCGCATATCCCCGCGGGTCGCCCGGGGGATCTCGTGGATCAGGTCGTTCGAACCGACGGCTTCCAGGATCGGCATCGCACCCCTCACACGTCGAGGATCACCTCTGCCTCCAGGCCGCCAGCCGTCTCCGCGATCCGGAGGCCGTGGAAGGTCGCCGCTTTCACCCGCGCGGGTGCGGCGTCCAGCGGCACGCCCCGCGCCCGCGCCCGCAGCGCCTTGGCGGTGGCGGTCTCGATCTCGAACTCCGCCGGGACCCAGCATTCGGTCTCCGCCAGATAGAGCAGCTCGTTCAGCCAGTCGACGAGCAGCGCGTCCCGGTCGGTGGACCGCACCTCGATCGTGCGCCACGCCCCGGCTGGGGCCGGCGAGGAGCCGCCCAGCTCCACCGCCGCCAGCGCGCGGCCTGCTTCGGCGAGGAGGGCACCTAGCGTCGGACCCGCCACGCGCAACCGCACCTCCGCGGTGTGCTCCAGCACTTCGGACGACGCACCCATACCAACCAACGTGCTCCTGCACCAGTGAATCCGCGGTGAGAACCGGATGAAGAGCACGCAGCGCCTTCACGGGCGGTTCACGCTCGTCTCAGACGCTCCGGACTAGTGTGACGTATGCGAGTCAACCGGGAGGGGCCATGACGATCACGAGAGGCAGACAGCGCGCCAAAGAGCTCGAGCATCGGATCGACGCGCTCGAGCATCGGCTCAAAGCCGTGGAGGGGATCACCGCGGAGGTCGAAGGCCTGAAGAAGGTCGTCGCCGACCTAAAGTACGAGGTGGAGCAGATGGTGGAGACCTGAGCGCCATGTTCGGGAGGCGCATCGAGCTGTTCCGGCTGTTTGGCATCCCGATCCGGCTCGACCTGAGCTGGTTCGTCATCGCCGTGTTGATCGTCTGGTCACTGGCCACCGGCGTCTTCCCCCAGCTCGAGCCGAATCTCACGCCGCGCGCCTACTGGGCGATGGGAGGGGCCGGGGCGCTCGGCTTGTTCGCGTCGATCGTGATCCACGAGTTCTTCCACGCCTGGGTCGCGCGCCGCCACGCGATCCCGATGCACGGAATCACGCTGTTCATCTTCGGCGGCGTGGCCGAGATGGGCGCCGAGCCGCCGAGCCCCAAGGCGGAGTTCCGCATGGCCGTCGCCGGGCCCTTGGCGAGCATCGCGATCGGCGTCGTCGCCCTGGGGCTCGCGCAGCTCGGCGCCGGCTGGTCACCCATGATCCGAGGCGTGCTCGGCTACCTCGGCCTGATCAACCTCGCGCTCGCGGGCTTCAACCTCATCCCGGCCTTTCCGCTCGACGGGGGCCGCATCTTCCGATCGGCCCTGTGGCACTGGAAGCGGGACCTGCGGCGCGCCACGGCCATCGCGACCCGCGTCGGCACCGCGTTCAGTCTGTTGCTGATGGTCCTCGGTGGAGTACGCGTGCTGTTCGGCGACTTCGTCGGCGGGATGTGGTCGCTGCTCATCGGCATGTTCCTGCGGCAGGCGGCCGAGTCGGCGTACCAGCAGGTGCTCGTCCGCCAGGCGCTCGAGGGCGAGCTCGTGCGCCGCTTCATGACCGAGGATCCGGTGACGCTCCCGTCCGGGCTCACCCTCGGAGATGCGGTGGACCGCTACTTCTACCGCTACCACCACCACCTCTTTCCCGTGCGCGACAACGGCCGGCTGCTCGGCTGCCTCTCGACCGCGGAGTTGAAGCAGGTGCCGCGCGAGGAGTGGGGCCGCAGAACGGTGGCGTCCGTAGTCGTCCCCTGCGGCGCGGACAATTCAGTTCGCCCCGACGCCGACGCGCTCGAGGCGCTCGCCCTCATGCGGCGCACGGGCCGGTCGCGCTTGCTCGTGGTGGACGAGGGTCGCCTGATGGGGCTCGTGACGCTCAAGGATCTGCTGGAGTTCTTCGCCCTGAAGGTCGAATTGGAAGCCTGAACGCGGTCACCGCACCCGCAGCGCGTTCAAGATCACGGCGGCGTCGAGCGCCTCCTGCATCACCGCCCCCGCAGCTGGCGTGATGTGGCCCAAACTCGCCACCACCATCAGCGCGAAGCTCACGCCGAGGCCGACGCCGATGCTCTGGATCGCGATCCGCCGCATCCGCCGGCTGATCGCCATCGCGTCCCCCACGCGCGCGATGTCGTCCACCAGAAGCACGATGTCCGCCGCTTCCGCCGACACCGCGGTCCCGTGCGCGCCCATCGCCACGCCCACCGTCGCCGCCGCGAGCGCCGGCGCGTCGTTGATCCCGTCCCCCACCATCACCACGTTGCCGTACCGCTCGGTGAGCTCCCGCACTGCCGCGACCTTGTCGGCGGGGAGCAGATTGGCGCGGACGGTGCGGATCCCGGCCTGCGCCGCGATCGCCTCGGCAGGCGCCTCTCGGTCCCCCGTCAGCATCACCGTGTCGGTCACGCCCAGCACCGCGAGCCGCTGCATCAGCGCGGGCACCTGATGGCGCAGCCGGTCGGCGAATTCGATCGAGCCCGCCACCCGCCCGTCGATCGCGACGTAGGCCGCCGTCCCGTCGCCCACCGCGTCCGCCACGGCGACGCCGCACTCGCGCAGGAAACGGATTGAGCCGACGCACACCGCACGCCCCTCCACCCGGCCCGACACGCCGGACCCCGGCGCTTCGGCGAAGTCGGCCACGGCCGCCAGCGGACCGAACCGGGCTCGGCCCGCTTCCGCCACGGCACGGCCGAGATGGTGCGACGACAACTGCTCCACCGCAGCGGCGAGCCGCAACACTTCGCCCGCGGGCAAGCCATCCAGCGCCTCCACATGGCCCACGCTGGGCTGGCCGAGCGTCAACGTCCCGGTCTTGTCGAAGACGACGGCGCGCGCGCGCCCGAGCTGCTCGATCGCCACGCCGTTCTTCACGATGACCCCGAGGTCCGCCGCCCGGCTGATCCCGGCGATCACCGCAACGGGCGTGGCGAGAATGAGGGGGCACGGCGTCGCCACGACCAGCACCGCGAGCACGCTCGTCGGGCTTCCCGTCACGAGGTACGCAACGCCGCACATCGCGAGCGTCACCGGCGTGAGCCAGATCGCGAATTGGTCGGCGAGCCGCTGGATCGGCGGCTTCTCCTGGCGGGCCCGTTCCACCAGCCGCACGATCTGCTGGTACTGGCTCTGCTCGCTGGGCCGGAGGGCGCGCACCCGCACCGCTCCGTCGAGGTTGACGCTGCCGCTCATCAAGGTCGTGCCCGCCACGGCCCGGATGGGGAGCGGCTCCCCGGTCAGCGCCGACTGATCGACGGTCGAGGTGCCCTCGGTGACCTCGGCGTCCACCGGCACCAGGTCCCCGGGCTTGATCACGAGCACATCGCCGACGCGCACCGCGTCCACCGGCACGTCCACGATCTCGTCCCCGCGCATCAGGTGCGCCACCTTCGGCGCGCGGGCGAGCAACGCCTCCAGCGACTGCGACGCGCGGCGCATCGCGTAGGCCTCGAGCGCCTCGCCGCCCGACTGCATCAGCACGATCACGACCCCGGCGAAGTACTGGCCGAGGACGAAGGCGGTCACGATGGCCAGCATCGCCACCACATCGGCCGCGAAGCGCCCGCGCAGCAGCCCGCGGAGCGTTTGCAGAACGAGCGGCACCCCGCCGACGAGGAGGGTGACGAGGAAGATGAGGTCGGAATGCGCGACGAGCCCGGCGGCGAGCCCGACGGCGGCCACCGCCGGCACGGGCCGCCGGGCGAGGATCCGCAGCGCGGTCAGAACGGGCGGAAGCCCGGTGAGCCGAACCGCACCATTCGCAGATGGGTCCAAAGGGGATAGGCGTATGCGACGAGCACGAGAATCACTGCCACCACCGTCCACAGACCGTAACGGTCGAGCAGGGTACGCCGTGGCGCCAACGGATGGAGCGGCTCGGCCCACAGGATGGGCTCGGGCACCCGGCGCTTCCCCGCGAGGGCTGTCCCCACCATCACCAGCATGAAGAACCCGGCGCTCGCGAACAGGAACAGGCCGCCGACGGCGGACACACCCGTGAGCGCCCGCCACGTGGCCGCGACCGCGCTCCCCCCGTAGCTCGCGTCGTAGACGCGCCGCGGCATCCCCATCAGCCCCGTGATGTGGTTCGAGAACGAGAAGAGCATCATCCCGACGAACCACAGATACGGCTGTACGCGCGCCAGCAGGCCCAACTCCAGCTCTCGCCCCGACAGCCGGGGGAGCAGCCAATAGGAGGTGCCCATGAACGTCAACGCCACGGC
>JBGPXY010000153.1:0-6662 GCA_041492985.1 Candidatus Eiseniibacteriota bacterium
AGCTCGCCGGCCTCGAAGTTCTTGAGCAGCACGACGCCGCGCGTGGGGGAGGTGAGCACCAGCTCGCCCAGCCGGCTGCGCGCGGCGGCGAGCTGGGCGCGCGCCGCGGCGGTGGCCTCGCGCGCCGCCGTCACCTCTTCGTGGCGGCTGCCGGCCTCGAGCAACGTCACGCGCTGGCGCGCGGCGTCGCGCCGGGCGAGTGCGGTGTCGCGATCGTTTTGTGCCTTGTCCACATCCGCCTGCGCGATCACGTGGCCCTGCTGCAGCTCCTTCGCGCGGGCGAGCTGCTTTTCGGCCCAATCGAGCTGGGCGATCGCCGACGCCAGGTCGGCGTCCGCGATGTGGATGTCCTCGGCGCGCGGGCCGGTCGTCACCTCGAGTGACTGGGCGACGGCACGGCCGGTCTGGGCGATCTGCGCCTGCACCTGAGCGGCCAGCTCGCCGCGCTGGAGCACGGCGAGCGTGTCGCCCACGCTGACCGAGTCGCCCTCGTCGGCCATGAGCCGCACGATCCGTCCGCCCTCGAGCGAGGCGACGTCGATCTCGTCCATCTCCACCATGCCGCTGGCGCGGACGTATGGCCGTCGGCCGCCACAGCCGGTGAGGAGGAGAGCGAGCCCGACGATCGACGCGACCCGCGATGCCCGACGCATGGTCAAGAGTCACTCCTCCCGGGTGATGGCGCTGCCTCGCACGGCGGGCCCATTCTCGCGGGTCGGAGCCGTGGATGTCCAACCGCGCCCGACGATGCCGCTGAACTCCGATGCCGGGGTGCCCGGGGCGGATTCGGGTGCTGACCCGACCGGTGGCCCGGCGGTATCATTCCCGGGTCCCGGCAGCGCACCGACCCGCACCCGCGTGGAGGTCTCCCATGGTCCGGCGTTCCCTGCCGTTGATCGCGCTGGCCGCGCTCGCACTGCCGCCGGCCGCCTTCGCCGCCAGCAACTGCAACGGCTGGCAGACCGGACTCGTCCCGCTCACCACGCTCGGCGCCGGCTCCTACCTGGGCTACCAGGGCGGGCTCTATCCGGGGGGCGCGAATGTGAGACCGGCCGCCCACGACGCCGCCGGAGTCGCGATCGCCAACACGATCGCGCCGATCGACACCTTCGGAAACGCCGCGGCCAACGGGAGGATCGTGTTCATCTCGATCGGCATGAGCAACTGCACGCAGGAGTTCTCCACGTTCGTGCCCATGGCGGCCGCCGATCCCGCTCGTGACTCGCACGTGCGGGTGATCGACTGCGCCCTCGGGGGACAGACCGCCGCGCTCATCAAGGATCCGAACTACGCGTATTGGGACACGGTGAGGACGAGGCTGCGCGGGCGCGGCTCGTCGCCGCTGCAGGTCCAGGTCGCGTGGATCAAGGAGGCCAACGCCGGGCCGACCACGGGCTTCCCGGCCGCCACCACGACGCTCATGCAGGACCTGGGTTCGATCGTGCGCACGCTGAAGGATCAGTTCCCCAACATTCGCATCGCCTACCTCTCGAGCCGCATCTACGCGGGCTACGCGACCACCACCCTCAACCCGGAGCCCTACGCCTACGAATCGGGCTTCGCGGTGAAATGGCTGATCGAAGCTCAGATCGCGGGGGAGGACAGCCTCGAGTTCGACGCCACGCAGGGCGTGGTCGAGGCGCCGTGGCTGGCCTGGGGTCCGTATCTCTGGGCCGACGGGCTGAATCCGCGCGCCAGCGACGGACTCACGTGGGCATGCGCCGACTATCAAACCAGCGACGGCACGCACCCGGCGGCCGGCGCGCGCGTCAAGGTGTCCAACCAGCTGCTCGACTTCATGCACAACGATGCGACCGCCCAGCCCTGGTACGTCTCGAGCACGGTCGCGGCGCCCGCGCCGGGCGTCTCGCGGATCGATCTGGCGGCGGCCCCCAACCCGGCGCGCGGACCGGTCGAGCTGACGTTCACCCCTGCGGCGGGCGAGCACTGGCGGCTCGAGGTGTTGGATCTCGCCGGCCGGCGTGTGCGTGATCTCGGCGAGGGGACGGGCGACGGCGCGTCCAACACTCGGCGATGGGACGCGCGCAACCAGCGCGGTGCGCCGGCACGCGCCGGCATCTTCTGGGCGCGGCTCGCGAGCGGCGAGCGACAGACGGTGCGGCGGCTGGTGCTGCTCGGGGTGCAGTGAAGCGAGAGCGGGGCGAGCACAGCCGCACGGGTGAGGCCACCTTCCTCGCGTTCGTGCTCGATCAGCTCGATGGAGTCGCCCGCATCGAGAGCCGCGCCATGTTCGGCGGCCACGGGCTCTATCGAGGCGAGACTTTCTTCGGGATCGTCCACAAAGGCCATCTCTACTTCCGTACTAACGCCGAGACCCAGCCCGAGTACCGCGCCCGGGGCATGAAGCCCTTCCGCCCAAGCGCGCGTCAGAGCCTCAATTCGTACTACGAGGTGCCCGCCGAAGTGCTCGAGGACGCGGCCGAGGTCGCTCGATGGGCGCGGGCGGCGAGCGGGCCGAGATGCTGAAGGACCGCCGCGGGCGAACCAAGCGCCCTGCTCGCTCGTCGACCGTCACAAGCTCGTGGCCCCGGTGGCGGTGGTGTGTCGGCGGAGTATTCGTGGCCGCCGCCATCTGGCGACTCATGTATCTGGGGCGGTTGGCCGGATCGCCGTTGCGCGGCAGTCTCCGCGACGATGCACAGGTGTACTGGAGCTGGGCGGAGCATCTGCTGAGCGTCGGCCCGCTCGGCACCAGCGCCTTCTTTTTTGGCCCGCTCTATCCGTACGTCCTCGCCGGGCTCCGCGCTGTCGGTGTTGGATCAATCGATAGTGTCCTCGTCGTCCAGGCGCTGTGGGGGGCCGCCTCGGCCGCGTTTCTCGCCGACGCCGCGCGTCGGCTGACCGGCCCCCGCATCGGGCTGGCGATCGGGCTCCTCGTGGCGGGCTACGAGCCGGCGGTGTTTTTCGACGGCCTCATTCTCTCCGAGTCGCTTCAGTTCTTCCTCGAGTGCGTCCTGCTCTGGTGGGTGGTCCGCCAAGACTGGACCAGGGTCGACTGGCGCGCCTGCGCGATCACCGGAGGCCTGATCGGTCTCTGTGCCGAGAGTCGCGCGACCTCCTGCCTCCTGGTTCTGCCCGCCGTGACCGTGCTTCGTCCGATCGGAGCGTGGCAGTCCAGTCCATTCCTTCGCCGCAGCGCTGCGCTCGGGGCCGGGTTCCTTCTCATCGCCGCACCCGTGGCGGTACGCAACTTCGCCGTCGGGGGGGAGTGGATCCCGTTCACTTACAACTTGGGGTTCAATCTCTACGTCGGCAACAACCCGCGCGCCGACGGGAGCTACGTCCACCTCACGGGCAGCGACCGATCTGAACCGATCGAATTGAAGGGCACCGACTTCGCGAAGTTGGACGGGCGCGACTATCTCAAGAGGATCGAACACTTGACGCTTACCCCGGCTGGAAGTTCGCGCTACTGGAGCATGAAGGCCCGGTCCTATGTCGACGCCTATCCTGCTCGGGCGCTTGCGCTCGGCGCGCGAAAGCTCGGGATGTTGTGGAATCGCCGCGAGTACGCGCAGATCGAGAACATCGATGAGTTCCGTAAGGTGGCTGGTCCGCTGGGCTGGCCGTGGCTTGGGAGCTTCGCTGTGCTCGGCCCGTTCGCATTGGCCGGCGCCTGGTTTGCGCGCAAGCGTTCCGCGCCCGTGACTTTCGTCACCGGCTATGTGCTCGTGATGACGCTGGTCATCGTTCCTTTCTTCGTTGTCGACCGCTATCGGCACCACCTCGTCCCGGGTGCGGCCCTGCTGGCTGCTCTGGCGCTCGAGCAGATCTGGGCTGCTGTCACGAAGCCCCGCCGGGTCGGGCGACTCGCGACCGCAGGCGCGCTCTTGTCCGGGTTCGCGGTGGTCTTCCTTCCCCTACCCGGTGTCGACGCGCATCGCACGCGGCTGCTCATGGAATCGGATCTCGGCACGCGCTGGTTGGAGCACGGCCGCGCAGACCGAGCCGCCGCGGAGTTTGAGAAGGCGTTGTCGCAACTCGACGAGATGTCCCGAGGCGGCGCAGCCATCGCGCTCCTTCCTGGAGAGGGCGCCGACATTGCGGCCAACTACGGACGCGCGCTGGAGCAGCTCGATCGGAACGCCGAGGCTGCCATGTGGCTGGAGCGGTCGAACGCTCTGGTGCCGGATCGACCGTCGGTCATGCGCGATCTGGCGGCGGCCTATTCGGCATCGGGCCGGGGGGCACGAGCGGATTCGATGTATGCCCGGTTGCCGCAATCCGCCGAAGGCCAAGCAACTCTCGACGTACAACGTGGGTCGGCCGCTGCCCAGGCTGGGCGCCTGGATGAGGCCGAGCGCTTGTTCAGCAAGGCCGTCGAGCAACAGTCTGATCTGATCGCGGGTTGGGCAGCACTGATTCGGGTGCAGGTACAGAGCGGCCGTCTCGAGGACGCTCGAAGGACTCTCGGGCGCGCGCAGGCTGCCGGGATTCCGAGGGCCGCGTCACGAGCATATGAGGCACTCCTGGCGGTGCTCAGCGGTGACGCAGATGCCGCCGAGCGGGCACTGGCGGAGGTTCCTCCCGATGCCCTATCCAGCGATCAAACACTCGCGGACGTTGTGCGCATCGTCCGGGAGCGGCTCAAGCGACTCCGATAGCCACCGGCACGCGATAGTCAGAACTCCACCCGGACCTGCGCGAGCGCGTTGCGTGTCGCCGCGGGGATGAAGTCGGTGTAGCGCGTGCCCGCGTCAAGGTAGCTGTAGCCACCAGTCTCGTAACGGGCGTCGAGCGCGTTGAACACGCGCACCGAGAATGCCGCGCCGCCGCCATTCGGCAGCGACAGCCGATAGCTCCCCGACAGGTTGAGCACCGTGTGCGGGCGGATGCTGCCGATCAGATTCTCGGTGTTGTCGAGGTACATGCGCCCGATGTTCTGCGTCTCGGCGCCGAGCGTGGCGCCCCTCCAGATCACGCTGGCCGAGAAGTTCCCGAGCACCGCGGGGAAGAATCCGATCGTCTTGCCGTCGTAGCTCACCGTGTCCCCGGCGCTCGTGCCGTAGACCTCTCGGTAGCGCACGAAATGGTTGTCACTCAGCGTCGCGTTGGCGCCCAGCATGAGGCGCGCGCCGTTCGCGAGCGAGCGTTCGACGTGCCCGGACAGCTCCACACCCTGGTGCACCGAGCGGGCGGCGTTGCCGAGGATGGGGTAGCCCAGGTCGGTGTTGAACTGGCCCGCGTAGACCAGCTCGTCGCGGAAGTCCATCCGGAACAGGTTGGCGTTGAGGGTCAGGCCGTCGCGCTGCCACGCGGCCCCACTCTCGTAGTCATGCACCTGCTCGGGGCGGATGAGCGGGTCGCGGTAGCTGCCGAGCAGCGCATCCCGGTAGAGCGGGACGCTGCCGGCACCCTCCGCGTCGTAGAGATCGCGGAACGCCGGCTCGCGGCTCGCGTGCGACCAGGCGACGAAGGCGCTCAGGTCGGGGCGCGGCTCCCAGGTGAGCCCCAGGCGGGGGACGGCAAAGTCGTAGCGCTGATCGAATCGGATCGCGGTCGGATGGAACAGCAGGTCCGTCAGGTCGCCGCGCATGTTGTAGCTCTGATGCCTCCAGCCCAGATCGCCGGTGAGCCGGAGTCGCGCCGCCATCTGCCACTCCTCGTGGGCGAAGAGCCCGCCGGAGAGCGTCCGCGGGTGATAGTCGTAATAGATGTGGTCAGGTTCGGTCCCGGGCGGCGCGCCATCTCCACTGATCACCGTGCCGATGTGCCGGCCGTCGTGGAAGCGCATCTCTCCGCCGAGCGTGAGAGCGCCGCGCCCGTGTTCGATCCGCACGCGAGGGATCCAGCCGAAGTGACGGTTGCCGACCCAGCGCCGCCGCACGGCGTCGAAGTTCTGCACGGTGACGCGGCCCTGGACGTCGCGCGTCAGCGAGACGCCGTCGTTCTGGTAGTAGGCGAGCGAATCCGCCCCGAACAGCGTCGGGTCGTAGGTCGCCCAGGGTGACAGTCGGTAGTCCGCGAGCGCCTGGAGCGGGCGCTGCTCATCGTAGTAACCCTCGCCGTCGAAGTAGAAGAGCGTCTGCGTGAGCGCCACGCGCGGGCCGGGCGACCACGAGTGGATCAGCTCGTAGTGCGGCTCGAAGAAGTGATCGGCCTCGCCAGGGTAGGTGATCGGATTGAATCGCCGGTCGCGGTCGCGATCGCCGGTGACGAGGCCGTTCAGGTAGTCGGATGACACCCCCAGATAGGCCAGGTGTGTGCGTTCGGGACCGCCGTAGAGGTTGGCGCGGAATGAATGATGCCCGGTGAGCTTGCGAGCTGACAGCGCGTACGACCAGAGCTTGGTCCACGACTGGTCACGATACCCGTCCGTTTCGATCCGCGAGTAGCGACCGTAGAGGTTCCAGCCGTTGGCGAGATGGCCAGAGTCCATCTCCAGCACGAACCTGCGCGTGTCGAACGAGCCATACGAGAGTGCCGCGCTGGTGCTGGGCGTCTCGCCGAACGGCGCCGTCTCGAGGTTGACGCTGCCGCCGACCGACGCCGCGCCATAGAGCGCCGAGCCGATTCCGCGCTGCAGCTGCACCTCGGCGGTCGAGGCCAGCAGATCGGGATGGTCGATCCAGTAGACCTCGTGCGACTCGGGGTCGTTGAGCGGGACACCGTTGATGAGCACGCTGATCCGTCGCTGAGGG
>JBGPXY010000123.1:0-8558 GCA_041492985.1 Candidatus Eiseniibacteriota bacterium
AGCGCCAGCTGGACAGCGTGCTCGCCCGCTCGTCGCTGCCGGGGGCCTCGGTCGTCGGTCGGGCGATGGACGTCTCGGATCGCGCGGCGGATCGTGCCGCCGGGATGGACGCCGCCGCCGACTCCCTGTTCCACTAGCCTCCGCTCGGAGGCCCAAACGAAGCGCCCCGGTCGTCCGACCGGGGCGCTTCGTCATGCCGACCGCGACGCGGTCAGCGAAACAGGACCGCCTTCCGCCGCAGGATCCGGTCGCCAGCCCGGACGATGAGCATGTAGACCCCCGCGCCCGCACGCCTGCCATCCTCGTGACGGCCATCCCAGCGCAGATCCAGCCCGCCGGAGTGCCGGCCGCTGGCGAGCCGGCGGACAGCACGGCCATCGAGGTCGTAGATCCCTGCGTCCACGGTCACCGGCTGGGAGAGCGAGAGTCTCGAAGCGACCGCGCCCGTCGAAGGGTTCGGGGAGGGTGCCGAGAGCGAAACGCCTCCACCCGGCCCAGGCGACACGCCCACCAACCCCGCGAGCCAGATGTCCTCGATGGGCAGGGCGCTCGCGGCGAGGCCGGGCCTGGCGATCCCCAACGCGTCGCAGATCGTTCGCACCATGTTCCAGTGGTAGGTGAGCGCGGTGGATTGGTAGCCCGATTTGACCAGCGGGCCCTTGAACACCGTCAGGACGCGGTTCCCGGCATGGCCATCGTCCTCGTCCCAGGTGAGGATCACCACCCCATACGGCCCCACGGCGTCGATCATGGCCGGCACGTTGGCGGCGAGCCAGGCGTCGCCGAAGTACACGTCGTAGCCGCTGTCGTGCGTGTTGTCGTGGTTGTTCGGGATCACGAAGGCCAGATTCGGAAGCGTGGAGTTGGCGATGTCGGTCGCGAGGTCCGTGTACAGGCGCTCGTTGTTGTGATCGAGATTCGAGAAGTAAGTCCAGGGGCAGTGCCTGCGCAGGTAGAGCGTCCCATTGTTGGTGCACACGGCCGAGCCAGGCGACGGCAGATCCTCCGCGTAGGTCCGCCAGGTCTTCCCGGCGGCCTCGCAGGCCTGGCCCAGATTGTCCGACGCGTAGGGAGAGCCCGCCGCCGGGCAGGCATCGTTCGTCACGCCCTGGGTGCTGCCGGACCACAGCATGAGGTAGTTCGGCTGGGAGGGATGCGTATACGCGTAGAAGGAGGAGAAGGAGCTGCCGCTCGCCATCAGGCTGGCGGTGTAGGGCGGGGCCGAGGCCTGGGCGTACGCCTTGTTCTCCATCACGACGACGATGACGTGCTCGAGCGACGGAACGGCCGCGGCGGCCGTGAGCGGAGCGACCGTCGAGAGGACGGCCAAGAGGGCGAGGTGCGTCGCGCGGGAGCGATGATCCACATGACGAGTATGCCGTCTCGGACCGGCGCGCGTCCAGCCCCGGCCCCGGACGGTCGTCGTCAGCGGTCAGGCCGGGCAACCGCCTCTGGTGCGGTCGTGCCCCGAGCCACTCCCCCCGGCGCTCGGGCGCCGCGACTCCGCGCTGGTGAATCCGCTCACCACCGACGCCCCTTCCGAGCTAGATTCCTGCGGTCGACTTTCCACCCATGTCCTTCCGCTCGGAGGGTCCCCCCTGAACCTCTCCACGCTGGGCTGCGCGCTCGGTCTGCTCGTGCTCGCGGCGGGCACGCTCGAGGCGCAGACGCTCAAGGTCCCGGTCGAGACGTTCACGCTGCCGAACGGGTTGCGCGTGGTCGTGCACGAGGACCACGCCGTGTCGCTGATCGCGGTGAACATCTGGTACCACGTGGGCTCGGGCCGCGAGGTGCGGGGGCGCAGCGGCTTCGCGCATCTGTTCGAGCACATGCTGTTCCAGGGCTCGGCGCACGTCGGCGACGACAAGCACTTCGCGATCGTGCAGGAAGCCGGCGGCACGCTGAACGGCAGCACCAACACCGACCGCACGAACTACTTCGAGCTGATCCCGTCCAACTTCCTCGAGACCGCCCTGTGGCTCGAGTCGGATCGCATGGGATTCCTGTTGCAGGCCCTCACCCAGGCGAAGCTCGACACCCAGCGCGACGTGGTGAAGAACGAGCGCCGGCAGAACTACGAGAACCGTCCCTACGGGATGACGTCCATCCGCATCGGCGAGCTGCTCTACCCGGCCGAGCACCCCTATCACTGGCCGACCATCGGCTACCCGGACGACCTGACAGCCGCCTCGCTGGACGACGTGAAGAGCTTCTTCTCCCAGTGGTACAACCCGAACAACGCCTGCCTGGTCATCGCCGGCGACGTGAAGGCGGCCGAGGCCAGGCGGCTCGTGACCCGGTACTTCGCGGACCTTCCGGCCGGGCCCAAGCCGGTGCCGTACGCCATCAAGCCGGCCGCACTCGACGCGGACAAGCGCGAGGTGATCGAGGACCGGGTCACGCTGCCCCAGGTCTCACTCGCCTGGCACACCGTGCCGCAGTGGGCGCCCGACGATCCGGCGCTCGACATGGCGGCCGCGATCCTGGCGCAGGGCAAGAGCTCCCGCCTCTATCAACGCCTCGTCTATCGCGAGCAGTCGGCGCAGAGCGTCTCGGGCTTCCAGTTCTCGCGCGAGCTGGCGGGCAGCTTCATGATGTCGGCGCAGGCGCGCGAGGGCTTCAATCTCACGCAGATGGAGGCGGCCATCATGGAGGAGATCGCCCGGCTCGCGAAGGACGGCCCTACCGCCGACGAGATCACGCGGGCCAGGAACATCGCCGAGGCTCGCTCCGTGTTCGCCCTGCAGTCGCTGGGCGGCAAGGCGGACCGCATCAACAGCTACATGACCATGCGCGGCGTCCCGGATCTCTTCAACGAAGAGCTCGAGAACGTCCGCAAGGTCACCGGCACGGACGTGAAGCGCGTCGTGCAGACCTACCTCTCCCGCCCGCACGTCATCCTGTCCACGGTCCCCAACGGCAAGAAGGAACTCGCAGCGGCCGCCACGGCGGCGCAGCCATGAAGACCGTTCTGATCCTGATCGCGGTCGCGGTCATCGTCGCGCTGGTGTTGCTCGTGGCGATGGCGAGCGCCTCGGACGTGCTGAATCGCGATCAGCGGCCCACACCCGGGCCGACGCCCCCGGTCCCGACGCCCAGCATCGTCAGGGCGACGCTCGGCAACGGGCTCCCGGTCTGGGTGGTCACCCGCCACGAACTCCCGCTGGTGAACATGCTGCTTCAGATCCGCGCCGGGGCGGCGATGGACGGCGCGCGTCCGGGCATCTCGGCGATGACCGCGGGACTCCTCGACGAGGGAACCGCGAGACACAGCTCGCTCGAGTTCGCCGAGGCGCTGGATTTCCTGGGCGCCGACCTCTCGGCGTCCTCCGGCGTCGAGCAGACGATGGTCTCGCTGCAGACGCTCACCAGGCACCTCGACGCGGCACTGGGGCTGATGGGCGAGATGGTCGTCCAGCCGGCATTCAAGGTCGAGGAGCTCGAGCGCGAGCGGAAGGCGCGTCTCCAGGCCCTCAAACAGCAGAAGGACGTGGCGACCGCGATCGCCGACAGGGTCTTCAACCTGATGGCCTACGGCGAATCCCATCCCTACGGCCACCCCGCGAGCGGCACGCCAGCGAGCATCGAAGGGGTCACGCGCGACGAGATCACCGGCTTCTACGACCGCTACTACCGCCCCAACAACGCGGTGCTCATCGTGGTGGGCGACGTCACGGTCGAGCAGATCGTGCCCAAGCTCGAGCAGGCGTTCGCCGGCTGGATGGCGAAGCCTGTGCCCGCCGACGCCGCGGTCGCACCGGCGCGGCCCCAGCCCCGACCCACCGCGGTCTACCTGGTGGACAAGCCGAACGCCGCCCAGTCCGAGATCCGCATCGGCCAACCGGGCGCGGCACGCACCGCCGATCCCGATTTCTACGCGCTTCAGGTGCTCAATACCGCCCTCGGCGGCCAGTTCACCTCGCGCATCAACCTGAACCTGCGCGAGCGGCACGGTTACACCTACGGCGCGCGCAGCGCGTGGGCCTTCCGGCGTGGGGACGGACCGTTCGTCGCCAGCGGCGGCGTGTTCACCGCCAAGACCGACAGCGCGCTGGTGGAGTTCGTGAGGGAGCTGAAGGACATCCGCGGACCGCGGCCGCTCACCGCGGACGAGGCGGAGTTCGCGCGCAACGCGCTGCGCCGCGGCTACCCCCGACGCTTCGAGACCCCCGGCGCGACCGCCGGCGTGCTGGCCGATCTCGCGCTGTTCGGGCTCCCCGACAGCGAGATCGGCAACTACCTCACCCAGATCGCTCGCGTGAAGGCGGACGACGTCACCCGCGTCGCGACCCGCTATCTCTCGCCTGAGCACCTCACGATCGTGGTGGTCGGCGACGTGGCGAAGATCCGCCCCGGGATCGAAGCGCTCCACCTGGGCCCGGTGACGGTGCTGGATGCCGAGGGCCAGCCGGTGGTGGCGCAGTAGCGTCCGCGAGATCGCGGACGCACGACGGGGCCCCGCGCCCGGCCCGGCGCGGGGCCCCGGTCATTCGAGCCGCGTCCCCTCGACCCATCCATCGCCGCCCGAGGCGTAGCTCTCCTTCTTCCAGATGGGCACGCTGCGCTTGAGCTCGTCCATCGCCCACCGGCAGGCGTCGAAGGCGGGGCCGCGATGCGCGGCCGCGACGAACACGGCCACGCTCGCCTCGCTGAGCGGCACGGCGCCCAGCCGGTGGACGATCCGACAGGTGGCGATCCCGAATCGCTCGACCGCCTGGCGTTCGAGCGCCGCCAGCGCCTCCAGCGCCATGGGTTCATAGGCCTCGTAGGCGAGCGCCGACACCGCGCGACCGTCGTGGTGGTCGCGCGTGGTGCCGAGGAACAGCGCGACCGCGCCGCAGTCCGGGCGCGCCGTCGCGGCCAGCAGACGGTCGACCGCGATGGGGTCGCGCGTCAGCTCAGCCACGGGCGGAAGCGCGGCGCGGGCGCGGGCTGGAGATCTCGTAGCGCATGATCGGGCGCGTCGGCGAGCGCCGCGCGACCTCCTTGAATCCCGCGCGGCGGAATGATGACGTCAGGCCGAACCATGCGAAGGCGTCCGCGAGCCGCCTGCCGGTCGTGTCGAGCGGATAGCCTTCGACGATCGTCGCGCCGCGCGTCGCAGCGTACTCCACCGCGGCGCGCAGCAGCGCGGTCGTGACACCGCTGCCGCGCGTCTCGCGGGCGACGAAGAAGCACACGACCGACCACACCGGTTGCTCGTCCACGCGCGCCATCACGCGCGAGCGATCGAGGCGCCGGTACTGGTCGCGCGGCGCGAGCGCGCACCAGCCGACCGGCTCGCCACCGCGGTAGGCGATGATCCCGGGTCGCTCGCCCGCGTTCACCAGCCGCTTGAGGGCGCGCTTGTTGCCGGCGCCACGGCCACGTCTGAAGGCCGCTCCGGGGAGGCGTGGCCACATGCACCAGCAGCCGGCGCAGGCGCCCCTGGGTCCGAAGAGACTCTCGATGTCGCGCCAGCGCGACGGCGTGGCGAGCCGACAGGTGATGGACGGCGCGGACCGCGCGGTGGCCATGGGATCGCCTAGCCCCCGCTCACCGGCGGCAGCAGCGCGAGCTCGGCGCCCTGCGTGAGGGGAGCGTCGGGGCGCGTGAGCTGCCGGTCCACCGCCACCGCCAGATGGGACCGCAGCGCCACGAGCGCCGGGTGCGCGTGCTCGAGTGCGGCGAGCGCGTCGGACACCCGGCTGCCCTCGGGCAGTTCGAGGGTCTGGCGCGCGCAGCCGGCGCCCTCGCGCGCCTGGGCGAAGAGCAGGACGGTGATGGTCATGGGTGGCTTTGGGATGGTTGCGGGGTTGAATGCTCCACGGATGAGACCCTATGCTGACGGGATGGACGAGTCCAATCAAGGCTCTGAAGACTCCCGGGGTTCCGAAGGCGCCCAGGGCCCCCACGAGTCCATGGGCCCCGTGGACGAGAAGATCCCATCGCCCACCGCCGGCGAACCGTCCGGCACCACTCAGGCGGACACCATCGTCGGCCGCGCCCCCATCACCGAGGGTCCGGCGATCCTTCCGGGCCTCTGGACCTGGTTCACCATCATCAGCGCGCTCGGCCTGATCGGCATCCTCTGGAGTCAAGCCGAGCTGGCGATCTCGGTGGCGCTGGCCGGCGCCTTCGTCGCGGCGCACGCGACCGATCGCGATCCCTCCTTCGAATCGCTCCACCGCCTGCTCACCGGTCTTCTGATCGCGGGGGGAGCGACCGCCTTCGCGGTGCTCGCCGTCTGGCTCTCGACCCACCCTGTCCCCGGCAACGTGCGGCCGTTCGCGGTCGGGATGGCGGGCGGCAGTGCGGTGCTGTGCGTGCTCACCACGTACCGCCCGTTCTCGGACGCGCTCGCCGCGGCGCTGTTCCGCACCACCGAGCCCGACCACGTCCTGCGTCTCGGGGCCCGACTGGTGATGATGGTCATGCTGTTCGCGATCCCGGGGTGGGCCGCCTTCCCCGGGATGCTCGAGACTCTTGCGGACGCCGACAAGCCGCTGATCGACGCCGCGCAGATGGTCGGCAGCGTGATCGGCTTCTCGGCGCTGGCGCTGGCGGGCGTGGGATTCCTGGTGCGTCGCGACGCGCGTTCCACGTTCGAGCGGCTCGGACTGCGCGTGCCGCGGCCGGCCCACTACCTGCTGGTGTTGCTGGGAGTGGTGGCGCTCTCTCTCCTCAACGCCGGCAGCGAGGCGCTGCAGCACCGTTGGTTCCCCGGCCAATGGGCCCATGACCAGGCGGTGAGCCGGCTCATCGCCGGGGGCCTTGGCCTGGGCGGCAGCCTGCTGCTGGGCGCGAGCGCCGGCTTCGGCGAGGAGGTGGCGATGCGCGGCGCGCTCCAGCCACGGCTCGGGCTGGGGCTCACCGCACTCGTGTTCGCCGTGCTCCACGTGCACTACTCGTGGTTCGGGATGGTGACCATCCTCATGCTCGGGCTCCTGCTGGGGGTGGTCCGCGATCGCACCAGCACCACGGTGGCGATCCTCATCCACAGCCTCTACGACATCGCCGCGGTGTTCGCGTCGGGCTCGAAGCCCTAGCGAACACTCACGCGCGCGGCCATCGTCCCGTCTACGACAGGGTCTCCCCCGGCCGCAGCGCCACCACCTCCGTCTCGACGCCCTGCTTCGCCAGTTCCTCGCGCAGCGCATCCGGCGTGCCGGTCAGGGCGGGGAAGGTGCCGTAGTGCGCGGGCACGATCCACTTCGGCTTGAGCATGCGCGCCGCGACCGCGGCCTCGCGCGGCGACATGGTGTACAGGTCCCCGATCGGCAGCAGTGCGATGTCCGGCGTGTAGAGCTCGCCGATCAGCGCCATGTCCGACGTCACCGCGGTGTCGCCGGCGTGATAGATGCGCGTGCCGTCCTCGAGCGTGATGACGAATCCGCACGCCTCGCCGCCGTAGATCACCTGGCCGCCGTCCTCGATCCCGCTCGAGTGGATGGCCTGCACCATCGTGAAGCGCAGCCCCGCCACCTCCTGCGTGCCGCCCTTGTTCATGGGGCTAGTGTTCGACACGCCCTTGCGACCGAGGAACAGGTGGATCTCGTAGTTGCAGATGACGGCGGGCTTGAACTTCTTTCCGAGCGTCACGGCATCGGCCATGTGATCGCCATGCCCGTGCGTGATGGTCATCACGTCGATCTTGTCGAAGGTCTTCAGCTCCTTGGGACACGCCGGATTGCCCTCGACCCAGGGATCGAGCAGCACGGTGCGGGCGCCGCGCGTCACCAGCTTGAACGAATTGTGGCCGAGCCAGGTGAGGGCGAAACCTCGATTCAGATTCGGCATGTCGGTCCCCCTCCCCCGCCCCGACTCAGCGCGCCGGCGTGACGGTCTCGGCGCCGGTCAGCTCCTCGAGCCGCGCCGTGAAGTGTCGCAGCGTCGGCGCCTCGTAGGTGATGCGCAGGCCCTTGAGCCGCTCGCGCGCGCCATACAGCTCGATGACCGAGCGCCCGACGTAGCGCATCTGCTCCATCGTGTAGACCCGGCGCGGGATGGCGAGCCGGACCAGGTCCAGCGTGGGGAAGACCATCCCCCCGCCGGCCGGGTCGCGGTGGCCGAACATCAGGCTGCCGACCTCGACGGCACGGATACCGAACTCCCGGTAGAGCGCCACGACCAGCGCCTGTCCGGGGTACTGCGACTGCGGCAGGTGGGGCAGGAAGCGCCGCGCGTCGATGTAGATGGCGTGCCCGCCCGGGGGCTTCACGATCGGCACGCCCCCCTGGTCCAGCATCTCCCCCAGCTGCGCGACCTGGCCGATGCGGAACGCCAGGTAGTCCTCGTCCAGCACCTCCTCGAGCCCTCGCGCCATCGCCTCGAGGTCGCGGCCCGCGAGGCCGCCGTAGGTCGGGAACCCCTCGACCATGATGAGCAGATTGGTGATGCGCTCCACCCACTCGGGGTTGCTGAGGGCGAGGAATCCGCCGATGTTGACCAGCCCGTCCTTCTTGGCGCTCATGGTGCAGCCAGCCCCAAGCGAGAACAGCTCGCGGGCGATCTCGCGCACCGACTTGTTCGCGTAGCCCGGCTCGCGCTGCTGGATGAACCAGCAGTTCTCGGCGAAA
>JBGPXY010000128.1:0-7977 GCA_041492985.1 Candidatus Eiseniibacteriota bacterium
CCGCTACGCACTCCTCACCCTGACCCCGCCGGCCGTCCCGACGTCCGCGCTCGCTCGCGACCTCACCGTGCTGCTCGATGCAAGCGGGTCCATGAGCGGTGTTCCGCTCGTCCTGGCAAAGCGCGTGGTGGCCGGGCTGCTCGAGAGCCTCGAGGCCGGCGACCGCTTCGAGATGATCGCCTTCGCCTCGGAGCCGAGCCGCCTCGCGCGCGGCCCGCTCAAGGCCACCCCGGAGAACCTCAGGAAGGCACTCGGGAGTCTCGACGCAATCCAAGCCGGCGGCGGAACGGAGATGGAGACCGCGCTCGTCGAGGCGCTCGCGCCGTTGCGCGAGGACTCGCAGCGCCAGGTCGTGCTGGTCACCGACAGCGAGATCGGGTTCGAGGCCGGCGTGGTCGGCGAGATCATGCGCCGGCTGCCGGAGGGCGCGCGCGCCCACACCGTGGGCGTGGGCGCGGCACCGAACCGCGCGCTGACCCGGGCGGTGGCACGCGCCGGACGCGGCGTCGAGGTATTCGCAGCGGACGAGGCCTCGGCGGCGGAGGCGTCGCGCCGGCTGTGCCGGGCGACGGTCCACCCGGTGCTGACTGGGCTCTCAGTCCACGGCGACGGCCTGCGCGGGCTCGCGCCCGAGCGACCGCGCGACGTGTTCGGCGGCCAGCCGCTGGTCTTGGCGCTGGAGCTGAACCCGGAGGGAGGGCCGGTCGAGGTGAGCGGCCGGCAGGCCGGCACGACGGAGGCGTGGATCTGGCGGATCCTGATGCCGGCCACGCACGCAGGGACACCAGCCGAGGAAGGCGCATCGGCGAGGATCTCCGCGATCGCCGCCACGACGCTTCCCCTCGGTGCCCTCTACGGACGAGAGGCGATCGCCGATCTGGAGCTGCGAGCGGCCGCGCCGTTGCGCGACGGCGAAGACCTCAACGCGCGGATCGAACAGGCCGGACTCCGCCACCGCATCACGAGCCACATGACCAGCCTCGTGGCCGTCGCCGAAGAGCCGTCCGTGGATTCGAAGCTCCCGCGTCGCCGCGAGCGGCTGCCGGTGGAGATGCCGGCCGGCGTATCGGCGGAGGGCAGCGGGTTGATCACAGGGAGTTCGATGCGCTTCTTGACAGGGACGGCGCACCTGATGGGTGAGCGGATGATCTTGATGACGAAGCCGGCGATGAGACTGCCCGGGTTGACCAGAGGTATTCTGGGAGAGATGCTGCCCGGTGGGCGCTTGCTCCGGGAGGTCGATGCGGAATCGCTCGCCCGGGCCAGGAGATTCATCGCCTCGCGCGCCTGGACCCCGCCGTCCGAGGTGCGGATCGCCGAAGGTCGCATGCTGCGGGTCGCACCGGACGGGCTCACGATCGAGTTCGAGACTCCGTTCGACGGGTTCGTGATCCCGGATGGTGAAGTGAACGTCTGGCTCGACGGCGCGAGCTGGCTGGTCGCGCGGGTGGTGCCCGCGGAGAGCATGCCGCGTGGCCCGCACTCGGCCGGGCTCGTGGTGCGGCTGGCGCTCGCCATCGACGGGCACCCGGACTGGATCAGTGCACGCTCGGTCGAGCTGCGCTGGCTCTCGCGTCCGGAGGGGATCGCCGGGGATCGGGAGCAGCGACAGATCGCCCTGACCGTCGCACTCCCCCAGGAGGCCACCAGGCCACGGTGATCACGTGACCGAGATCGACGTGCTGTTCGCGAGGGCACGGACGGGCGAAGCCATGGCGTTCGCGGAGTGGATGGGGCGCGTCGAGCGCCCCATCCTCGCGAGCCTCCAGCGCTTCTCGCGTGCCGTCGATCTCGAGGTGGTCATGCAGGAGACCTTCCTCCGCATGTGGCTGCTGGCGACGCGGCCTGAAAGGGTCCTGGAGGGGGAGAGGGCCTCGTTCCGGATGGCGCTGGCGGTGGCGCGCAACGTCGCGCGCGAGGAGTTGCGGCGGGCGAAGCTTGGCTCGCTCGTCCCGCTCGATGAGGTCGAGGAGGCCCCGGAACTGGTCGCCGAGCCGGAGCCGGTTCCCGACCCCGGGCTCGCCCGAGCGATCGGCGACTGTATCGGGAGGATCCCGCGCCGCCCGCGCGCCGCGCTCGAGCTGCGCATCGCGGATGGACACGCCCGGCCGGATCGCGAGCTGGCGGAGGAGCTGGGCCTCAAGCTCAACACCTTCCTTCAGCACATCGTCCGCGCGCGCAGGAGCCTCGCTGGCTGTCTGATGCGCAAGGGAGTCGAGCTCGCGGGGGTGTGGTCGTGAGCCGGGCCGAAGACGCGACGCTGCTCGAAGCGGCCACCACGCCATTCCGCGATCGCGACCCATCGGGCCGCATCCTGCCATCCCCGGCGTTCATGGATCTGTCGCCCGAGGCGCGCGATGCGCTGGCCGCGCGCCAGGCCGCATCGCGCGAGATCGAGCGGGCGTTGCATTGGCTCGGATGGAGCGGCACGGTGCAGGCGGTGATGAGCCGGATCGTGATGGGATGAGCGGCGAGGAGCGGGCCGGTTGCGGCGGGCGCGCCGGACCACGGCGCGTATGGTGTCCAGCGCCACGGACCAGTTGGGACACCGGTGGACCGCCGCACGCGAAGGATGGGTTGCCGCGCCCCGGGCTTCCTCCTATAACTCTCCGCCCAGGAGCGGCGCCGCCCCAGCCCCGCTTCGGCGCCGGAAACGAGCCGGCTGGCACGCCCGCGCAGGCCCGAGTGACCCGTTAGCTCAGTCGGTAGAGCACCTGCCTTTTAAGCAGGGAGTCGCTGGTTCGATTCCAGCACGGGTCACCATCCCTCGTGTGCTGAAGGCCATAGAGCACTGGTGCATCACGTTGACCCACTTGGACTCACGGTGACAGCCCCGGGCTGCACTCATCTCCACGGTCGGCTTGGGGGAGACGAGAGCGACCGAGCCCCCCGAATTCTTTTCGTCCTCCTGTCAACTTCCTGTAAACCCTATCCAGTACCAGTCGCATCTAGACCAAGCGTCGCGGACCGGGTCGGCAGGCCGGCTGACCAGACCGCTGCGATCATCCACGGTCGCGCTCCCCTGACCATGGCCCGAAGCGGAGAAAGGAAGTTGAAGAAGATCGAATGTGACGAGGTTCTGGATCAGCTGTCCGAGTACATCGATGAGGAGACGCGTGCTGAGCTGTGCGAGGCCATTCGAGAACATCTCGTGCGGTGTCAGGACTGTCAGATCAAGGTGGACACGGTGAAGAAGACCATCGTGCTCTACCAGAAGAACGCCACCATCGAGGTACCGATCCGCGTGACGGCAAGGCTCAGCGCTGCGCTCGCACGCGAGTACGGCAAGGAATCCGGGCGCACCGATTGACAGGCCTGAGCACCCGCTCCTAGACTGCTGCGGCTCGATTCACCCGAACGCCCGCGCGACTCCGGTCCGCGGGCGATTCTTTGCCGCTCCCTTAGGACCTCCCTCCTGAATGGAACGCGTCGGCATCCTCGGTCTGCCCCAGTCGGGCAAGACCACCTTGTTCGAGATCCTGGTGCAGGGCGCCGGGGCCCAGGCGGCGGCGACCTCGGGGCGCGAGCAGGTGGCGGTCATCGTCGTTCCCGACGAGCGGGTCGACCGGCTGGCCGCGATGTACATGCCGAAGAAGATCACCCACGCCCGCATCCAATTCGTGGACACGGTCGCCGCCGGGCAGACCAGCGCCCGTGCCGCCGCGCGCGGGCCGGACCTGTTCTCGGGGGTGCGGAACTGCGACGCGCTGCTGGGCGTGGTGCGCGCCTTCGAGAACCCGGCGGTGCCGGCCGCGGCGGGCGTGGATCCCGCGCGCGACCTGCGCGACCTCGAGAGCGAGCTCATCCTCAACGACCTGGCGATCGTCGAATCGCGGCTCGACAAGCTGGCCCGCGAGCTGAGGGTGGGCCGCAAGGAAGGCGAGCGCGAGCACACGCTGCTGGTCCGGCTCAAGGCCGGGCTCGAGGCCGAGCGGCCGCTGCGCGGCGAGACGTTCGACAGCGAGGAGACGAAGTTGCTGCGCGGCTTCCAATTCCTCACCCTCAAGCCACTACTGGTGGTGGTGAACCAGGGCGAAGGCGAGGCGCGCCCGCTGCCGGCCGCCGGAGCGCACACGCTGGTGGTCGGGCTTCCCGCCCATCTCGAGCGAGAGGTGGTGGGGCTGGCGTCCGAGGAGCGCGACGCGTTCCGAAAGGAACTGGGCATCGAGCAGGACGGGCTCTCGCTGATCATCCGCGCCTGCTATCGGCTGCTGGGCCTGATCTCGTTCTTCACGGTCGGCCCCGACGAGGTGCGAGCGTGGACGCTCCGCCAGGGCGAACACTCGGTGGACGCCGCGGGCGAGATCCACACCGACCTCGCGAAGGGTTTCATCCGCGCCGAGGTGGTCCCGTGCGCCCGGCTGCTGGAGGCCGGCTCGGAAGCGGCCGCCAAGGAGCGTGGCTGGACGCGACTCGAGGGCCGCGAGTACGTGGTGCAGGACGGGGACTGCCTGGAGATCCGGTTCAACAAGTGAGCGCGTTCGGGAGGTTGCGGGGTACGATGTCCTGTCCACCGAGGGAGGGCACATGATCCGTCCGCGCGCCGTCACGCTCGCCATCGCCGCGCTCCTGATCGCGCTCGCCTCGCCGGCGGCCGCCGCGTTTCGCGCTGCCGACCTGCGCGGCCACGTCATGCTCGGCTACGCGAAGCTGTTCGCGAGCGAGGCGCCGGGCGGGTCGATCTCGGTCGGCGTGGGAGTCGACCATCCGGTGGGCGCCGGGCTGCGGGCGGGGCTCGATGTGGGCTATCACCTGCTCGGCTCGCGCAATCTCCTCCAGGGCACCTTGACCTCGGGACTCGACTACAGCCTGTTCGAAACGCTGGCTCAGGTGCATTGGAGCACCGCCGGCGGCGGCCCACAGATCACGCTCTCCGGTGGTCCCGGGCTGTTCGTCGCCCGCGCGAACCTCGCCTCGTCGCCGGTGGGCGCCTCGTTCAGCGCGCAGGCGGTCGAGCAGACACGCGCCGGGATCGCGTTCGGCGCGATCGTGGCCCGGCGCCGCCCGGCACCCGTCCGGCTCGGCCTCGAGGCGGCGCTGCGCGTCATCCCGCTCGAATCGGGGACGTGGAAGATCGCCACCGCGAGGATCGCCATCCTCTACTGAGCCGAGGGTCGCCGTCGCGGAGCCTGAGGCACCCGCTCGCCCCCGATGGCATTTCCCAATTCCACCGTATTCAGGCCGGGAAGTCTCGCGATCTGGGCGAGCCGTGCGCATGCTTTGATTGCAATGAGAATTGGGTAGCGGTCTACTTGTCTTCGTGAACTCCAGACCTCAGGTTCGTCGACCACTGCTGAGCCTCATTGCGCTGGTTCTCGCGCCATGGGGCCATTGCGTGGCGATGGCCAGTAGCTCGCCCTGCGACACCGTGTCGGTCGGCATCGATGCGTCGCGTGCCAACAACAGCGCTGGAGACATCCTCGGCGAGGCCGCTGGCCAGACCTTCTTCGCTCCGGACACACTGGTGCACTCGCTCACTGTTTGGCGGGTAGCATCTGAATGCCGGGACTGGCAGATTGGAATCCATCTCTACATCACCGAGGCGGACTCGAATGGGCGGCCCCTGACCAATCACATCGTGCTCGACGGGCCTTCGATCTACATTCCTGAGAGTGACTGCTATCAACCCGTCCCCTTCCGGTGGGTCTTCAATCCGCCGTTGGTGTTGCCAAGGCGAGTGACGTACGCGTTCTTCCTCCAGGTCCCTAGCTCGCAATGCCCGAACTACTTTGATGTGCTGGGTCGCGATGGAAACGACTATCCGGAAGGCCACTTCTGGTGGACGGACCGAAGCTCCAGTTGTGGACTTCGATTGTCTCCCAATTCAAACCCGAACGCTGACCTCTGCTTCACGATCAAGTTCCTGCATCCTCTCTCTGTGTCTCTCGTGAATGCCCAGGCTGATACGTGCGGTGTGCTGCTGACCTGGTCCGCGGCGGACAGCTCCGGGCTGGCGGCCACGGTGTACCGACGAGAAGTGGGCAGCGACTGGAACTCAATCGGACAGGTTTCGGCCGACGCCACGGGTCGGATCGTCTTCGACGACTTCCAGGTCGTCCCAGGTGCGCGCTACGACTATCGTCTCGGCGTGAACGAGTGTGGCGCGGAGGCACCGCTCGGCGAGACTTCGGTTGATGTGCCTGGCGATCTCCGCGTGGCTCTCTTGGGCGCCGAAGCCGACCTTGGCCATATGCGACTGACCTGGTCGGTTACGGGCGCGGGCGGTCAGCTGACGACAGTCTACCGGCGGGCGACAGGCGACGAGTGGCGTCCGCTGGCTCAGATCTTCCCCGACGGCGCGGGGCTCCTTGCATACGACGACACCCAGGTGACGGCGGGCATGGGGTATGGCTATCGCCTGGGACTGACCGCATGCGGACGGGAAGTCTTCTTGGGCCAGACGCCGACAGAGGTCTCAGTTCCGGCGGAGTTCGGATTCGAAAGTCTCGGTCCGAATCCGACGAGCGAGGGTCTGACGGTCGCCTTCTCCCTGTCGGACGCTACCCCGGCCCACTTGGAGGTCATGGACATCACGGGACGTCGACTTCTCTTCCGCGACCTGGGGGGAATGGGCCCCGGAAGCCACACGACGAAACTCTCCGCGGGGCGCCGAATGCCGGCAGGGGTCTACCTCGTGCGCCTGACCCAAGACGAACGATCACGCACAACCCGTTGGGTCGTCGTCAGGTGATCGCCCGAGCCCGGCCGCGGTCTTTCCATTGACACGCCGCGGCCGCTTTTCTAGTGTTCGCCGCACGCAGAAAGGAGGTGGTCCATTGACTCGTAAGGATCAGTTGTGGATCGCGGAGGTGGCTGTCCGCTAGACGGCCCACCCCTCCGGCGGTTGGGTCGTCCGCGAATCCCAACAGCCCACCGGTGGTGCGGGAGGCGCTTCGGCGTCTCCCGCCAGCTTTTTCGGCCGGAACGCGTCTCAAAGGCACGCGGTTTTGACAGTCTCCGCCCACCTCATTAGACTCCGCCCCCGCAGCTCCTTCGGGGCGGGGTGCAAGTCCCCACCGGCGGTATAGCCCGCGAGCGGAGGTGCCTGGCGCCCGGTGCCGTCGTTGCCGGGTCCGAAGCCAATCAGCCAGCGCCCACTGCTGATCCGGTGTGATTCCGGAGCCGACCGTACAGTCGGGATGGAAGAAGGAGGGGGGTTCCGGCATGGGTCCGGAGGCTTCCGGCTTTGTCCTTTCCGCCCCGTGGTGATGATCGACCACGGGGCTTTGTCACAGGTGCATGGCGGCTCGGGATCTCGAAGTCGATCGGCGTTTCATGCGGCGCGCCCTGCGTCTGGCGGAGCGCGGCCGGGGGCGGGTGAACCCCAACCCCATGGTCGGCGCGGTCGTCGTCCGCGCGGGCAGGAACGTGGGCGAGGGCTGGCACTGCATCGTGGGCAAGCCGCACGCGGAGGCGATGGCGCTCGCGCAGGCCGGTACGCGCGCGCGCGGAGCCACGCTCTACGTGACGCTCGAGCCTTGCGCGCACGAGGGTCGCACGCCGCCATGCGCGGAGGCGGTGATCCGGGCGGGGATCCGGCGCTGCGTGGTGGGGACGCGCGATCCGCATCGCATCGTCGACGGTCGTGGGCTGAGGCGTCTGCGCGCGGCGGGCATCCGCGTCGAGGTGGGGGTGATGGGTGACGAAGTGAGGCGGCAGCTCGCGGGCTACCTGCTCACCCACACGCTCGGGCGTCCGCGCGTGACGCTCAAGCTCGCCACCTCGCTGGACGGGCGCATCGCTCCCGCGGGCGGGTTCGCCCGCCACGGGGCCGGGCGCTGGCTCACCGGGGCGGGCGCGCGGCACGCGGCGCACCGGCTGCGCGCGCTGTCGGACGCGGTGGTGATCGGCGCCGGAACGGCACGCGCGGACGACCCGCGGCTCACCGCGCGCGGCGTGGCGGCGACACGCCAGCCGCTGCGGGTGGTGTGCGACACGCGCCTCACGCTGCCGCGGCGGCTGCGCCTGCTGCAGGGC
>JBGPXY010000039.1:0-17092 GCA_041492985.1 Candidatus Eiseniibacteriota bacterium
CCACCTCGGCGATCGCGGCGATCACGTGCTCGGGCACCTCGACGCCGCCCACGTCCTCGGCGAAGTCGACCCGCGCCTCGACCTCGGCCACCGCGTCGGTGACGCGCTCCGTCAGCGCCGTGATCCGGCGTGAGAGCTCGCCGCCGAGTTGGGCGAGCGCCAGATCGTGCGCGCCGGCGGTCTCGGCGTGGATGAGATCGGCCACCGCCTCCGCCTGGGCGAGGTCGATGCGGCCGTTGAGGAAGGCCCGCAGCGTGAACTCTCCCGGATCGGCGAGTCGCGCCCCGGCCGCGAGCAGGGCGGCAAGGACGCGACGCGCGGACAGCGCTCCGCCATGACACGACAGCTCGACCACGTCCTCGCACGTGTACGAGCGGGGTGCTCGGAACACCGCGGCGACCACTTCGTCGAGACGGCGCTCCGCGGGCGCTGGCCAGACCACCCAGCCATGGTGAAGGGTATGGCCCGCGGCCTCGGCGAGCGGTGTCGCGCCACGGAAGATGGCGTCCGCGACCTCCAGCGCCCGGGGTCCGCTGAGGCGCAGCACCGCGAGCCCCGCGCTTCCGGGCGCGGTGGCGATCGCTGCGATGGTGTCGTCGAGCGAGGGGATCACGGGTCCTCGAACAAAGCGAAGGCGCCGGGTCCGCGGACGGACCCGGCGCCGAAGGGTGTTCCGTCCGAGATCAGTCCTCGTCTTGTCTCGAGGCTTCCGGGTGGTCGGCCGGGGCCACGGCGAGTTTCTTGATGAGTCCGTCGCCGATCGCGTAGGTCTTCACCCGCGTGTCATCGCGCAGCGTGACGTGGATGATCCGTCGCTCCTGGGCGTTGAGATACTCCGTCAGCACCTCGCCGCCCTTGGCGAGGGCTTCGTCCGCCATCGTGCGGGCCATGGTCTCGAGCTCGGCCTCGCGGCGCTGCCAGAAATCGTTGATCTCGAGCTGCAGGTGATAGCGCATCCCGTCGCCGCGGTTGACGGTGAGGTTGAGCAGATGCTGGAGCGCCTGTCGGACCTCGCCCTTGCGACCGGTCAGCAGCTCCTCGCCTTCGGAGACCTCGGCGGTCACATCGACGTCGGAGCCCTCCGCCTTGGCCGAGACGCGCGCCTCGAAGCCCATGGCGCGCAGGAGAGCCTCGGTGACGCGGACCCCCAGCGCTTCGAGCTCCGCGGCCGGCATGGCCGGCGTGGAGGAGGATCCCTCGCGACCCTCGCGACTTCCGCGATCCTCGCGACCGCTGCGGTCCTCCCGACCTCCGCGGTCCTCGCGGGCTCCGCGCTCTTCCCGACCCCCGACACCTGCCGGGGCCTCAGGCGCCTCGCCGGCGAACGCTTCGCGCGGCTCGCGGGCCTCGCGCGGCTCGCGGGCCTCTCGCGGCGGGCGAGTCTCCACGCGCATCATCGGCGCCTCGTCGGTCGGCAGCTGGGCCACGGCGCCCTCTGGGGCCACCGCGACTCCGCCGGCATCGGCGAACATCGGCCGGTCGCCACCGCGACCACGTCCGCCCCGGCGTCCGCGACGACGACGACGCCCGGCGTCCTCACCATTTCCCTCGCGGGCCATCGCCGGCGCCGCGTTCTCCCGCGGAACACCACCGGTGTCCCTGGCGGGTGGGCGGTCCTCACGACGCGGTGCTGCCGTGGCCGGAACCGGATCACGGCCGTTGCGACCACGCTCGCGATCGCCGCCGCGACCCTCGCGCCGAGGTTCAGCGGCCACGTCACCGCGGCCTTCGGGACGCGAGCTACTCCGTTCGCGACGTCCGCGCCCGCCTCGACCCCGCTCTCCACGCTCCCCGCGGTCTGCGCGCTCGGGCTTCTCGCTGGGCTCACGCGGCGGTCCTCCCGGACGCGGCATCACGCGCACCTTGTACGGTCGAGCCCCGATCCCGAGGAAACCGCCCGAGCCCTCCTCCATCACCGTGATCATCACCTCGGCGCGCGAGCGACCCAGCGCGTTGAGGCCCATGCGGACCGCGTCGTCCAGCGTCTTGCCCTCGAAGATCGTTTCCTTCTGTCCTGCCATGACCTACCTCGTTGTCTCGGCCGCGCGGGGCGCGCGAACCAGCGTTTGGCCCCTAGCGCGAAGCCTGCGAACCATGAGTGCGTGGGGCGGCGTGGCGGCCCGGACTCGAACGCCTTGCGTCTCCGGGCCCGCGGCACGAGCGCCGCACTGGGAAGTGCCCTAGGTTACTTCGTCGTGGCCTTCCTGGCCACCTTCTGCCCGCGACCCGCCTCCGGCAGGTGCCCGCCCGCCGGGACTGGGACCCTGTGGCCCCCGTCTTCGCGCAGGGCCAGCCACTGCTGGAGAGCGGTCAGAAGGTTCATCACCGTCCAGTAGAGCACGAGCCCGGACGGCAGGTTGTAGAAGAAGACGACCATCACCGCATTCATCAGGTACATGCTGCTGGCCTGCCGCGGGTCGGTCGGGGTGAGCTTCTGGGTCAGGAACCCCGAGCCCGCCATGAGCAGCGGCAACAGGCGGATCGGGAAGCCGGCGACCTCGAACAACTTGTCCGGGGCGGAGAGATCGTGGATCCAGGCCACGAACGGCGCCTGACGCAACTCGATCGCGTTCCACAACACCGAGTAGAGCGCGAAGAACAGCGGCATCTGGAGGACCATGGGCAGGCATCCGCCGGCCGGGTTGACCTTGTTCTCCTTGTACAGGGCCATCACCGCTGTATTGAGCGCCTGCGCGTCGTTCTTGTACTTCTCCTTGAGGCGCTCCATCTCCGGCTGGAGCCGCTGCATCGCGCGCATGCTCTTGATGCTCATCATGTTCAGCGGGTGGAGGAGCACGCGCACCAGGGTCGCGAGCGCGATGATCGCGAGGCCGTAGTTCCGGATCACCCCGTGGAGCCACACCAGGACCCGCAGCAGCACCTTGCTGAACGGGCTGATCCACGAGAATCCGAGGTCGACGACCCGATCGAGGTTCACGCCCAGCTTCGCCACGCGGAAGTATTCGTTGGGGCCGAAGTAGACCAGGAAACGATTGACCGGGTTGGTCTCACCCGGGACCGCCACGACCAGCGTGCTGACCGCCACGTCCTGCTCGGCCGGCGCGTTGGCCGGCAGCAGTGAGCGCTGCTCGGGCGTGAGCGGGCGCGACTCGGTCCTGGCTTCAGCCGCATGGGTCGTGGCCGAGACGGTCGCCACCGCCCCCATGAAATAGCGGGTCTGGACCGCGGCCCACGCCGCGCTGCCCTCGAATCGCTTGGTGCCCTTGCGCAGCCCGCCGGTGGTCTCGCGGTGCAGGTTGGTCCCGACCAGGCTGGTCGCGTGCAGCCCGCGCGCGTCGGCGGCGAGATCCGCCTCGTTGAACAGCGGCCACGAGCGCATGGTGAGCGAGTAGTCCGCGAGGCGCCACTGCACCGGCACGTCCCGCAGCTCGACCTCGAGGTCGAGCGCGTAGGTGTCGGGCCGCACGCGCCAGATCTGCCGGATGGTGAAGCCGCTGCTGTCGTGCGCGGTGAAGGTGAGTCCGCGGAGATCGCCCGCGGCGTCCAGGCTCTCGGCGACGGTGTAGACGAGATCATCGAGCGGGATCAGCGAGGCGCCCGAGCCCAGGTCGAGCGCCATCGCCGGCCCGCCACCCAGCACCACCCGATCCCCCGAGGGGACCGTCTCGCCCCTGCGCGGGCGCACCGCCTTGCCATCGTGACTCGAAGCGCCGTGGGCCGAGGCGTAATGGAGCAGCTCCACCGAGATCAACCGGGCGCCGCGGCTCGAGAACTCGGCGTGGTAGAGCGGGGTCTCGATCCGGATGGAGCGTTCGAGCTCGGCGACCAGCGGCCGCAGCGGCCGCGCGCTCAGCACCGGCGCGACGTTTCCCGCGCCGGCCGGCCGCGGCGCGGTGGCCGAGGGAACCCGTAGGCCGCCGATCGCGCCCGGCGCCGTCCCGCGCGCGCTATCGGGGGCGGGGTGCCCAGTGTCGACCGTGGCGACCGGCGTGGGGCGGGCGGGCTTGAGATAGCGGTCGAGCCCGAACATCTTGAGCACGAACGGGTAGGCGATCAGCACCAGCACGCACAGCCCGACGGCGATGAGCGTCTTGCGGTCCATGGTCAGGGCACCGGGTCGAAGCCGCTGGCGCCCAGCGGGTGGCAGCGCACGATCCGGCGCGCGGCGAGTGCCAGGCCGCCGATCAGCCCGTGCCGCTCCACCGATTCCACCGCGTAGTCGGAACAGGTGGGCGCGAAGCGGCAGTGGCCTCGCAGGTGCGCCGGGGCGAAGCGCTGGTAGAGGCGGATCATCAGGACGGCCATCCGCACGCCCGGCCGCATCACTCGCCCCCCACTCGCGGTGAGAGCGGCGCCAGCGCACCGGCGGCGGCCAGCACGCGCTCGACATCGCTCGCCAGGTCCTGGTGCGCCACGGTCGGGACGGAGCGGTAGGCGACGAACATCATCAGGAAGCCGGTCTGCGGCACGCGCGGCCAGCGGCGCCGGACGATCTCGCGGAGCCGGCGACGGGCGCGGTTCCGCTGCACCGCCCCACCCACGCCCCGCTTGCTCGCCACGAACCCGACCCGCGTGACCTCCCCGGGCGCCGCCCGGATGACCAGCAGGCAGTGCGCGCCTCGGAACGCCCGGCCCTCCGCCTTGAGCACGGCGTAGTCGGCGCCAGCCGTCAGCCGGTGACGGGCATGGAGTCGTTCGGAGTGCCCCAGAGTGATGGGCAGACGGCAGCTCCCGGACGGTGAATCCGTCACGAGCGGAAAGGGATCGGATGCGCCTGGCCCGGGCATCAGGCCCGCCAGGCGCGGCAGGATGCCGGACGGCGAGGGCGTCGCGGAGTGCAGCGGCAAGGGACGCGGGGAGGACGCGACTAGGCCGAGGATACGGTGAGGCGCTTGCGGCCCTGCTTGCGACGGGCGGCGATCACCTTGCGACCGCCCTTGGTCTTCATCCGCGAGCGGAAGCCGTGCGTCTTCTTCCGGTGGCGGTTGCGGGGTCGGTACGTGCGCTTCATGGTTCAGGAGTCCTCGTTTCTGCAAGGTCTTAGAGAGGAGAAAGACGCGGCAGATTACGGGAGGGCGCGGTTCGCGTCAAGCGCACCCGGGTGGTGTAGAGTCCCCGCCGGCCGTGGTGCGCCGCCGAAACGGGTCGGGAGGTTGTGCGATGGATAGGAGTTGGAGCTGGGGTCTGCTGATCGCGGGCGCGCTTTTCATCCTCGTCGAGGTCGCCTTCGGGGGCTTCGCCGGTTTCGACCTGGTCCTCATCGGCTCGGCGTTCGTCGTGGGCGGGGCGGTCGGACTCTGGACGCACAACTCCACCCTCGGTCTGATCCTGGCCGCCGCGCTGTGTCTCGCGTACATCGTCGCCGGCCGCCGCTGGGTGCGGGCGAGGCTCCGGCACGTCTCGGTCGCCAGCAACACCGATGCGCTGCTGGGCCAGCGCGCGATGGTCATGGTCCGCATCTCCGAGCATGAGCCCGGTCAGGTCAAGGTCCGCGACGAGGTGTGGCGCGCCGTCCCCGCGCCCGGTGTCGGCGGGCCCTTCGAACAGGGGGCGGTGGTCACGGTCGAAGGGGTGGACGGCGTGACTCTCAGGGTGAGGTGACGGTGATGGACAATCCGGTGGGAGCGTTCGGGACGTTACTGCTGTTCGTCATGCTGATGATCGCGCTGGTCGCTCTCGCCCGTTCGGCGCGCGTGGTCGCGCAATACGAGAAGGGCCTGGTGCTGCGCCTGGGCAAGTACCGGACGACGGTGAGCTCGGGGCTCACCTTCCTGGTCCCCGTCATCGAGAACATGCTCAAGGTGGACATGCGCGAGCGCGTCATCAACGTGGAGCCGCAGAAGGTCATCACCAAGGACAACGTGTCGGTCACCGTGGACGCCGTCATCTACTATCGCATCAGCGACCCGGTGAAGGCCACGTTCGAGGTGCAGAACTTCGGCTACGCGGCCACCACGCTCGCCCAGACCAACCTCCGCAACCTGATCGGCGACAAGTCGCTCGACGAGACGCTCACCGCCCGCGACACCATCAACTCCAACCTGCGCGCCGTGCTCGACGAGGCCACCAACACCTGGGGCGTCAAGGTGACCCGCGTCGAGGTCCAGAAGATCGACCCGCCCGCCGACATCACCGAGGCGATGTCGCGGCAGATGAAGGCCGAGCGCGACAAGCGCGCCAACATCCTCGAGGCCGAGGGCGTGAAGCAGGCGGCCATCCTCCAGGCCGAGGGCGTGAAGCAGTCCGAGATTCTCAAGGCCGAAGGTGACGCTCAGGCCCGCATCACCCGGGCCACCGCCGAGGCCCGGGCGATCGAGATGGTCTCCAACGCCGCCGAGAGCTTCTTCAAGGAGCGCGCCGAGATGAGCAAGAAGCTCGACGTGCTCAACACCGTGCTCGCGAACCAGACCAAGTTCATCGTCCCCTCCGGTTCGGATTTCGTGAACGTGCTGGGGCTCGATGACAAGTCGGTCGTGCCGCTGAGGAAGTAGCCCGCCCGCCCCTCAAGACCTCAAGAAGATCCGCCGGGACGCAGCGAGAACCGCCCTCCGGGCCGTCCTCTGGACGGTCAATCCCGAGCCCCCCTCTGCCGATACCTCCGGGGAGCGCCCGGGAGAGATATGCCCGGCCGTCCGCAGCCTCCGACCCCGGCCGATCGGACCGGGGGCCAGGCTGTGGCGCCGGGGCCGCACACCCCGGCGACCCAACACGCGTGGAGCGGCGCGGTCCATGAGCATCGGCATCGGCAACGAACAGAGCAAGCATCCCTCCTTCCGGGACCTCACGCCGGCGGGCCAGGCGGCCCACCTGTGGTTCCGCCAGCTCGCGCGCGCCCTCAAGACCTGCCGCCTCTACAAACTCGACAACCCGATCGTGGCCCTGGTCCGCACCCAGCTATACGAGCCCCTGCGCCAGGGCGTCGAGATGTATGGCGCCTGGCGCTTCCGGGTCACCCCGCACGAGATCTACATGCTCGACGAGGCGGTCGTCCGGCCCGCGAAGAAGAACGAAAAGGGCGAAGAGGGGGCGGGTGAGAAGGAGTCGGTGCTCCCCTTCCTCTTCTACCGCGACGGCATCCGCGGCATCGCATTCCTGCCCGGTCTCGAGCTGCGCGAGCTCGAGGAGCTGTTCGGGGCCCTGCTCGCCGCCGGCGGCGGCCCGATGACGCACGACGATCTGGTGACGCTCCTGTGGCAGGCCAACGCCATGCACCTGCGCATGGACATCGTCCCGGTCGAGCAGACCATCTACCTCTCCTCGCGGCGTCCGGAAGGCGGCGGCGGTGGCGATGGCCACGATGGACAGAGCTATGCGTGGTCGCCGGTCGGGGCCGAGATCCGCTCCGACCTCGGCCAGACCGTGGGAGCGGCGCAGGGCCTGCACCGGGACACCTTCGACGACTGGCCGCTTCCCAACGAGACCACCGAGGTCCCGGCGGCGTATCAGAAGATGCTCCCGGCGATGGAGTTCGCCCGCATGCGACTGTCCACCGAGTGGGTGGGCGAGCGCTCGACCAACTGGACGCTGCAGGCCCCCGACGTGCTGCGCCAGCTGTTCGCGATGTCCCCCGGCCACGCGACACGCCTGCTGATGGCGCACTCGGTGACCACCTGGCTGGCGAGCGCGATCCAGCGTTCGTCGTGGCTCGAGGCCCAGGAGACGCTCGAGCTGCTGCGCGAGTTCGACCCCGACGGATCGCTCACCAACGACGAGTTGTCGACCGCGATCGCCGGACTCGACACCAACGCGATCACCGAACGGCTCGACGAGTCCGAGACCGATGACCAGGCGCGCTTCTTCGCGCTGGCGGTCTCGATCGGCAGGCCGGCGCTCGATCTGGCCTGCTCGGTGATGGCCAAGTCCAACAAGAGCCGTACACGGGCCGCCGCCTGCACCATGCTCTGCTACCTGTGCAACGACCAGCCCGAGCTGCTGGCGCCCTACGTCGGCGACTCGCGCTGGTACGTGGCGCGCAACGCCGTGTTCGTGCTCGGCCAGGTGGGCGGACCCCCGGTGGTCCCGCTGCTGCGCGCGGCCGCCAGCCACCCGGAGCCGCGCGTGCGCCGGCAGGTGGTCGCGTCGCTGGGCAACGTGCCCCGCGAGATGCGGGGCGCGATCCTGCTGGCGCAGATGGACACCCGCGATCCGCAGCTGCTGGCCGCGGCGCTGAGCATGCTCACCCGGGAGAAGCACCCCGAAGCCGCGCGCACCATCCTGCGACAGATCGAAGCCCCCGACTTCGAGTCGCGCAATGAGGACAACCAGCGCAGCCTGTTCAACGCCCTCGCCGAGGTGGCCGACGACAGCGTGGTGCCCGCGCTCGAGGTGCTGCTCCACAAGGGCGGATGGTTCGCCCGCCGCACGCTCCAGCGCATCGCCGCCGCGCGCACGCTCCAGCGCATCGGCAGCGAGAAGTCGATCGCGGTGCTCCAGGCGGGCCTGCGCGCCCGCAGCGAAGCGGTGCGCAGCGCCTGCCTGGACGCCATGAACGCGAGGTCGGTGCTGTGACCCCGCCCCAGACGCCTCCACCGCGCGACGGCGCGCCCAAGACCGGCGACGAGCGGTTCAAGGTCGCCGGCCTGCAGCTGGTCACCCGCCTGGCCGCGACCATGCGCGTCGGCCGCGCCTACCACACCGACAACCAGGTGTTCCGCCAGCAGCTCGAGCGGTTGGTCGCCGCCATCGGACCGTTGCTCGAGGAGACCGGCGAGGCGGTGCTGGTCGCGCTGCAGGAAGACCTCTACTTCAACGGCGTGCGCATCCCGGTCAAGACCTCGAACTTCAAGTTCCACAAGTCGGTGCTCGATGAGTTCCGGCGCCGCAACATCGCCGGGATCCGACTGCAGAAGGGGATCCAGGACAAGGAGCTGCTCACGTTCTTCCGCCTGTTCCTGCAGCCCGACGTCTACAAGGGCCACGATCTGCTCAAGGCGTGCTTCACCGAGGGCATCGATCATCTGACCCCGGTCATCCACGCTTCGACCGAAGCGCCCGTGGACGGCTTCGAGTACGACGCGCCGCTGCAGTGGATCGACCTCGCCTTCGGGACCGACACTCACGACACCGGGAGCGATGAAGAGGGTGGGGTCTGGACCGGCACACCGGCGGGGAGTGGACGAGCCGGTGGTGACTCGGGCGACGGGTCAGAGATCGAGTTCGGGAGTGGCGGTGGCAGTGGCGGCGGCGGGCCGGGGAGCGAGTTCGGCGGTGGCAGCGGTGGTGGCGGGGGCGGCGGCGGGTCGGGTGGTGGAACGGGCAGCGGGTACGGGAGCGGGACGGGCAGCGGAACCGGCGGCGGCAGTGGCTCCGGCGACGGCACGGGCAGCGGCGGCCACGCGCCGCGCGGCGCCGCGCGCAAGAACTACGCGCAGGCGCTCGCGGCCGCGCGCTCGTTGCTCACCACCACCACGCTCCAGAACGGGCTCGAGCTTCGTCACGGCAAGCGGGTCGTGCAGCCGCTCGTGGATGGCGCGTTCGCCGGGGAGCCGGTGGTGGTGGGTCTCACCAGCCTCACCCACCGCGACGAGTACACGTACGCGCATGCGGTGAACGTGTGCCTGGTCGCGGTGACCATGGGCCGTCTGCTCGACATGGATCGCCGCGCGCTCGCCGACCTGGGCGTGGCGGCACTCCTCCACGACGTGGGCAAGGCGATGGTCTGCGATGAGGTCCTGCACCCGCTGGAGTCGTTCACCGACGCGGATCGGGCCGCCGCCGAGCGCCACCCGCTCGAGGGCGCGATGCTGCTCGCGCGCTCGACCACGCTCAATCAGACGACGCTGCGCTGCATGCGCGTCTCCCTCGAGCATCACATGGTGCCGGACGGGACCGGTTACCCCGCCGCCTCCGGGCGCTGGCCGCAGAGCGTGATGTCGCGCCTGGTCTCGGTGGCGGACTGCTACGTGAGCCTGCTCGGCAACCGCAGCGACCGGGGCGCCCAGGTGACGCCGTCGGACGCGTTGGGGATGATGCTCGGACCTCTTCGCAAGCGTTTCGACGCCGCGATGCTCTGGGCGCTCATCCAGACGGTGGGGTTCTATCCGCCGGGGCAGCTGGTCATGCTCAATGACGGCTCGGTCGCCGCCGTGCTCGCCCCCAACGCCGCCGACCTCGCTCGGCCGCACGTGCGCGTGCTCCTGGGCCCGGCGGGCGAGCCGGTGGATCAGTCGCGGCCCCTCGGCTACCACCCGTTGCCGGCCCACATGAGCGTCCAGCGCGCGCTGCGCGCCGAGGAATACCCGGCCGATCCCGAGGCCGAAGCGGCGTAGTCCGAGCCGCCGGGCCGGCGACGGCCCGCCCGCGCTACTCCGCCCTGCCCGCGAGCCGGGCGCGATGCCGCGCGCGGAAGTCGCCGAGCTTCCCGACCTCCGGCGGTCGGATGCCCGCGAGCTCCGGCGGCCGCCCGTCGTTGAAGACGAACCGACGACGACCGCCCGGCACCCTCTCGGTGGTCCCGCCCCTGGCCCCCACGCTCACCACGCCGTCGTAGACGCACACGCACGTGCCGTTGGGCTCGCAGATCACGGCCAGCGTGGTGCCCGTCACCTCGACCGCGGCCTCCGGAGTCTCGATCCGCAGGCGGGAGCCATGGAACGCCGGGCCGGTGGTCACGCGGATCTCGCCGTGTCGCACCGCGCCGCCGACCCGGCGGCCGAACCAGCGGCCGGGACCTGCCGGGAGCGTGAACTCGGTCCCGGCGGTGATCTGGACCACCATGCCACCCGTGCTCGCGATCTCCATCTCGGATCCGTCGGGCACCGTGAGGCGGGCCCCCGGGCGGAGACGCCGCTCGAGTTCGTCGCCATGGCCGAGCGGCACGGGCGTCTGGTCGACGATCGCCACACCGTCTCCGGTGGTCGACAGCACGGTCCAACCCGGGCCGCGGTTGGCGAGCACCACCACCACGGCCAGCACCGCGACCGCGCTCGGCGCGAGCGCCAGACGCCAGGCCCGACGCCGATGCCAGGCGACCGGCAGCTCGAGCACGCGCCGCTCACCGATGCGTCCGGTGACGAAGTCGCGCTTGAGTCGCTCGCGGAAGGCGGCATCGGCGCGCGGCGGCGCGAGTCCGCGCACCGCCTCGCGCGCGCGGGTCTCGTCCCGAGTCATGGGGTCGGGGAGGTCGGGTCGGCGCGGGGTCATCCGAGCGAGCCCTTCAGCAGTCGCGCGAGGGCCGCGAGCGCTCGCGAGTAGCGCTTGCGTGCCGCGGCGTGGTGGATGCCGGTGGCGGCGATCTCTTCGTGTCCCAGACCCTGGTAGTCGTGCATGACGATCGCCACCCGCAGTGGTTCGGGCAGTCGCAGCAGCGCCTCCTGCACCAGACGCTCGCGCTCGCTGGCCAGCAGGTCGCGCTCCGGATCGTTGGTGCCGTGCGACAGCATCGCCGCCAGCGGCGCATCGCCGTCGAGCGAGGCGGCGCGACGGGTGAGCTTCCAGGCATTGGATCGCCAGAGATCCCGGCAGGCGTTGTGGGCGATGGTCATGAGCCACGGGCCCGGGTCGCGCGAGGGATCGAGTTGATGCGCGGCACGATGCACCTTGAGGAACACCTCCTGCGTCATGTCCTCGGCCAGTGTGCGGTCCCCGAGCAACCGGTAGACCAGGCCGTACACGCGGTCGAAGTAGCGCTCGAACAGGGCCGCGAGCGCCTCGGGGTCACGCGCCCTGACACGCTCGAGGTCGATCGCCGGCGCGTCGACCGGCCTGACTTCCTGTACGGATGGGTCGCCCATGTGTGTCCGGCTCTCCTTAGGAGGAGGCGAAGTATCACACACGGTGATGGGTGCCTGCGGCGGGGGTGCGGCAGATCGAAACGGGGGCCGCGGGGCCGCGGCGGACCGGGATCCGGTGAGGTTTACGCCGCCTTGGCGACGGGCTGGACGGCCGGTGTCGTGATCGGCAACCGCACCCAGAAGGTGCTGCCGCCACCGGGGACGCTGTTGACGCCCACGTGGCCGCCGTGCAGCTCGCTGATGCGCTTCACCAGGTGAAGGCCGATCCCCAAGCCGCTGGTCCTGCCATCCTGCTGGCGCAGGCCCTGGCCGAACAGTTCGAAGATGTGCGCCGACTCCTCGGGCTTGATGCCGGGGCCGGCATCCTGGACCTCGACCACGATGAACTCCCCGTCGTGTCGCGTCGAGATGGTGACCGACTCCTTCTCGGGGCTGAACTTGATCGCGTTCACCAGCAGGTTGACGATCACCTGCCGGATCTTGACCTCGTCGATCTCGACCAGCGCGAGCGCGTCGTCCAGCTGCTGCTTCACCTCGATGCCGTGCTTGTGCGCCATCGGGCGGGCGGTCTCCACCGCTGCCGAGACCACGGCGTTGACCGAGAGGGATTCCTTCCTCAGCGTCAGCTTTCCGGTCTCGAGGCGCGATAGATCGAGGATGTCCTCGATCAGGGCCAACAGACGCTGGGCCTCGTTCTGCAGCCGCCCCAGGAACTCGGCGCGCTGCTCGCTGGTCAACGTGACCCCGTGCTCGTCGAGCAGCTCGGAGTAGGCGATCACCGAGGTGAGCGGCGTCTTCAGCTCGTGACTCGCGGTCGAGAGGAACACGTCCTTCATCCGGTTCATCTCGGCCAGCTTGAGGTTCGACGACTCGAGCGCCTGGGCGTGCGCGGTCAGGCGGTCCATGACCTCGGCCCGATCGATCACCGCGCCCACGTGCTCGGCGAACAGCCGCAGCATGTCGCGGTGGTGCTCGCGGAACGGTTCGGGGTGATTGATCCGGTTGACGTTGAGCACGCCCACGCAGCGGTCGCCGACCCGCAGCGGCAGCGAGAGCGCCGAGGTGATGTTCCGGTTGCGCTTGTAGTGCTGGCCGAAGTCGTCGTTCGGAGCCTTGGGTCCGAGCATCACGGCCTGCTGCTGCTGGGCCACCCAGCCGGCGATGCCCTGCCCGACACGGGCCTTGGCGTTGCGCGCGAACTCGGACTCGAGGCCGTAGCTGGCGCGCGTCTCGAGCAGCCCGCTCTCCGGGTTGTAGATCATGATGGACGACTGCTGCGCCTTGAGCGTGGCGATCACCCGCCGCACGATGATCTCGAGGATGGAGCTCAGGTGCAGCTGCAGGTTGAGCGTGGTCGAGAGCTGGAACAGGGCCGAGATCTCGGAGAGCCGCGTGCGCGCGTCCTGCAGCTCGCGCTCGTCGGCTACCAGCGCTTCGCGCATGCTGTTCAGCTCGCGCTGCTTGAAGATGGTGTACAGGCAGAAGATCAGCACCAGGCCGGCGAGGCCGATGCCGGCGGTGTAGCCGTTGCGGATCCAGAGGCTGGTCTGATCGTCCGTGGCCACGAGATCCAGCATGGGCAGATAGAGGACGGGCACGGCGGCGGTGAGCGCGAGGATGACCGCGAACGCCAGCGCCCACAGCGACCAGGCACGGCGGTTCAGGCGGTCCATGTTCGGCGGCGGATTGGGTGCCATGCGCTGCGCTCCATGCGTTCGAGGAAGGGCCCATCCCTCTGGCTCGCCCGGGTTATCGGCCACCCGACGGTCACTCCTTTAGTGCCAAACCGCACCCCGGGGGGCGGTTGGCCCTTGGGCGGAGGGGAGTTGGGGGACCCGCGGGTGGTCCGGTCGCGGACCGGCTGGTAGATTGCCGCGCCGTGACCCCAGTGAAGCGGTTCCCGTGGTGGCCGGCCATCCTGCTCGCGGCCCTCGGCCTCGGGACGCTCTACGGGGACGCGCTCCGCACCGGCTTCCTCAACGATGACTACCTGTTCCTCGAGGAGGCGCGCAGCCATCCGGTGACCGAGTCGCTCACGCGGCTCGGCGCGCTCGGCAACTACTACCGCCCGCTCTCGCGCCAGCTCTACTTCGCGGCGCTGACGCCGCTCTCGGGCGGCTCGCCTCTGGTCTTCCACCTGGTGAACGCCGCCGCGTTCGCGCTCGCGCTGGCGCTGCTCGTGGATCTGCTGCTCGTGATCCTGCCGGTCCCGGGCGCCCTCGCGGGCGCGCTGTACTTCGCACTGCTGCCGCTCCAGCGCGTGAACCTCATCTGGATCTCGTGCGGTCAGGACCTGTTCGCGCTGGTGCTGACGCTGGCCGCCATCGCGCTCTTCCGCCGCGGCCGCGACCGGTGGGCGTGCCTCGCCTACCTCGGAGCGCTCGCCAGCAAGGAGGTGGCGTTCCCGCTCCCCGCGTTGCTCGCCGCGTTGGCGTGGACGCCGCGAGCGACGGCCGGGGCGGCGGCCTCGACTCCCGCGACGCCGAGCCTCGTCCGCCGTCTGACGCCGTTCGCGCTCACGGCGGCGGCGTGGCTCGCGGTGGTGGTGATGGTGCGCGCGTCTCATCCCTCGACCGCCGCCTTCCTCCACTGGGCTCCGGGGAACTTCCTCGCGGCGCTGGTCCATGAAGTCCAGAGCCTGCTCGGCCTCGATCACCCCTCGGGCATGGCGCGCTCGCTCGCGGATCACCCGCCGGCGTTGCTGCCCTGGGTCGCCCTCGGCGCGATCGCGTGGTGGCTGGGCCGGGATCGAGCCTCGACCGCGCCCGGCACGGAGGCGATGGCCCCCGCCGTGCGCCCGGCCATCGGCGCGGCCGCCTTCGCCGCGGTCTGGCTGGTGGCCTACGGACTCCCGGTCGGCCCGGTCGCTCACGTCTGGAGCGGCTACTACTACACGCTCGCGGCGGTGGGGGGCGCCTTGATCGTGGGGCTGCTGCTGCGCCACATCGACCGCTGGGGCTGGCTGGGGCTGGTCGTCGGGTTGCTCTGGTGGCACGCGGGCGGAAGCGGGACCCGCGCGTTCGCCGTCGCCGATCGACCGTGGGGCTGGACGTCGCATCTGACCCACTTCTACTTCCAGCGCGGGGCGGCGCTCTCCGATTCGTTGCGACGGAAGCTGCGCGAGATCGAGCCGACGCCGCCACCCGGCACACGCTTCTTCTTCGCCACGCTCCCGCCGTGGGCCGGGTTCCAGACCGGCAACGGCCCGCTCATCCGCGATCTCTACCGCGACTCCACGCTCGCCTCGTACTTCTACTCCCAGTTCTCGGACACGACGGCCGGGGACCGACCCTGCCGCTTCCTCTACTGGGACGGAGTGAGCTTCGCCCCGCTCTACGGCGCCGCCGCCGAGCCGTGGTTCCAGGTGGGGAGCGATCTGCTGCTCTTCGAGCGCCCCGCGGGCGCGGCGCATGCGTTCCGTCGCGGGCTCGAGGCCGGCGAGGCCCACCCGGATCATCTCTACTGGCTGGGCTGGGCCGAGCTGTGGTGTGGCCACCGCCTCTCGGCCGAAGCCGCATGGAAGGCCTTCGGTGCGCATGACGACGCGCGCGGCTACGATGCCGCCATGGTGGCCGCCCGCGACGCGCTGTTCGCGGCGGACACGCTGAGCGCCCGCCGACATCTGTTCGAAGCGATACGCGCGGGGATGGGAAGGCCGGAAGCGCACGGCGCCCTGGGAGAACTGCTCGAGCGCCAGCAGCTCAAGTACGCGCTGCTCGAGCTGAAGGTGGCGGCGTACCTCAATCCGCGCGACGTGCGGGCGCGGCGCGATCTCGTGGTGGGGCTGGTCACCGTGCGGCTGGACGACGTCGCGCGCCAGCAGCTGGAAGGGCTCGTCCGGCTCGACACCGGATGGTTCAGGGACTCGACGCTGGTACGGGCGCGGCGCACGCTCGACCAGCGCTCGGGCGCGGGTGTCACCGTGATGGAGTTCTGAGGGACGCGAAGGAGAGGACATGAAGACCGGTCGCGTGGAGTGGGTCCGATTCGTGAGCGAGGCGCTCAAGGGCAACGCCCCCGGCGACCCGCACCAGCGGACGGTGCCGGTCTACCTGCCGCCGTCCTACGACGAGCGGCCTGAACGCCGCTATCCGGTAGCCTTCATGCTCACGGGCTTCACGGGCCGTGGTCGGATGGCGCTCAACGACAATCTCTGGAACCCGCCGCTCGACACGCGCATGGACACGCTGATCGCGGACGGCTGCGGCGAGATGATCCTGGTGATGCCGGACTGCGCGACGCGCTACGGCGGCTCGCAGTACCTCGACTCCACGGCGACCGGGCGCTACGAGACGCACCTGATCGCGGAGCTGGTCCCGTTCGTGGACCGCACCTTCCGCACGCGCGCGGCGCGCGAGCACCGCGCCATCCTCGGCAAGTCCTCGGGCGGCTACGGCGCGATGGTGCAGGGCATGCGCCATCCGGACGTGTTCGGCGCCGTGGCCTGCCATAGCGGGGACATGCAGTTCGACTACTGCTATCGCGGGGACATCCCGAAGTTCATCGCCCGCATGCAGAACGCCGGCGGGCTGGCGAAGTGGTTCGCCGAGTTCGAGGCCGCGCGGCAGAAGAAGAGCGACGACATGACGGCGCTCAACATCCTCGCCATGGCGGCCGCCTACTCGCCCAACCCGGCGACCCCGCCGTTCGGCATCGACCTGCCCTGCGATCTCGAGACCGGCGCATTCCGCGACGACGTCTGGGGGCGCTGGATGGCCCTCGACCCGATCCGGATGCTCGAACGGCACGCCGAGGCGCTGCGCTCGCTCTCGCTCCTCTACCTGGACTGCGGCATCCGCGACGAGTGGAGCCTGCAGCTTGGCATGCGGCTGTTCGCCCACCGTCTCACGGTCCTTGGGATCAAACACCAGGTCGAGGAGTTCGACGACGGCCACATGAACGTGCAGTACCGCTACGACACGAGCCTGCCGCTGATCGCGCGAGCGCTGGGGGCGGAGTCGGCGTAGGCGGAGTGGCGCCGCCTCGCCGCGGATAGATCGTCTTCGTCCCTACCCACCGTTGAGTCGGGGCTCGGATCCGGCCTCACCCGCTCCGAGTGGACGCCCACGCAGCTCGAGCGCACCGCGGAGCGAAAAAATCGCGACGAGCGATACGAATTCGTTTGACACACTTCGCGGCCTGATCCATCGGGACGCGCGGCCCGTTCAGCAACCGCGCGCCAGCCCACGCTGCGTCGGCTCGGACGACGCAACTCGGTCTGGTTGAGCAATCGTCTCGTCGCGGTTCGCGCGACGCGCCCAGCGCGCATCCACGAGCGCTGCGAACCCTCGTGATAGGAATGGGGCGTGCCCCCGCGACCTGTCCCCGCCGCGGAGTCCCGCCATGAAGTGCTACGCGCTGTCGCGTCTCGCCGATCGCACCCTGCTGCAAGCACTGGC
>JBGPXY010000031.1:0-19275 GCA_041492985.1 Candidatus Eiseniibacteriota bacterium
CGCTGCAGGAGCTGGAGGAGCGGCTGCCGCCGGGACAGTTCGTGCGTGCCCATCGCGCGGCGCTGGTCAACATCGACGCCATCGAATCCTACGGCGGCGAGGACGGCGTGCTGGTGTTGCGCCTGAAGGACGGCGCGCGCGTCGAGGCCAGCGAGCGACGGGCGGCGGAGGTGCGGCGGCGGTTGAGATAGTCTGGTTCCGCGCCGCCGGTCGCGGGCGGCGGAGGCGAGAAGGCGCCTGCGGTAGGCGGCCGGCGGTGCGTGAACGCTTTGCCCTCCGCCCGCGCAGAGGCGTAGCCTTCTTAGGTGATCCTCGCGTCGCTACCCCTGCCGCCGGCGGTGCCCGCCCGGCATCCTAGCGCTGCACTGCTGCTTGCGGCCCTCGGCGTGGCCGGGCTCTTCGGCGTGCCCAACCGCGTCGTCGCCGGCTGGCCGCCTGCCGGGGCGCTGGTCTGCCAGACCTGCCAAGGCACCTTGCCGGTGGTTGTACCCGACGGAACCGGCGGCGCGCTCACCGCCTGGCAGGACATCCGTAACGGGAACGACGACATTTACGGCCAGCGCATCACGGCCTCAGGAGAGATCGCGCCCGGCTGGCCAAACGACGGAGTTCCCCTCTGCACGGCCGTTGGTGAGCAGCTCCTGGGCATATTCAACCCCGCGGTGAGCGATGGCTCCGGCGGGTTCATCATCCCGTGGGTCGACTACCGCGACTTCGTCGCCGGGGGGACGCTCGAGGACATCTACGCGCAGCGGATTCTCGCCGGCGGGGGCATCGCCCCCGGGTGGCCCGTGAACGGGTTGCCGGTGCGGCGAGCGCCTTCGCGCGATGACAGCCCTATCCTGATGGCGGATGGGGTCGGGGGTGCATTCTTCTCCTGGGACGACCGGACCAACGAAGACATCTACCTCCAGCACCTGACGGCGGCTGGCGAGGTAGTCCCCGGCTGGCCGGCGGACGGTCTGCCCATCTGCACACTACCGAGCGCGCAGTTTTCCCCGCGGCTCGCATCGGACGGCGCGGGGGGCGTGCTAATCGCCTGGGGGGATTTGCGCGACGGTCCGCTGGCGGCCTACGCCCAGCGTGTCACGCCGGGGGGACAGATTGCGCCCGGCTGGCCCGCGAACGGCGTTCGCATCGTGCTCGACCGCGCGATCCGCGGCCTCATCTCGGACGGTGCGGGCGGGGCCTACCTGGCCTGCGCAACCTTCGGGCCGGTGTTTGACGACGACTACTACCTGCAACGATTCATGGGCGACGGGACGATCGCCCCCGGGTGGCCGGACGGTGGTGTTCTCCTGTGCCAGGCGCCTGATGAGCGGGTCGGCCTCCGGATGGTGCCGGACGGTGTCGGCGGGGCGCTCATCGTGTGGTCCGACTACCGGGCCTTTCTCGGCGACGATCTGTTCGCGCTCCGCATGCAGCCCGACGGCAGCCGCTACCCCGGCTGGCCGGTGGATGGCCTGCGGGTCACGGACAACACGGCGCTCGATGACTACCCGGACCTGGCTCCGGACGGGATGGGAGGCGCCTACCTGACGTGGGTGCACTACACCACCGCGGTGGGCGATCGCGTCAGAGTCCAGCATCTGACCGGGGCCGGGACGGCGGCGCCCGGCTGGCCGGCCGAAGGCGCCGAGATCCCGAGCAATGTACCGTCGCGGGAAGCCAGGATCGTCGAAGACGGGACGGGCGGGGCGATCGCGGCCTGGTCCCGAACGGATGGCACGATCCGGGCGCTGCGCTTCAATGCGGACGGTCCGGTGGCGGTGGCCGTGTCATTGGTTAGTGTCGATGCGGAGCCCGGGCGGGTGCGCCTGATCTGGTTCGCGGCCGACGGGGCGAGCGTCCTCGCCACGGTCGAGCGCCGCACCGAGACCGGTCACTGGCAGCGCCTGGCGGATGTCACCGCCGACGGGACCGGCCGGCTGGTCTACGAAGACCGCGCGGTCACCCCCGGCGCGCGCTACGCGTATCGGCTCTCGCATCCCGACGGAGGCACCGTTGCCTACACAGCCGAGACTTGGGTGACGGTCCCGGCTCCCGGCTTCGCGCTGCGCGGCCTCACGCCAAATCCTTCCGCAGGCGACCCGATGGTTGCGTTCTCGCTTGTGAGTGGCGAGCCCGCCACGATCGAACTCTACGACATCCACGGCCGCCTCGTGCTCTCGCGCGAGGTAGGATCGCTCGGCGCCGGCGCCCAGTCAGTCCGGCTCGCCGCGCGCGGCGAGCTGCCGCCGGGGGTGTACGGCGTGCGCTTGCGGCAGGGGGCGGCCATCGCCACCGCTCGGGCCGTCGTCCTTCGCTGAACGAGGACTATCCTCCCCGACGCCTTTGCGCCGGCTTCCGGCGCGATTCCGGCGCGAGGTCAAGCTGCTCGACCTGGTGCAGGTCGCCCGCATCGTCTCGCGCGATCGCGTGGTGCTCGCATGCGCCGAGGGGCGCGAGTACCTGGTGGATTACACCCTGCAGGAGCTGGAGGAGCGGCTGCCACCGGGACAGTTCGTGCGCGCCCATCGCGCGGCGCTGGTCAACATCGACGCCATCGAATCCTACGGCGGCGAGGACGGGGTGCTGGTGTTGCGCCTGAAGGACGGCGCGCGCGTCGAGGCGAGCGAGCGACGAGCGGCGGAGGTGCGGCGGCGGTTGCGGTAGGGCGCGGGCCTCACTCCCCGCGCAGCGCCTCCACCGGATCCATGCTCGCCGCGCGCATCGCCGGCGCGACGCCGGCGCCCATGCCCACCACCAGGGCCATGACGATCGCCTCGACGACGATCATCGGCGAGGTCGCCGCCGAGAGTCCGGGCACGACCTGCGTGAGCGCCCAGCCGCCCCCGAGGCCGAGGATCAGGCCGGCGATGCCGCCCACCATCGCCGTGAGCGCCGACTCGAACAGGTACCAGACCAGGATCTGACCGCGCGTGGCGCCGATCGCCTTGGCCAGGCCGATCTCGCCGACCCGCTCCTGCACCACGATCCACATGATGGTCAGGATGCCGATGGCGCCGACCAGCAGGCTGATGGCGGCGATGCCGGTCACCACGCCGGTGATGACGTCGATGATGCGGCCCACCATCGCCTGGCTCTCCTTCTGCGTGTAGATGGTGAAGTCCTCCATGCCGTCGTGCCGCTGCTTGAGCAGCTCGGTCGCGCGCCCCGCGACCGCGTCGATGGCGTCGTCCGAGGCGGCGAGCAGGTCGATCTCGTCGGCCTCGGTCTTGTTGAACAGCCGCATCGCGCTTGCCACCGGGATGAACGCCGAATCGTCGAGATCGAAGCCGAGGAGCTGCCCCTTGGACTCCATGACGCCGATGACGCGGAATCGCGTCTGGGCGATGCGCACCACCTCGCCGAGCGCGTTGGCGTCACCGAACAGCTCGCGCTTGGTCCGTGGACCCAGCACCGCCACCGGTGAGGCGCGGTCGAATTCCATCTTCGGGATGAACTGGCCGATGGCGACATGCATCGACCACACGGTCGGCACCTCCGAGCTGACGCCGTAGACGTAGACACGCCGGCCGCGCCCGCCGAACCGCACCAGACTCGAGCCGTAGGCCGTGGGGACGGTGCCGACGACACCCGGGATGCGACTCAGCAGTCGCGCGTCGTCCAGGGTCAACTTGCGCGCACCGGTGCCCATGAGTCCGGGGAGGCCGCGGGTCTCGAGCTTGCCGGGGTAGATCGCCACGAGGGTGGTGCCGAACTGCGTCATCTGGCCGACGATGAAGCGGCGCGTGCCCTCGCCGATCGAGGACAGCACCACGACCGCGGCGACGCCGACGGTGATGGCGAGCGCCGAGAGGCCGTAGCGCAGGCGATGCATGCGCAGCGCCTCGAGCGTGAGGCCGAACAGGTCGCTGAGCCTCAATGGTGCCCCCGCAGCGCGTCGGCGGCGTTGAGCGAGGCGGCCCGGCGCGCGGGCATCAGTCCGAAGGTGACGCCGAAGACGATGGCGAGCACCATCACCAATGCCATCCATCCGTAGCTGGGTCGCAACGGGATGAACGTCCAGATCCCGGCGGCGACGGCGATGGCGATCAGGCCGACGATGATGCCGATCAGGGCACCTCCGCTCGACAGCATGAGCGCCTCGGCCAGGAACACCTCGAGGATCTGCCGCCGCCTCGCCCCCAGCGCCTTGAGCAGGCCGACCTCGTTGGAGCGTTCCGAGACCGAGACCAGCATGACGTTCATGATGCCGATCCCGGCCACCGCCAGCGAGATGGCGGCGATGCCGGCGAGCCCGGCGGTGAGCGCGTCGATCACGGCGCCGAAGGTCTTGAGCATGGCGTTCTGGGTGATGAGCGTGAAGTCCTCGTCGTCGTCGTGTCGTTCCTTGAGGATCGCCTTCACCTGATCCTGCGCGGCGGGCACCACCGCGGGGCTCACCGCTTCGGAGAGGATCCGGAACAGGCTGGTCTGATCGAACATCTTGAGTCCGACCGCGACCGGGACGATCACCAGATCGTCGTAGTCGATGCCGATCGAGATGCCCTTGGGCGCCAGCACGCCGATGACGCGGAACCGCCACTGGGCGATGCGGACCAGCTTGCCGAGCGGGTTCTCGCCCTGGAACAGCTCGCGCGCCACCTTCTGGCCGATGACGACGACGCGGTCGCCCTGGCGCGGGTCGCCGGCCGGCAGGAACCGTCCCGAGGTGAGGGCGAGCTTGCGCACCTCGATGAAGATGGAGGTGCTGCCGAGCACGCGGATGTCGCGACTCCGACCTCCGTATTCGATGGGACCGGTGCCCATGGACATCGGCGCCGCGCGGCGCACGGCGGGGGCCCGGCGCTCGAGGGCCTCGGTGTCCTCGAGCGTCAGGTCGCGGGTGGTGCCGCCCTGGGCGGGCATGCCCGAGGTCTCGATCCGGCCGGGGACGACGATCACCAGGTTGCTGCCGACGCCGGCGAACTCGCGCACGACATAGGCCTTCGCGGCGTCGCCGAGCGCCGACAGCAGCAGCACCGCCGTGACGCCGATGGCGATGGCGGCCAGCGTCAGCCCGGTGCGCAGACGGTGGAGGCGGAGCGTCTCGTACGCCAGCTCGATCAGGTCACGACGCCGCACGGTCACTCCTCGACGATCTGTCCGTCGCGCATGCGCAGCACGCGGCGCGCGTGGCTGGCGACGCGCGGATCGTGCGTCACCAGCACGATGGTGAGCCCGCCCCGGTTCAACCGCTCGAGCAGGGCAACGATCTCCTCGCCCGAGCGCGCGTCGAGGTTCCCGGTCGGCTCGTCGGCGAGCAGGATGCTCGGTTCCATCACCATGGCGCGCGCGATCGCCACCCGCTGGCGCTCGCCGCCCGAGAGCTGGTCGGGCCGGTGCTGGATGCGATGGGCGAGACCGACCGACTCGAGCGCGACGCGGACCTTCTCGCGCCTCACCCGCGGCTCGACGCCGGCGAAGATGAGCGGCAGCTCGACGTTTCGCGCCGCGGTCATGCGACCGACCAGGTGATAGGACTGGAAGATGAAGCCGATGCGTTTCTGGCGCACCTCGGCGAGACGGTCCTCGGAGAGGCTCTGCACCGCCTCGCCCTCGAGGATGTACGCGCCCGAGGTGGGCGTGTCGAGGCAACCCAGCACGTTCAGCATCGTCGATTTGCCCGAGCCCGAAGGTCCCATGAGGGCGGTGAGCTCGCCGCGGGTGATGGTCAGCGAGACGTCGTCGAGCGCGCGCACCTCGGACTCGCCGACCTGGTACACGCGCGACACGTGCTCGAGTCGGATCACATCGCCGTCGGCGGTCCGCACCGTCGGCTCGGGAGCGCTCACGGCGACGAGGCGCCCGTCGCGCTCGTGCCCTTCGTGGCGGCGCCGGCACTGGCCGTCACCCGGGCGCCGGGCTTGACGCCCTGACGCTCGAGGGTGGTGATGACCGCCTTGCCCTCGCTCAAGCCGTCCAGGATCTCGGTCCAGTCCCAGTTCTTGAGCCCGGTCTTCACGTCGCGCGAGACCGCCTGACCGTTCTCGATGACGAGCACCCGCTTGCCCTCGATGACCGCGTTGCTGGGCACGCGCAGCACGCTGTCGCGCTTGGCGAGGATGATCTCGACATCGGCCGAGGTCCCGGGCTTGGGCTGGGGCGCGGTCGGATCGGGGCGCATCTCCACCTCGACCTCCAGCGTGCGGCTCTGCTCGCGCACGTCGTTCACGACCGGCGAGACGCGACTCACCACGCCCTGCCAGACGCGGCCGCGGTACGGATCGAGCGTCACCCGCGCCGGGAGGCCCTCGCGCACGCGGCTGATGTCGATCTCGTCGAGCGGCGCGCTCACGTACAACCGGTCGAGCGCGACCACCTCCAGGACCGGCTGGCCGGGCACCACCGGCTCGCCCACCTCGACCAGGCGCTGGCTCACCACGCCATCGAACGGCGCCAGCACGCGCAGATGGTCCAGTTCGTCCTGTGCCAGCCGCACCGCCGAGCGCGAGCGCTGCTCGCGCGCCATCGCCCCCTCGAGGTCGGCCTCGGTGCCCTCGAGGCGCGATTTCGCCATATCCATCTCGCCTTGCGAGACCAGGTTCGACTTGAAGAGCGACGCGGTGCGCTCGTGCTGCTGTCGCGCCAGGGTCGCGGTCGAGCGGATGGCGCCCGCGGCGGCGGCGGCCGCCTCGACGTCACGGTTCGCCACCTCGAGCTGGGTGCGCGCGGTCGAGGCGTCGAGCAGCAGCAGCGGATCTCCGGCGCGCACCCGCGAGCCTTCGCGGTGCGGGATGGCGGCCACGCGGCCCGCGCGTTCGGCGCCGACGCGCGCCCGCAGCCGTGCCTTGACGGTGCCCGCCTGGCTGTTGGTGACCGCGTCCTCAACGGTTCCACGGCCCACGGTGGACACCTCGACCTGGATCGGGTGCGGACGGCACGCCGTCGCGCGCAGCACCACCAGCAGCACCACGAGGCCGGCGACGATCAGCCACCACCGCGCGCGAAGGCGCATCTACGTGCCCGGAGCGCCGGTCGACACCGGCGGCCACGGGACGCGGCGCAGATGATCCAGATGCAGCTCGACCGTCGGGAACACCTTGCGCAGCGAGTCGGTCAAGGCGAGGAGGCGCGCTTCGCGTTTCATCTCGGTCGCGGCACCCTGGAGCTGCTGCTTCGCGCCGGCGGTCAGGGTGGCGAACGGTGGAGCCTCCTGCTTCTTCTCCATGAGCTGGAACAGCACCCAGCCGCCCACGGCCTTGAAGGGACCGGCGATCTCGCCCGCCTTCATCCTCATCAGATTGCCCTCGAATCGGGTCCAGAGCGGGTCTGGGGCCGGGAACTTGAGCTTCTCCTCGCGCACGCGCCCACCGGCGGCGGCGGTCGCGGCGGCCTCCTTCAGGCTGGGCGCGTGCCCCGCCTGCTGGGCGAGCGCCACCGCACCGGCGGAGTCGCGCATGTTCACCGAGACCACGCGGGCCGTCTCGAGATGCTCGAACGACGTCTTGTAACGCTCGTAGGCCGCCTCGAAGTCTTCCGGCCCGAGCTGGATGCGTCCCAGCACCTGGCGCTGGTAGTACCCGTCGAGCATGAAGTTGTCCATGCGGTCACGCAGCTTGTTCTTCACCTCGGGCTCGTCCCCCAGGTGGCGCTTGCGCGCCTCGGCGAGCGCGGCGCGCTCGACGACCTGGGATTCGATCCAGCGCTCGACCGAGGGGAGCATCGACAGATTGGGCCGTTGGCCCGCGCCGCTCAGGAGATCGTCATACGCTTCGCCGAGCGTGTAGGCGCCGCCCCGGTAGCGGGCGAGCACGTGCGCGCGTTCCTCGGCGCCGGGCGGGGCCGGGGCAGCGGGGCTGGGGGCGCTGCCCGGGGCAGCGCCCGGGGCAGTGCCTGGCGTCGGGCGGAGTCTGGTGACCACCTCCTGCGAGGCACCCGGGAGCACGGCCACCTGATAGTCGGTCTTGAGGTTCTCCACCACGCGCACCACCGCGACGCGCTGCTTGCGCTGACGCAGCATCTCGGCGATCTGCTGCCTCACCTGCTCGTACGGCGGACGCTCATGGGGGCGGCGCTCCTCGAGACGCACCAGGAACCAGCCCTCTCCACCTCCCGAGACCGGCCCCAGCACCTTGCCGAGCGGGCCGGTGCGCACCATCTCGTCGAGCGGCGGCATGAGCGACGCAGGCTGGATGAAGCCGATGTCGCCGCCGGGCGGTATGGTGCCGGTGGGGTTGTAACGATCGGCGACGGTGGTGAAGTCGTCGCCCCGCTCGATGTCCTTGAGCGCCTGGCGCGCCGTCGATTCGTCGTTGGTGAAGATGAGTCGCGTATGCGTCGAAGTGCCGCTGCGATCGTAGACCTCGCGCATCTCGGCGTCGGTGACCTGGAACGGACCGCCCAGCAGGCGCTGGTAGATCGTCTCGAGCAGCACCTGCTGCTCGACTTTCTGCTGGTAGGCGTGGGACTCGGGAGTCTCGCGCAGCCCCTCGCGCGCGGCGCCCTGCACGAGCAGCTCGCGGTCGACGAGGTCCTTGAGCAGTCGCACCCTCACGGAGTCGGGCGAACCCGCGTACTGCTGCGCGTTGCGCTGCGCGATCTCGTTGAACTGCGAGACGGTGATCGCCTTGCCGTTCACGCGGGCGAGCACGTTGGGATCGTTTCCGGAGCAGCCGGCGAGCAGGGCCGCCGAGGTCGTCAAGGCCACCGCGAGGCACGACAGTGCGGCGCGGCGCAGGAGTTTGCGCGTCACGGGGGTCACCTCTCGTAGGTCGGTCATGGGAGCCGTGGTCAGCCGCGAACCTTAGTGCACGCTTCCAGCGCCTGCAACAGCTCCCGGGCCCGGTTGAGCAGCACCAATCCCTCGCCGCGCGTGCGCAGGCCGAACTCGCGCCCCGACATGAACTCGACCTGGAAGCGCACGGCGCCGACCACCGCGCGGATCTCGTCGGGCTTGAGCGGGCGGCGCAGGGTCATCTCGACCACGTCGTGGAACACCCGCAGGCTCTCCACCCCGGACGCGGCGCCCAGGACTCTCAGGCGCCGCAGCTCGATCAGCGCCACCGCCGGCTCGGGGAGCTGTCCGAATCGGTCCATCAGCTCGAGCGTCAGGTCGTCGAGGCCGTCGAGCTCGCGCGTGTCGGCCAGGCGCCGATACATCGCCAGTTTCTCGTGCTCGTCCGGCACGTACTCGTCGGGCAGGTAGGCACTCCAGTCGGTGAGCAGGCGCGGCTCGGGCTTGACCTCGGCCGCCTCGCCCTTGAGTGCCGCCACCGCCTCCTCCAGCAGCTTCATGTAGAGGTCGAAGCCGAGGCCGACGATGAAGCCGTGCTGCTCGGGACCCAGCATGTTGCCGGCGCCCCGGATCTCCATGTCCTTGAGGGCGATCTTGAACCCCACCCCGAGCTCGTCGAACTCCTCGATGACGCGCAGGCGCTTCTCGGCCTCCTCGGTGAGCACGCGCCGCGAGGGAACGAGGAGGTAGGCGTAGGCGCGGTGCGCGGAGCGGCCCACGCGCCCGCGCAGCTGGTAGAGCTGGGCGAGCCCCAGCGTGTCGGCGCGGTCGAGGATCAGCGTGTTGACGGTCGGGATGTCGAGCCCGGACTCGATGATCATGGTCGAGACCAGGACGTCGCTCTTGCGATCGAGGAACTGGAGCATGACCTTCTCGAGGTCGCGTTCGGGCATCTGGCCGTGGGCGACCGCCACGCGCACCTGCGGGACCAGCTTCTGCACCTTGAGCGCCACGTTGAGGATGGTCTCGACGCGGTTGTGGACGAAGAACACCTGCCCGCCGCGGTCCACCTCGCGCAGGATGGCGTCGGTGATCAGCTCGTCGTCGAGCTCGCAGATCTCGGTGTGCACCGGCAGGCGATCGCGCGGCGGGGTCTCGATGACCGACATGTCGCGGGCACCGGCGAGGCTCAGATTGAGCGTCCGCGGGATGGGGGTGGCGGTGAGGGCCAGCACGTCCACGGTGCGGGTGACCTGTCGGACGCGCTCCTTCTGCTTCACGCCGAAGCGGTGCTCCTCGTCGATGACCACGAGCCCGAGGTCGTGGTAGCGCACGTCCTTCGACAGCAGTCGATGGGTGCCGATGATGATGTCCACCTGCCCCAGCGCGAGGCGCTTGACGACGTCCTTCTGCTCCTTGGGCGTGCGGAAGCGCGAGAGCACCTCGACCTGCACCGGGAAATCCGCGAGGCGCTCCTTGAACGTGAGGAAGTGCTGCTGCGCCAGGATGGTGGTGGGCACCAGGATCGCGACCTGCCGGCCGTCCTGCACCGCCTTGAACGCGGCGCGCACCGCCACCTCGGTCTTGCCGTAGCCCACGTCGCCGCAGATCAGTCGGTCCATGGGACGCGCGGCCTCCATGTCGCGCTTGACCTCCTCGATGGCGGTGAGCTGGTCGGGCGTCTCCTCGTAGGGGAACGCCGCCTCCAGCTCGCGCTGCCAGACCGAGTCGGGCTTGAACGCGTGGCCGGGCAGCGCCTGGCGCACGGCGTAGGCGCGGATCAGCTCCTCGGCCATGTCCTGGATCGCCTGCCTGGCGCGCGACTTCTGCTTCTGCCACGCGACCGAGCCCAGCCGGTGGAGCTGCGGTCGCGCGCCTTCCTCGGCCGCGTAGCGCGACACCAGGCCGAGCTGCTGCACCGGCACGTAGAGGCGATCCTTCTCGGCGTACGAGATCTCGACGCAGTCGGTCTCCTGCCCGTTGAGGGTCAGGCGCTTCAAGCCGCGGTAGACGCCGATGCCGTGGTCCTCGTGCACGACGAAGTCGCCCACCTTGAGCGAGGAGAGCTCGGCGAGCGAAAGCCCGCCGGTCTTCTTGAGCCGCCGCCGGCGCCTGCGGTAGCGCGCGAAGATCTCGTGGTCGGTGAGGACGGCCAGCCGCGCGTGCTTGAGCGTGAAGCCGGCGGTGACGAGGCCCACGCCGAGCGTGGCGTCGGTCTCGCCCAGCAGCTCGCCGAGGCGATCGCGCTGGCCGGGGTTGTCGCACAGCACGACGGCGCGAACATGGTTGGCGCCCAGCTCGGCGAGATGCGCCTTGAGCCGCTCGAGCGAGCGCTGCACGGGCTCGGCCGGCGCGCACTCGACGAACAGCGTGCGTGCGTGCTCGCCGGCGCCCCCCGGCTGGGCGATCGGTCCCATCCAGTCGGCGCCCGCCCGCTCCGCGAGCAGCCGCTCGAATGCGTCCCCGGGGAGGAACAGCCGCTCGGGCGGGGAGATGGCCGGGTAGTGCGCGCGCGTCTCCTGGTAGCCACGGCCGATCGCCTCGAACAGGTCGTCGCGCCGATCGCGCTGCTTGCCCGGGTCGTCGCAGACCACGAGGCAGTCGTCGGGCAGGTAGTCGATGAGCGAGCCCAGATCCGGGTCGTAGTGCCCGGCGAAGCGCTCCATCCCCTCGTGGAACAGGAATGCGCCGCCGGCCTTCTCGTCACCCGCGGCGCGCAACCGCTCGGCGATCGACGCCGCCTCGTGCGGCTCGACCACCACCTCGTAGCGCGGCAGCACCGACTCCTCAGCCAGCTGCTCGATCGAGCGCTGCGTGCCGGCATCGAAGCGGCGCAGCGAGCGCAGGGTGTCGCCGTCGAACTCGAGGCGCAGTGGATCGGACGAGCCCACCGGATAGATGTCGAGGATGCCGCCGCGACGCGCGAAGTGTCCCATCGCCTCGACCTCGGGCAGCCGCTCGTAGCCGAGGAACACCAGCCGCTCCATCACCGCGGTCGGGTCGTAGTCGTGCCCCACCTTGAAGGTGAGCACGGCGTGTGCGATCCGCTCCGGGCGTGGCACGCGCTGCAGCAGGCCGCGCACCGTGGCGAGCACGACGCCCGGCGTCGCGTCGCCGGGGGTGCCCGTCCGCGCGAGTTGGCCCAGCGTCTCGAGCCGTTGCGCGGTGATCCCCGGATGCGGCGAGACCGGATCGTACGGAAGCGTCTCGGGATCCGGGAAGGCGAGCGTGGCGCCGGGGCCGCAGAAATACTCCAGGTCGTCGCGCGCCTCCTCGAACGCCTCGCCCGGCGGCACCAGGTAGAGCACGGGCCGAGCGGTGGCGCGCTGGAGCCACGCGGTGAGCAGGGCGCGCGCGGATCCGGTGAGCCCGCGCACGGCGATGCGCGTGGCGACCGCCGTGGCGGTGCTGGTGGCCGCGGCGCGCGCAGCGCCGTCCCCTGCCGCGCCGCCGGCCGTCCCGCCATGCGTGGGCGCCGCGTCGCGCAGGGCCGCGAGCAGCTCGCGTGCCTCGGGGAGATCCCCCGCCTGGGCGAGCAGCGACTCGGCGAGCGCGTCCTTGATGTAGGTCTCGGGCATCTCTCCTGTCCGCGTGCGGTGTAGCGGGCTGGCGGCACCCGGACGAGCCGTGGTGCTGCGGCGCTCCAAACGCAAAAACCCGCCGCGGGATCCTCCGTGGCGGTATGCGGCCTGAACACGATGACGCCCCGCTTGTCAGCGGGGCGTCGCGAGACTAGCAGAGGGCTTCGGACGGCCTCAAGGAGCGCGGCTCATCGACCCCAGGTTGTAGGACAGTCCCAGGCTCAGATGGCGGAAGTGGCCATCGCCCTCCGGGTAAACGAGCACGCCGACCTCGGGTCGCAGCGCCCAGCGGTCGAGATCCGAGCTGATGCCGAAGCCCAGGTTGGCGGCGAAGCCGGTGCTGCCCCCGCTCAGCGAGACCAGTGCTTTTCCCGAAAGGTTGACCTCGAAGCTCCGGCCTGCCGGGACGGTGAAGAACACCGTCGGATGCATCTGAAATGTGTCGCCCACGCTGATGTCCTGGCCGACAGCGAAGCCGATAGGCAGCGCGAACGCCATTCGCTGGCTCGCGGTCGCGAACTTGGGGCCGACGCCGAAGACGTTGAGCCCGCCATCGCCGCCGTCTCCCGGTGGTCCGATGCGCGTGTAGCGGAAGCGCCAGTCCGTGTGATCACCGCCTCCGACCGCCAGTTGTCCGGTGTACTCGCGCTGCACCTCACCGCCGTCGGAGTCCGACGAGAAGTGGATCGTCGAGAAGCTGCCGGTCACCTCCACATTGCCGCGGCCGGCGAGCCGCGCGCCCTGCAGATCGGCGAACGGGGCGGCGCATCCGGAAAGCAGCGCCGGGAGGGCGGCGAGGCAAACCGCGATGCCGAGGGATGCTCGTGGTGACCGGCAGAGCAGGATCAAGGGGCGACCGATGACGCGGGCCGCTCGGCGAGCACCGTCGCCAGTTTCTCCTCCAGCTCGCGGTACTGCAGGTCGCAGCGGGCGTGCGCCGGATCACTCGACCGGTGGTACTCGCCACCCCCGTGCACCCAACGGATGACGCCTTCACGGTCGATGAGGAACGAGACCGACGTCCAGGAGTGTTCGGGATGCCCGGCGAGCCAGTAGCGGTCGAGCGTCGTCCAATCGCGGTCCACCGCGATCGGGCCGCTGAAGCCGAGCCGCTTCGCCACCGCGAGGATGTGCCGGTCGCTCACCGCGTGCGGCGGCTTGGGGTGGAACACGCCGACCACGACCAGGCCGTCGTCCGCGTGCTTGCGCCGCAATGCCTCCAGCTCGGGCAGCGTGTTGGCGCAGAAGTGGCAGCCTTCGGTCCACCAGCGGACGAGCACCACCTTGCCGCGCAGTTGCGCGAGCGAGAGCGGTGGGCCGATCCAGCGCGTGAAGGTCCAGTCGGGCGCGGGAGCGTCCAGCAGCTCGACGCCGGAGTCGGGGTCATCGGCGGGGGCCGCGTGCTCGTGCGCGCCGGCCGACGAGGCGACGCTCACCGGCGCGCGATCATCCGCCGAGCCCGTGGGCACCACGGGTGCGGCGAGCAGGAACGCCGCACCCAGGCCCATCAGGAGCATTCGCATGGTGCCTGGAGATTATAGGAAGTGCGAGCCATTGCCCATTCCTGTATAGGTTGAAGCCCCCGGCCAGCCGGGACCTCTTTGGACTGATGAGCGTCGCCAGATCGCCCCAGCCGCAACAGGAGGTTGCCGATGAAAACGACCCGATCACTCTTGAGCCTGATCTTCTTGTTGGGCGCCGCCGCGACGGCCCACGCGGCACCCCCCTCCTCGGCCGCGCGGATCGACCCGAAGGCGCCGTGCTACCGGTGGCCCGCCGTCGACTGGGACGGCGATGGCGTGTTCGACCGCGTCGATCATTGCAACGACACGCCCAAGGGCTGCACCGTGGACGAGTGGGGCTGCTCGATGGACAGAGACGGCGACGGCGTGTGCGATGGCGTCGACCGTTGCCCGGGCACCGCGAAGGGCATGGAGGTGGACGAGTACGGCTGTGCTGCCAACCAGCGGGCGACCGGCAAGGTCCAGGCGCCGCCCGCCGAGCCGCCGCGCGAGGTGGAGAAGCCGGCACCCAAGCCCATGCCGCCCGCCAGACCGGTGAGCGAGAGCGAGCGCCAGCTCATCGAGAGCGGGCGCATCCGGCTCGAGAACATCTATTTCGAGACCAACAGCGCGTTGCTGCTGCCCGAGTCCGAGACCTCGCTGCGCGAAGCGGGTGAGGCGCTCGAGAAGTTCCCCGACCTGCGCATCGAGGTCGAAGGACACACCGACACGCGCGGGTCGAACGCCCACAATCTGCGGCTGAGCCAGGACCGGGCCGGGACCGTGCGCGCCTGGCTGCTCGAACACTACCGGCTGCGCGCCGAGAACCTGGCGGCGAAGGGCTACGGCGAGGAGCGACCCGAGACCAGGGAGCGCAACGACGAGGAGCTGCTGCGCAACCGCCGGGTGGTGCTCACGGTGCTCAACCCCGAGGCGCTGCCGAAGGGCATCAAGGTCGAGAACAAGGACTAGCTCCCGAGCGGGCGGCGGCAACGATGCCGCGAGGGCCCGCGCCACACGAAGGCCCCGGACCGCGCAAGGCCCTGGGCCTCGTGCTGGGGGGGGGTGCGTGCCCCGGGATGGCCGCCAGGCTGCGCCGCGCCCGCTCCGGTGCCGCGGGCCGGCACCTTTTCCCTAAACGCGTCGGGACTTGGGCCGACTCCTTGGTTGACGGCCCGATCCGACCACCACGGTCGGCCCGCGGGCCCCGCCCCTTAGAGGGGGCACGATCGAGGCGGCCTGGAGGGCCGGCCACCCCCATGACGCGACTCGCGTCGGGAGCCAAAGATGCGCGCTGCCCTTGCCCGAGCGACCGCGGTGACCGCGGCGCTTCTGGTCGCCGCGACGGCGGCGGCCACCACGCTCTCCGTCACCAACAACAGCGACACCGGGGTCGGCTCGCTTCGGCAGCGGATCCAGATCGCGGCAGCCGGCGACACCATCGACTTCGCCCCCATCGGAACCGGAACCGAAACCATCGGCCTGAACAGTGAGCTCGCGATCGGCCGGGACCTCACCATCGAGGGCCCGGGCGCGCAGCTGCTGTCCATCTGGGGCGGCGTCACCCATCGCGTCTTCAACGTGCTCGCCGGCAACGTCACCCTCTCGGGGCTTCACGTCATGAACAGCTACTCCGTGGGGCCTGTCGGAGCCCCCGGGGCAGCGGGTGGTGCCGGGCGAGGCGGCGGGATCCTCAACGCTGCCGCACTCACATTGAAGGACGTCCTCTTCGAGAACTGCTGGGCCATCGGCGGCAACGGCACCGGAAATCAAAGCTTCGCGGGCCCCGGTGGCCCCGGCGAGGGCGGCGCCATCTACAACACGGGCACTCTCGCGCTGGTCAACTGCACGCTCCAGAGTTGCCACAGCGCCGGCGGCGCTGGGGTCAGCGCCACCGGGCCCTTGCCCGGACGGCCCGTCGGTGGACTCGGACGCGGCGGCGCCATCCTCAACGCAGGAACGGCGAGCCTCACGAACTGCACCCTGGCCTCGAACGAGGCAAAGGGCGGCCAGTGCAGCACAGCGGGGCCGGGTGGGGACGCACGGGGAGGCGCCATCTTCAACGCTTCGTCCATCGCCCTGGTGCACTGCACGATCGTCTCGAACACCGCCACGGGCGGGTTTAGTTCGGCCGCCAACGGCGACGGTCAGGGCGGAGGTATCAATGGCGGCGGCAGCCTGCGCAGCACCATCGTCGCCCTCAACTCGGTCGTCCAGGGCGTCCCGGTCGGACCCGACGCGCTCGGCACGTTCGCGAGCCAGGGTTACAACCTGATCGGCAAGGTCGACGGCAGCGGCGGCTGGGTCGCCACCGATCAGACAGGAACCGTGGCGACCCCCCTGGATCCGAACCTGGGGACTCTCGGTCTGACGAGCGGCGGTCCGACGCCGACCCGGCGGCCATTGGCCGGCAGCGCCGCTCTCGACCGCGGCGGATCCGGCGGTCCCGCAACCGACCAGACCGGGCATGCCAGGGTCTATGACGATCCCGGGAAGCCGAACACGTCGGGCGGTGACGGGAGCGACATCGGCGCTGTCGAGGTTCAACCGCCGGTCAGGTTGATGGTCACCCAGTTGGGCGACCCCGGCCCCGGCTCGCTCCGTCGCGCGGTGGAGACCGCCGCACCCGGCGACAGCGTGGGCTTCCAGCCCGGACTCACCGGGACCATCACCCTCACCGATGGGACCCTCTACATCTCGAGGAGCCTCGTGCTCGCCGGCCCTGGTGCCGACGTGATCACCGTGAGCGGGAACGGTGCTCACACGGTTCTCTGGGTCTCCGCTTCGAGCACCATCTCCGGCCTGCGCTTCACCGGAGCCGCCGTGACCAGCCCCACGCCTTACGAGGGCTGCGTGCTCGTGTCGTCGCAACAGCCCCAGACGATCACGGGCTGCGCCATCGTCGGCAACGCCACGACCGGACTCGTCGTTCGCGTGCCGCTCACGCTCAGGAATTCCACCATCGCCGGCAACTCCGCGACCGCGACCGCGGTCTCCAGCGCCGGCGGGATCGAGGCGGACAATACCCTGACTCTCGAGAACTGCACGATCTCGGGCAACTCAGGACGCACGGCCGGTGGCATCTGGCAAGTCGGGCCGGTCGCGTGCTCGATCCTGCACTGCACGATCTCGGGCAATCACCAGACGGCCAGCGTGTCCGGGGCGGGCGGGGTCTACAACACCGATGCCGACTTCCGTCCGACCGTGGGCGGCACTGTCATCGCCGGCAACACCTCCTCGCTGCCCACCCGGACGGACATCAGCGGCTCGTTCACCTCTCTGGGCTTCAACCTGATCGGCGTCAACACGGGCTCGGGGTTCTCCGGAACCGGCGACCAGGTCGGCACGACGGTGAGCCCGCTCGATCCGATGCTGGGGCCGCTGGCCGACAATGGCGGGCCGACAACGACGATGTCGCCATTGACCGGCAGCCCGCTGATCGACCACGCCACGTCTTTCCTCCTCGCCACCGACCAGCGCGGGGCCATCAGGCCGTTCGATTCCCCGGACGTCATCAACGTCGGTGGCGGCGACGGTAGCGACGTCGGCGCGGTCGAGAAACAATCGGCGTCCACAGCGGTCGAGCCGGGGACTCTAGCGCGCACCTCTGGAATCGTCGGGGCCGCGCCGTCTCCGTTCCGGCGCGACGTCACGCTCTCATTCACGCTGAACGAGCCCGGAGCGGTCGACCTGGAGGTGTATTCCGCCGACGGTCGACGGGTCCGCTCGATCGCCCGGGGCCGTTACGAGGCCGGCATCCACCGGGTCGCGTGGGACGGCCGCGACGAGCGCGGGCTCGAGACGCCGAGCGGGATCTACTTCGCACGTCTCGGCGCGCCTCAGGGAACCTCGACGAGGACGCTGGTCCGGATCCGTTGAACGCGCGGTTTCCTACGCCGCGTCCAGCTCGGGCATCTTCCCGCTCATCCCGGTGCGCGCGATGATCATCTCCGCCACCAGCAGCGCGAGTGCCGCGATCACGAACCACGACCACAGCTCGCGGCCGAAGCGCGCCTCGCGCACGCGTCGGGCGAGGTCGGCGCCGGGGCGGAGCAGCTGCGCCCGACCGGGTGGGAACGCCCGCACCAGCGACGCCTCGGGGACCTCGGCAAGGTCCGACTCCTGCACGGAAGGATTCACCGCGAACGTGTTGCGAAGCGCGCCACCCTGAAGCACGCGGTAGAGCCCCGGGCGCTCGAGCGGCGCCGACGTGAGCCGTGTCGCACCCCCGGCGGCCACCAGCTCGCTCGGGATCTCGTGGCCTTCCTCGTCCTCGATGCGCCAGGCGCCGGTGCCGGCAGGAGCGCGGTAGCGCTCACCCGGTGCCAGGGAGCCGGCGGCGGTGCCGCGCGCCAGCACCTTCACGCACTGGTGCAGCAATGGCAGGAACGCTCCGCTCACCGTGAAGTCCGAAGCCGCGGGCTCGAGCGCCGCCGCGAACACCAGCGCGTGCGGGGCTTCGACCAGAGCGGGACGCGAGCGGTCGTACTCGAGCAACACCCGAGTCGGCGCCGCGGCCCGCGCGGCACCCGGACCGAGCACGCGGATGCTGCGGAAGCTCGCGGTCGAGAGCGGCTCGCCCGGACGAGCCGGGAATCCGGCCAGCACCGGGTGACCGGCCACCGCGCGTCGCAGCCGCCAGACCGCACCCGAGGCGGCGGGCTCCATCGGCCCGAGCGTGCCCACGCCCAGCTCGCCCAGCAGCGAGGCGTTCCAGAACGCCGGATCGGCGTGGCTGCCGAGCACCACCAGCACGCCGCCGCCGCCGCGGTAGAAGTCGAGCACCGCCTGCTCCTCGATCGGACCCAGCCGCGGCAGGTCGTCGAGCACCACCACGTCCACGCCGGCGATGCGCGCGGCGAGGCCGGCCGCGTCGACGGCGGTGACCTCGAGGCCGGACGCCGACCCGCCGGCTTCCAGCGCGAGACGCACCGGCGATGCGGGACCATCCTCGCGCACCAGCACGCGGGCGGCGCCGGCCGGGCCGGCCGCGAACACGCGCCGGTTGTCGAGCGGCAGCGCGTCGTCGGGGATCAGCGCCACGCCGCCACGCTCGGGCAGCCGCGCCAGCGGCAGCATCGTCGATGCCTCGCCATCCTGCGGGATCGAGAGATAGCCGCGGCCCAGCTCGGCATCGGCCGCCAGGTCGCGCACCGCCACGCTCAGGTCGCCTGCCTTCGCGCCATGGGCGACCCCGGCGATGGTGAGCGCGGTGCCGCTCTCGGTCGGGGCGAGCGAGGCGTCGGTCAGGCCGACGTTGGCGCGGCTCGTCGGTACGAGCGGCATGAGATAGACGCGCGAGCGGGCCCAGGGTCCATCGGGGGCGCTCGGCGCGGTGGCGGCGCCAGGTCCGAAACCGGTGGCCTGGAAGTCCGACAGCCAGAAGAGTTCGCGGTTGAGCGCGTGGCTCTCGGCGAGAGCGCGGGCCGCGAACTCGAGCGCGCGCGTGTGATCAGTGGCACGCGCGGTGGCGGTGAGGCCCTGCACGGCCGAGCGCAATCGGCGCGCGTCGGCGAGCGGGCGTGCGGAG
>JBGPXY010000127.1:0-8019 GCA_041492985.1 Candidatus Eiseniibacteriota bacterium
ACGTGCCGCAGTGGAACACGATCTCGATCTCGGGCTACCACATCCGCGAGGCGGGCTCGACCGCCGCGCAAGAGCTGGCGTTCACCCTGGCCGACGGCTTCACCTACGTCGAGGCGTGCCTGGAGCGCGGGCTCGACATCGACACCTTCGCCCCGCGGCTGTCGTTCTTCTGGAACAGCCACCTCGACTTCTTCGAGGAGATCGCCAAGCTGCGCGCGGCGCGCCGCATCTGGGCGCGACACATGCGCGATCGCTACCGGGCGAAGAAGCAGGCCTCGTGGCTCATGCGCTTCCACACCCAGACCGCCGGCTGCTCGCTGTGGGACAAGCAGCCCGAGAACAACATCGTGCGCACGGCGTTCGAGGGGCTGGCGGCGGTGCTGGGCGGCACCCAGTCGCTGCACACCAACTCGATGGACGAGACCATCGCGCTGCCCAGCGACAAGGCGGTCAAGATCGCCCTGCGCACCCAGCAGGTCATCGCCCATGAGCTGGGCGTCACCGAGACCATCGACCCGCTCGCGGGCTCGTACTACGTCGAGTCGCTCACCGACACGCTCGAGCGGCAGGCCGAGGACTACTTCCGGCAGATCGAGGGGATGGGAGGCGTGGTCGCCGGCATCGAGCGCGGGTTCTTCCAGAGCGAGATCGGCCGGGCGGCCTACCAGTACCAGCAGGAGATGGAGAGGAAGCAGCGCGTCATCGTCGGCGTGAACGAGTACGTGGATCCCGACGAGAAGCTCGAGATCCCGATCCTCTACATCGGCGAGGAGGTCGAGGAGGAGCAGAAGCGCGCCATCGCCGAGGTGAAGCGCACGCGCGACCCGCGGGCCTGCACCGCCGCCCTGCAGGCGCTCACCGCCGCCGCCCGCCGGCCGGCCGGCCAGGCCAACCTCATGGAGCGGATCCTCGACTGCGCGCGCGCCTACGCCACCGAAGGCGAGATCCGCAACGCGATGCGCGAGGTGTTCGGCGACTACATCGAGAGCCCCGAATTCTGAACGGGACCGACCGGCCATGAACCAGGGGACGCTGACCGCGATCGTCGCGGTGGTCGCGGTGGCCGCACTCGGGCTGCTCATGCGCCGGATGGGGGGCCACGCGACGCCGGGGACCGCGCTGCCGCCGTCCATCGAACCGGACGAGGCCGTGGAGGACGAGGACGACGACGAGGAGGAAACCGCCGCCGTGACCTCGGACGGCTGGGCGTTCGTCCCGATCGGGGATCGCGATCGCGTCCAGCTGGTGCCGCCGCGCGTTCCGGACGAGACGGTGCCGCCGACCGGCCGGCAGGGGCAGGAGCAGCTCGCGCGCGGCGACCTGATCGCGGCGCGGGTGACGCGCGGCGCGCCGGACCACGACCCGTGGCGGCTCGAGGGGTTGGGGCGCGATCATGAGTACCGCGCCTGGCGCTTCGAGACCGAAGAGGCGGCGCGGGCCGCACTGGCGCTGGTGATGAGCCGAGTGGTCCGCCCTGCCCGCGATGCGGACGGCGAGCCGCTGGCGCTCGGCGCCGCGGACTTCGCCGACGCCCGGCGTCGCGAGGAGGAGATCGAGGCCGAGCTGGCCAACATGCCGGACGCGAGCGAGCGGCAAGGAGAGCCGCCGTGGAGTCGTTAGGGTGAGCTTCGAGTTCGAGGCACGCTTCTTCCGTGATCTGCTGCGACGGAACGAGACCCGCCCGCGCCGCATCCTGGTCATCGGCTGCGGGGCCGGCGTCGAGGTGAACCACCTGGCCGAGGTGACCGGAGTGCCGGTGATGGGTGTGGATCTGGACGTGGATCCGGGCGATCGGCGGCCCGGCGTGACGTTGTTGCGCGCCGACGCCCGCGCGCTGCCGTTCCGCGATGCCTCGGTGGAGGCGGTCTACTGCTATCACGTGCTGGAGCACGTCCCCGAGCCGGCGCGCGCGGTGGCCGAGGCGCGGCGCGTGCTCGACGTGCGCGGGCTGGCCTACTTCGGGACGCCGAACAAGTCGCGCCTGGTGGGCTACGTGGGCGGACGGGCGACGCTGTGGGAGAAGGTGGTGTGGAACCTGGTGGACTGGTGGAAGCGGGTGCGCGGCCAGTGGGAGAATCGCCGCGGCGCGCATGCCGGCTTCACCGACCGGGAGCTGCAGGGATTGCTCGGCCAGCAGTTCGGCCGGGTCGAGAGCGTGAGCCTGCCGTACTACCTGGGGAAGTACCCGGGTCTGGCGGGATTCTGGAGGACCTCGTTCAGGCTGGGCCTGCACCGGTTCCTCGCGCCGTCGGTGTACTTCAGCGCGACGGGTGAGGCGGTCGGACGGGCGGCCGGTCGATAGGAGAACGCATGCAGCGCAAGATCCGCGTACTGGTCGGCAAGCCCGGCCTCGATGGGCACGACCGTGGCGCCAAGGTGGTGGCGGCGGCGCTGCGTGACGCCGGGATGGAGGTCATCTACACCGGGCTGCACCAGACCCCGGCGCAGGTCGTCGAGGCGGCGGCGCAGGAGGACGTGGACGTCGTGGCGCTCTCCATCCTCTCGGGCGCGCACATGACGCTGTTCCCCGAGGTGATGAAGCTGATGCGCGCGCGCGGGATCGGCGACCGGCTGCTGACCGGCGGCGGCATCATCCCCTCCGACGACATGGCAACGCTGGCGAAGCAGGGCGTCGGTCGGCTGTTCGGCCCGGGTGCCTCGACCCAGGACATCGCCCGGTACATCCGCGAGTGGTTCCAGGCGACGCACGGCGGCGAGGCGGCGCCGCCGCGGGCGAGGCCGCTTCGCGCCCCGGCGGCGAAATCGCGGCCGGCGGCGCCGAGGGCCGCGACGCGACGCAAGCCGGCGGCGAAGCGCAAGCCCGCCGCGAAGCGTGGGCCCGCCGCGAAGGGCAAGCCGATCGCGAAGGGCACGCCGATCGCTAAGCGCGGCCCCAAGCCCCGTCGGACGAGCCGCTGACGACCCGTGCGCGACCGCGCGATCTCGCCGCGGAGACACCCATGACTCGCAGCCTGATCGCGTTGAACGGCAGTCCGGTCCGGGGCAGCAGCGTCGACCTGCTGCTGCGGGCGATCTGCGCCGGCGCCGAGGATGCGGGCGGGCGCGCCGAGCAACTCTACTGCAACGAGCTGAACGTCAAAGCCTGCCAGGCCTGTGGACCCGAGCCCACCACCGGCTACTGCATCTTCCATGACGACATGGACCGGATCTACGGCGCGCTCGAGTCGGCGCACGCGATCGCCGTCGGCTCGCCGATCTACTTCGACGGCGTGAGCGCCCAGCTGAAGCTGGTGATGGATCGCTGCAATTGCGTCACGCCGCTGGTGCGCCTGGCCGATGGCGGGTACGACTTCCGGCCGCGCTGGGCCCGCACCCGTCGCGGCGTGTTCGTGACCGCCTGCGGCACGAAGCACACCTACGAGCTGGCCGAGCGCAGCGTGCGCGGCTTCCTCAAGTGGATCGGGGCGCGCTGGGAAGAGACCCTGCTCTGGCGGCACGACGACAACGATCCCGGCAGTGTCGCGACCCGGCCGGAACTGCTGGCCCGCGCGCGCGCCGTGGGTCGGCGTCTCATCGAGAGCGCGCCGCTGGAGGTGGCATGAGGCGCGGCGTGCTCGTGACGGTGGCGCTGATGCTCGTGGGCGCCACGCCCGCGGCGGGAGAGAAGGTCGCGCCGGCGGAGACGACCTCCGTTGCGCCGTCCCTGCCGCAGCCCGGCGCCCCGGCGGGGTTCCCGAACCTCGCCTTCCTCGACTCGATCGGGGGGTTGCCCCCGGATTCACGCGCCACACGCGCATTCATCGCCTCGTTCCGCGGCGCGTTCACCGACGAGTACTTCCTGACCGAACGGACGGACGTCGAGGCGTCGTCGGTCAGCGATCCGCTCACCAACCGTTTTCATCTCGCCGAGGGCAACGCGTTCGGTGACGAGTGGAAGCTGGGGGTGACGATCGAGGGTTGGTGGGGGTTCGCGGGGCGGATACCGCCACCCGCCGACACCGTCCTCGTGCGCAGGCGTGGCTCGGGCCTGCGCGTCGCGATCAGTGTGCTCTCCGCTTCGGCCGCCGACTCGAGTGCGAGCCCCGTGATGACCCGGCAGGATGTGATGATCGAAGATCCGTCCGGGCCGCACATGGAATTCTTCTCACACGCCGGGCGCACGGTCGGGCTGCTGGCGATCGAATCGCTCCATCACCGATCGGGGGATCTCGACGCGGACGTGCGCGTACAGCTCGACCGGGCCGTGCGCGCGCCGGTGGTCGAGCGCGCGGTCCCCGCCCCGCGTCGCTGAAGTCGATCGTCCGCCGCGAGGCGGTGGGGATCCACGGCCGAACCCATGTGTGCCCGCGAGGTGGGCATTCCGTTTCCCAACCGGCCATCGGTTGGATTAGAGTCGCGCGTCGGTTCGCAATGGGGGTCACCTGGCTCCCGCCACCGACACTCCGGCACTACGACCCGTCATCACCAGGCCCGATCACGCGAGGGAGTCCGTCCAGAGCATGGAGCTGTTCCTGAAGGACGAGCACCGCCAGGTGCGCGAGATGGCCCGCAAGTTCGCCGACGAGGTGGTGGCGCCGCGCGCCCGCGAGCTCGACGAGAACGAGGAATTCCCCCACGACATCGTCCGGCAGATGGGCGAGCTCGGCTTCCTGGGCCTGCCGTTCTCCGAGAAGTACGGCGGCGCCGGGCTCGACACGCTCGCCTACGTCATCGCGGTCGAGGAGATCGCGCGCGCCTGCGGGTCGACCGCCATCACGCTCGCGGCCCACGTCTCGCTCGGCTGCGGGCCCGTCTACATGATCGGCACCGAAGAGCAGAAGCAGAAATACCTGACGCCGATGGCCAGGGGCGAGGCGATCGGCTGCTTCGGGCTGACGGAGCCCAACGCCGGATCGGATGCCGCGGGCACCCAGACGCGGGCCGAGAAGGTCGCCGACGGCTGGCGGGTCAACGGGTCCAAGATCTACATCACCAACGGCAGCGTGGCCAAGTACATCACCTTCACCGCGCGCACCGACGCCAGCAAGGGCACCAAGGGGATCTCCGCCTTCATCATGGACACCGCGACCCCCGGCTTCCGTGTCGGCAAGCGCGAGAAGAAGATGGGACTGCGCGGCTCGGACACGGTCGAGGTCGTGTTCCAGGACTGCCTCATCCCCGCCTCCGACATGCTGGGCGATCCCGCCGGCGGTTTCAAAGCCTTCATGCGCACGCTCACCGGCGGGCGCATCTCGATCGGCGCGCTGGCGCTCGGCCTCGCCCAGGGCTCCTTCGAGCATGCGATCCGCTACGCCAAGGAGCGGAAGCAGTTCGGGCAGGCGATCGCCAACTTCCAGGCCGTGCAGTTCATGCTGGCCGACATGCGCATGAAGATCGAGGCGTCACGCCTGCTCGTCTACAACGCGGCGATGCTCAAGGATGCGGGGCGCGAGTTCGAGAAGGAAGCGTCGATGGCCAAGCTGTTCGCGAGCGAGGCCGGCAACTGGGTGACCGACAAGGCCATCCAGATCCACGGCGGCATCGGTTACTGTCGCGACATCCCGGTCGAGCGCATGCACCGGGACGTGAAGCTAATGGAGATCGGCGAGGGCACGAGCGAGATCCAGCGTCTGATCATCGCGCGGGAGATCTTGCGCGAGATCTGAGCCCGCCGCCAGTCCCGACCGCCGGATGAGCCCGCGCCGCACGACGCCATGACCACTCCTCCAGGGACCGCCACCGGCATGCGCTGGGCCGCCTCCTCCTCCTGCGCCGCCGATGCCGAAGACGCCGCCGGCGAGGTGGCCGAGTCGCTGGCCGCGACCCTGGGCGAGGGTGTTGCGGACCTGGTGCTGTTCTTCTTCACCGCGCCGCTGGTGCCGGGCGCCGACGCGCTGGCCGCCACGCTCAGGCGGCGGCTCTCGCCCGGCTGCCTCGCCGGCGTGAGCGGTGCTTTCGTGGTCGGGAGCGAGCACGAGTACGAAGAGGGCCCCGCGCTCACCGCCATCGCGGCACGCATGCCGGGCGTCGACGTCAAGCCGTTCGTGCTCATCCCCTCCGCATGGGGCGAGGCGATCAGCGATCCGCTCGAGTTCGCGCGCCACACCCCGGGAGCCGACCACGCGGACCTGGTCGTGCTGTTCGGCGATCCATTCTCGCTCGATGCCGAGCGCGTGCTGCACGCGTTCAACACTCACGCCCCGGGCGTGCGTCTGGTCGGCGGCATGGCGAGCGCCGGGCCCCGACCGTATGCGAACGCGCTGGTGCTCAACGACTGGGTGGCGCGCGAGGGCGGTGTGGGCATCGCGCTCAAGGGGGCGCTGCGGGTGGACGTGGTGGTCTCGCAGGGCTGCCGGCCGATCGGACCGCCGCTGCGCGTCACGCGCGCCGAGCGCAACATCATCCTCGAGCTGGACGGCCAGCCGGCGCTCGAGCGCGCCGAGCAGGTGCTGCGCGGGCTGCCCGAGCGCGAGCGCGAGGTGTTGCGCGACGGGCTCTATGTGGGTCGGCCCGCGCGCGGCGACGCGTCGGGCCGCGGCGACTACCTGATCCGCAACCTGCTGGGCGCCGATCGGGAGCGCGGCGCGCTCGCGGTCGCCGACCTGGTGGCGAAGGACGAATACGTCCGCCTCCACGTGCGCGACGCCGGCACCGCCATCGAGGATCTCGAGCTGCTGCTGGCGCCCCAGGAGTTCGACGCGCGCGCCGAGGGCGCGCTGCTGTTCTCCTGCAACGGTCGCGGCAAGGACTTCTTCGGCCGCCCCGATCGCGACATCGGCACGCTCCAGGCCGCCCTGCGGGGCCCGGTGCCGACCGCCGGCTTCTTCTGCGCCGGCGAGTTCGGCCCGGTCGGCACCAAGAACTTCCTCCACGGGCACACGGCCAGCATCGCCATCGTGCGGGGAAAGTAGCAGCGACTCACACGGAGAGCACATGGCATCCGCTGACGACGACCGCTCGGGATCATTGGCCGCCACGTTGATCGGCACATGGGAGCTTGTCTCGCGGACCGATCGCACCGCCTCCGGAGAGCTCCGCATCGAGCCTTCCCTGGGCCGCGATCCCGTCGCCGTCCTCTACTACGACCGCAACGGTCACTTTGCGGCGCAGTTCATGAAGCGGGATCGCACGGCCGTCCCCGACGAGCCCTCGACGAGTGCTCCGAACAACAGCCGCGCTCGCGCGGGATACGACGCGTACTTCGGCACCTACACGGTCGACGAGGGTCGCGGCACCGTCACCCAGCAACTCCTCGGCGCCCTTTCCCTCGAAAACGTCGGACAGATCCTCACTCGAGTCATGAAGGTCTCCGGGGATACCCTGACGATCGACCTCGACACCACCACCGCTCGAGGAGAGCCGGTGACCCGGACCCTGGTGTGGACCCGGGTCGGATAGGGGAGAGCGCCATGGCGCTTGCGGTGATGGTCGGACTGGCACCCGGCAGGATCGCGGCGGCGCCGACCGCGGGCCGGGAACCCTTGGGTCGCCGCTGATCCGCTCGGGCGGACATCCGCGCCGCGTTCCTCGCCTCACCCGCATCGTGTAATATTCCGCCGCTCGTTCTGGCTCACCTCGCCCGCCGCGACACCCTTCGCACGAGAGTCCTCCCATGACGGCATATCCGGACGTGTTCATCGTCGGTGCGGCCCGCACGCCGATCGGCAAGTTCCTCGGCGGGCTCTCCCCGCTCAAGGCATCGGACCTCGGCGCCATCGCCATCCGGGCGGCGATGGAGCGCGCCGGTGTGCGTGGCGATCAGATCGACGAGGTGCTCATGGGCCACGTCGTCCAGGGTGGGCAGGGGCAGGCTCCCGCCCGGCAGGCGCAGATCAAGGCCGGTATCGATCCGCGCGCGGGTGCCGTCACGATCAACAAGGTGTGCGGCTCGGGGCTCAAAGCGGTGATGCTGGGCGCCCAGGCCATCAAGGCGGGGGACGCGCACTGCGTGGTGGCCGGCGGGCAGGAGAGCATGAGCACCGCCCCGCACTACCTGTTCACCGGCCGCACCGGGCAGAAGCTGGGCGACACGGTGATGAAGGACGGCGCCGTGATGGACGGGCTGTGGTGCTCGTTCAA
>JBGPXY010000162.1:0-6273 GCA_041492985.1 Candidatus Eiseniibacteriota bacterium
CCCGCGCCCATCGCCTCGTGTTGCCCGGACCTGCGCAGCGACAGCCTGCGGGCCAGCGAGTCGTCGAGGACGCTCGAGCCCGCTCCGCTGTCGAGGGCGATCCAGATGGAGTCCGGGCCGTTCACCGTCCCCCGGATCCAGATGTGATTGCTGCGAAGGTCGAAGGGGATGACCGCATGACCACCACGCTCGAAGAGCAATCCTTCCGTTCGCGCGACCGCGTCGCCAGGGAGGGCGGCGAGGAGCGTGAGAACGGCGAGAAGGATCTCCGGAATGACTCCGGAATCGATCGACTTCATGCGCTCGACCCTAGGCGGTCGAGGAGGGAGATGGGGGCAGGAACCGACCGACGAGGTGAACCATGGCTTCCAGCGCGGCCCTGGTCGGGGCCAACGCGGGCAGGGTCGGGCAATCTGCACTGAGGACAGCCCCCGGCCCCACCCCGAGCGACCGCGGCCTGCGTACCCGAGGGTCATGTCGTGCCATGATTGTCCCGGTACTCCGATGATCCCGACCTGCGCCTCCCTCCCGCTCCGCATCCACCGGCCCCGCTGGAACCGGTTCCTGGCCGCGCTGTGCGCCGCGGCAGGGGCGCTGATTGGGGCATCCCCGGCCCCGGCGATCCAGTTGCCGCCGGGGTTCGTCTCGCAAGCCGTGCCGTTCACGTTCGACGTGCCGACCGCGATCGACTTCCTCCCCGGCGGCGGGCTCCTCGTCGCCGAGAAGGGCGGGATCGTCTACGTCGTCCGCGGTGCTCAGCGCTGGCCACTCTGGGTGCACGAGGAGGAGGTCCTGAACACCGACGACCGCGGCCTGCTCGGCATCGCGGTCGATCCGAACTTCGCGGTCAATCGGCGTCTGTACTTCCTGTACACGGTGGATCCGGATTCGAATGGCATCGAGCTCGACAACTACGACGATGCGTTCGCGCGCCTGGTCCGATACGAAGTCAGCGCTACGGATTCGAACGTCGTCGATGAGTCCACCCGGACGGTCCTGATCGGCGCCACCTGGAGCCAGGGATTCCCCTCGGGTTCCGGCACGCACACGGTCGCGGATCTCGCCTGGGGTGCCGACGGGAGCCTGTTCGTCTCGGCGGGCGACGGCGCTCACTTCGAGCAGATGGACGCCGGTGGACTCGATCCGGGGCTGTTCACGGCCGGCCGCACCGATCCGGTGGAGGACATCGGGGCGTTCCGTGCCCAGGATCTCGGGAGCATGGACGGCAAGGTGCTCCGAATCGATCCGGCGACCGGACTCGGCTACCCGAGCAATCCCTACTACGACGGCAACCCGGCCTCCCATCGGTCGCGCGTGTGGTCGTACGGTCTGCGGAACCCGTTCCGGATCGCGCGCAGACCGGGCACCGGGTCGCCGGACCCGACGACCGGGGATCCCGGCACGCTCTACATCGGTGAGGTCGGGTGGAACACCTGGGAGGAGGTGGACGTCGCGCGGATCCCGGGCGCGAACTTCGGATGGCCGTGCTTCGAGGGACCGGCGCCTGATTCGTCCTATCAGGCGGCCTCGCCGGCGCATCACGGCTGCGGAACCCTCGGCACGGCGGAGAATCCGGCGCCGGCGATCGGGCCGATCGCCGCCTTCCACCACCTGCAGGCGTCCCTCAGTCTGCCGCCCGGGACGCGTGGCCGCGTCGTCGGCGGTGGCGTGTTCCACACCGGCCCTGGATATCCAGCGCCCTACGGCGATGGGTATTTCTTCGGCGACTACATGCGCAACTGGATCAAGGTGCTGAAGACCGACGCCAACGACCAGATGGTGGCGCTGCTCGACTTCGCGACCGCGGCCGACGGCCCGGTGTGCTTTGCGACCGATCCGGCGAGCGGCGACCTGTACTACGTCTCCATCTACACCGGCGAGGTTCGGAGGATCCGGTACACGGGGGTCGCCGCGGCTCCTCCCGTCGGCGAGGCACCACTCGCCCTCTCGGCTCCCACACCCAATCCCACGCGTGGGGCCACGGCGATGAGTCTGGACCTCGCCTCCCCGGAGCGCGTGCGTTTCGCGGTCTTCGACGTGGCGGGGCACGAGGTGTGGCGGGCACCGGATCGCGATCTCCCGCCCGGTCACCACGCGGTGTTCTGGCCCGCGCTCGCCCCCGACGGGCGGGCGGTGCCAGCGGGCATCTACCTCGTCCGCGTCGAAGCGGGCGGGCGCCAATGGACGCGCCGGCTCGCCGTGCTTCGTTAGCGGGACGAGCGGGCGCGTGCATCGGCGCCCCTCGCGCTACTCGAAGAGCTCGGCCACCGCTCGATCTAGCTCCGCCTCGGTCAGGCGCGTGGGCGTGTACCACCGGACCAGGCCCGCCTTGTCGATCGTGACGAAGGTCGGGGTGCTCGAGCCGCCGTAGCGCTCCATCGACGCGGTGCTGATGACGATCGGCACCCTCCCCATCGTCGCGTAGACGGTGGTCCACACGCTGTCGACGCGGGCTCTCTCCACTGCGTGGTCGCCCGGGTCGTAGTAGCGCGTGAGGGCGACCACCTGCAGCCCCCGGTCCGCATATCTGGACGTCACGCGCGCCAGAGATGCTTCCTGGGCCCGGCAGTCCCCGCAGCCTTCGGCCCACACGAAGAGCAGCACCGGCCGGCCACGCAGTGAGGCCAGCGACGGCGGGACGTCGCCGACGTAGTCCTCGACCACCAGCTCGGGCGCCGCGGTGCCCGCCAGCGTCAGCATGTTCAGCCGTTTGTTGATGCGCGACCGCAACGCCACCGGACCAGGCACCTTCGCCAGCTCGTCGCGCAGGAACCGGGCGGCGGAGGACTTGCCCTCGTCGCGTGCGCGCAGCTGGGCCTCGACCTCGATCACGGCGCCGAGCGCCGTCTCGAGGCTGTCGTCCGCGTCGAGGTGGGCGCCCCGCGACAGCCGCGCGTCGCACCGTCTCCGCACCTCCGCGACGTAGCGCCCGGCCCGATCGTACTCGCCCAGCAGCAGCGCTCCGCGCGACACCCAGGCGAGTCCTTGAAGATAGGCTCCGTCGTCGGTGTGCGTCTCGAGATAGACCTCCGCCAACGATTCGGCGCTCAGCAGATCCCCGGCGGAGAGCTTGTTGCGGATGGACGAGATCAGGCGCGAACTCGCTGACGGCGGGGCGGGTGCGCTGGTCAGGGACGCGGCTGGTGTCGGGACGGGAGGCGCGGCCGGCGGGGCCGTCTGCCCGAACGTCTGGACTGCCATCGCGGTCGACAGGATCGCGACCAGAAGGGACGTGGATCTCATGGCGGGTACCTCAGGGGGCCTGACAAGCGGGTCGAGCGGACGCGGGAGTCCCGGGACGGGACCCGCGCACGGCATCGCAAGCCTATACCACCCGCCAGGGGTCCGCGCTTTCATCGTCTGGTGGCCGGAATCCCCGTTCCCCCCACCCCGGACGCCCATCAAGTCGTTCCCGCGCCGTGCCGAAAACCCTGGCAACAGGCCGCTCCGCTTCAGCGCCCCCCACCAGGGCCGAGGACCATGCATTTTCGGTTAAACACCATCTCCGGCGGCGCGTGCGTCGCATGGCTGATCGCCCTCGTTGCCGCGCCCGCGTCGGCGGGCGTGATCCACGGCACCCTCCGCGTGGTGTCACGCGCCGCGGCACCCGCGGCGTCCATGAACGCCTACCCCGGGAGCGCCGGATCGATGCCGGGGATGCGTGCCGTCACCCATGGACTGCCGAGCGACGCGGTCGTGTATGTGGACCATGTGCCGGCCGCCGCGGAGTCCGTGCTGGCCCGGATCAAGGCACCGATGCCGCGCCTCGCTCAGCAAGATCAGGCGTTCGTGCCGCGCGTGCTGGGGATCGCCGTCGGGACGGTCGTGGATTTCCCGAACCTCGACCCGATCTATCACAACGTCTTCAGTCTGTCGCCGGTGCGCCGCTTCGATCTCGGCAAGTACCCGCGCGGCAACTCACGGCAGGTCCAATTCCCGAAGCCCGGGCTGGTGAACGTGTACTGCGAGATCCACTCGGACATGGAGGGGTTCGTGCTCGTCCTCCCCCACCATGGGTTCGCGCGCCCCTCCGCGTCGGGGGAGTACACGCTGCCGTCGCTCCCGGCGGGACGCTATGTGCTCCGGGTGTGGCACCCTGATCTGGGCGAGCAGAGCGTGACCGTCAACGTGCCCGCAACCGGCGACGTCACCGCCGATCTGAGCTACTGAGCATGCGCATGCGGTTGCGGTGGAACATCATGCTCATCACGGTCCTGCCGCTCGTGACGCTGGCCTTCGCCACCCTGTGGACGGTGAATCGGAGCATCTCCCGCCACGTCAACCAGGGGATCCAGGACGACCTCCGCCGTGCTTCCGCGGTGCTCGAGAACCTGCTCGCCGCCCGCGAGCAATCCCTGGCGGTGACCGGACAGATCACCGTGCAGGATCCGAAGTTCTTCTCGGTGCTGACCCTCCCGGGCTCCTATCTCGATCCGGAGCTGCGCGCCACCGTGAACGGCGTGGCGCGTGATTTCAACGCGATCGCCCAGGCCGACCTCTTCGAGGTGACCGATGCCGAGGGCCATCTCATGGCCGCGGTCGGCCGCGACGCCTCGGTGCCTGCGGCACGTGCGGCACTGCTCTCCGAAGCGCTGGCGGGACGCCCGGTGTCCGGCATCCTCGTCCAGCCCGACGCGCACTTCCAGGTGTCCGTCACGCCGGTGCTGGCCGGCCGGCGCGTGGTCGGGGCGTTGCTGCTCGGGGCGCGCATCGGCGCCGACCTGGCGGAGCGACTGCGCCAGCTGACCCGGAGCGAAGTGACCTTCGTGTCTCAGGGCACCACCACCGGCAGCACGCTGGAGGGTACCGATGATCGGGATGCGCTGCTGGTCGCGGTCGGGCGCCTGGCGCGCCGAACGGAGGCGAACGCGCACCCGGGCGAGCTCCTCGAGGTCCGCGGTGGGACGCACCTCTACCTGACGCTCGTCCGTCCGCTGCCGCGATCGGAAGGACGTCAGATCCAGTTCTATGTCATGCAGCGCGCCGTCGACGCCGAGACCGTATTCCTGCGCACGACCCAGGGGGAGCTGGTGGGGCTCGGCCTGGCCGCCGTGCTGTTCGCGCTGATCGCGGGATTCCTGATTGCCGAGCGCATTACCGCTCCGGTGCAGCGGCTGGTCCGTGGCGCCGAGGAGATGGAGCACGGGAACTACGACTTCCCCCTCGCCGTGCGTTCGCGTGACGAGATCGGCGAGCTGGCCGCGCGCTTCGAGGAGATGCGGCGACGCCAGCGCGAGTACGTCCACAACCTGCAGGACGTGGCGCGCGTCAAGTCGGAGTTCATCAGCGTCGCCTCGCACGAGCTGCGCACGCCGATCAGCGTCATCCACGGCTTTCACGAGCTGATGATCGACGGCAAGCTCGGCGAGATCACCCCCCGGCAGCGTCAGGCGCTCGAGGCCGCTGACCACAGTGTGGCCACCCTCACGCGGATCGCCGAGGACGCGACCCGCATGGCGCAGATCGACGAAGACCACCTGGGGCTCAACCGCTCGGACCTGGCGGTGGAGCCGTTGATCGAGCAGGCGGTCGGCCAGGCGCGCGCGCGCGCGGTGGGCCGGACGGTCGCGGTGGAACTGACACTTCCGCCCGAGCCGGGCGTCGCGCACGTCGACGGGCCCAGCCTGGTCCAGGCACTGGCGAATGTGGTCTCGAACGGCATCCGTTTCACCCCCGACGGAGGCCGCGTTCAGGTGCGCGCCGAGCGCGCGGATAGCTGGCTCATGATCTCGGTCATCGACAACGGCGTGGGCATCGCGGTCGAACGACAGAAACATCTCTTCGACCGGTCGTTCACGGTGCGGGATTCCCTCAACCATCACTCGTCGAGCACGCTGGAGTTCAACTCCGCGGGGCTCGGCCTCGGCCTTCCCATCGCGCGTGGCATCGTCGAAGCGCATGGTGGCCGCCTCCTGGTCGAAAGCGTCCATGGCACCGGCACGACGGTGAAGGTGTGGATCCCGATCGGGTCGCAAGCCCAGTTGCCCAAGGCCGCGTGACGCCCCCGACCCGGTGCTTCGTCCTCGTCGCCGCGCTAGCGGTGGGAGTCGCCGTGCCCGCGCGCGCGACCGAATGGCACGCGCATGGCCTGTTGGATCTGGTGGTCGCCGAACGGGGGATCGCCTACGACACCAATCAGCTCATGCGTGGCGACAATCACTTCGATGCCTACTCGGTGCGGATGTACGGCGACGCCCAGGTGAACCCGAAACTTCAGGTGTTCACCCAGGTCGTCCTGCGTGACGCGTCCGGACTCTACGTGGACGGGGCATA
>JBGPXY010000009.1:0-29962 GCA_041492985.1 Candidatus Eiseniibacteriota bacterium
CATCGATGCCGACACCAACATCCCCGGCAACGCGATCAGCTCGAACCACCTGGCCGTGGTGGGGATCGCGGGACAGTTCGACACCTCGCCACCCTACACGTGGTGGTACCAGGTTCAGCCGCGGGCGATGTCCGACATCACCTTCCTGGGCCCGACCGATGTCCCAGCGGCGGCGGGCCTGGGCGCGGCGCGTCTCTGGCCCGGCGCTCCCAATCCGTTCAGCGGCACCGCGGAGATCCAGTACGAAGTCCCGGCCAGCCCGACCGGGGCCGAGGCGCTCCACGTGCGGCTGCGGGTGTTCGACCTGATCGGTCGCGCGGTCGCGACCCTGGTCGACGGGCCGGTGCCGCCGGGCGTGCACAGCGCCAAGCTCGATCGCTCGGCCCTGGAGGGGCATGGGAGCGGCATCTTCTTCTATCGACTCGAGGTGAGCGGCGTCGTGCTCACGCGGAAGCTGGCGATGATCCGGCCATGAGCAGCCCTCGATGAACCTGCGACCGATGAGAGACGAGGGCTCCCGCCGGCGTCGCCCGACGCCGGCGGGCCAGGCGTGGGAGGAGGCACGATGAGCGGCGGCGAGCAGCACGGCACGCGAGTGGATCTCACGCGCGAGGACGGGTTCCGATTCCGGGTGCGCTTCGACGCGGAAGGAGTCCCCGAGCTGATCACCGACGAGCCCCCGCCGTTGGGGGAAGGCGCCGGGCCCAACCCGGCGGCGCTGCTCGCCGCCGCCGTGGGCCAGTGTCTCGCGTCCAGCCTCCTCTTCTGCATGCGGCGGGCGCACCTCGACGTGGAGGGGTTCGCGGCCGAGGTGCACACGACGACCACGCGCAATGCGACAGGCCGGTTGCGGATCGGCGAGATCCGCGTCCGGCTCGCACCGACCGTTTCGACGTACGTGAAGGAGAGGATGGGCCGGTGCCTGGAGGTGTTCGAGTCGTTCTGTCTGGTGACCGAGAGCGTGCGGGCGGGGGTTCAGGTGAGGGTGGCTGTCGAGCCCCAGGTCTTCGCTCCCGGCGCGGAGCCGACGAAGGTGGATGAACGAGCGCGCTGCGCGCTCAGTGGCGATACCTGATCGTCAGCAGCGGTCCATCCGACCGCCGGTGTGCGCAGAGCGGCCGCATGAGGTCGGCCCCATGACACGCGAGCAGGCGGTGTCCTCCTTCCTGGTCGGCGATCCGGTCTCGCTGCCGGCGACGATCACGAGCGCGGGCGACCTGCTCGCGGCCCTCGAGATCGTCCCCGCCGGCCATCCAGGCGTTCTACCCGTGACCCCGGGCGTGGCGATCGTTCACACCCTCACGGTCGCCGGGGGAACCCCGACCATCCGCTGGGCCCGGTTGCCGCACGCCCCGTCACTTGCTTCCGGCACGGGCCCGGTCACCGACGCGTTGGCGTTGGCCATCCCGATGACCGGCGGCGGAGACACCCTGAGGACCGTCTCTCGCCTCAAGGGACTTCTGAGCGACCCGGTCGTGCGAGCGAACGCGCACGCCGCCGTCACGCGCGAAGCGCTGGTGCGCGCGCTCGCTCCGACCGGGGCGAGCACGGCGGAGATCCCGTTGACGGCCGCCGAGGCGCTCGCCCTGCTGGACTCGCGGTCGGACGGCCTGAGCGACTCCGAGGTCGTGCGCCGCCGCGCCATGGCCGGGGAGAACCGGATCGAGCGCACCCGGCGCCGCTCCGCGACGCTGAGGCTGCTTGAGCAGTTCTGGAGCATGTTCGCCATCCTGCTCTGGGTGGGTGGCGCGCTGGCGTTCGTCGCCGGGATGCCGCAGCTGGGCTTGGCGATCTTCGTCGTCATCCTGGTCAACGGCGTCTTCGGCTTCCTGCAGGAATACCGGGCTGAGCGGGCCATCGAGGCGCTCGCGCGTCTCCTCCCTCCCACGATCGCCGTCAAGCGCAACGGGCGTGAGGCACGGATTCCGAGCGTCGAGCTGGTACCGGGCGACGTCGTGCGCGTGGAGGAGGGCGACCAGGTCCCCGCCGACGGCCAGCTGCTCGCGACCGCGGGGCTCGAGGTGGACCAGGGATCGCTCACCGGCGAGTCCTGGTCGGTCTTCAAGGTCGCGCGGCCCGTCTCCGCACGCGGCGTCGTGCCCCTGGAGGAGCGCCACGAGATGGTGTTCGCCGGCACGGCGATCGTGGCCGGCGCGGGCACCTTCGTGGTTTCGGCGACCGGCATGGCGACCGAGATCGGAGGCATCGCGCGGCTCACGCAGGGCGTGGTCGAGGAGCCGAGCCCGCTGCAACGCGAGATGGCGCGCGTCACGCGCGTGGTGACCCTGCTCGCGATCACGCTGGGCGGGTTGTTCCTGCTCGTCAGCGCCACGACCGGGGCGCTGCCGCTCGACCAGGGATTCCTGTTCGCGATCGGCGTCATCGTGGCCAATGTGCCCGAGGGCCTGCTGCCCACGCTCACCCTGGCGCTGGCGATGGGCGCCCAGCGCCTGGCGCGACGCCGGTGTCTGATGCGGCGGCTCTCCTCGGTGGAGACGCTCGGGTCCACCACCGTCATCTGCACCGACAAGACCGGCACGCTGACCGAGAATCGGATGGCGGCCCGATTCGTCTGGGTCGCGGGCGAGACCCGTGACGCGACGGAGCTCGGACCGGAGACCGGGCCGGGAACGCGCGAGCTGTTCGTCGCCGCCGCGCTCGCCTCCCGCGCCACACCCGAGCATGGCGACCCCACCGAGGTGGCGATGGTGCGCGCGGGCGCGGCGGCCGGCGTCGATTGCGAGACGGTTCGACGCGCGCATCCGCTCGTCCGACCGTTCCCGTTCGACTCGTTCCGCAAACGGATGACCCATGTGTGTGCGTCCGGAGATGGCGTGGCCGCCTACGTCAAAGGGGCGCCCCAGGAGACGCTCGCGCTGTGCGAGACGGTGCGCCTCGAGGGCCGCACGATGGAATTCGCCCCGGCGATGCGCCGCGACCTCCTGGCCGAACACGACCGCCTGGCCGCCCAGGGTCTGCGCATCCTCGCGGTCGCCTCGCGTCCGCTGCCGGGGACGCTGGGCGATGCCTCGACCGCCGAGGTGGAGCGGCAGCTCACGTTGCTCGGCATGGCCGCCTTCTGGGACCCACCGCGACCAGAAGTACCCGACGCCATCGGCTTGTGCCAGCGCGCCGGGATCCGCGTCGTGATGGTGACCGGTGACCACGGGCTCACTGCCCGCGCCATCGCCGCGCGCATCGGCTTGCCGGTGCGCACCGTCGTGACCGGCGCGGAACTGGACACGCTGGGTCGCGACGCCCTGCGCGATCTGGTCGCCGAATCGGGGATCCTGTTCGCCCGGGTCTCTCCCACTCACAAGTTGCTGATCGTCCAGGCGCTCAAGGAGCGGGGCGAAGTCGTGGCGGTCACCGGCGACGGCGTCAACGACGCTCCGGCGCTCAAGGCGGCCGACATCGGCGTGGCCATGGGCCTCCGTGGCAGCGACGTGGCACGCGAGGCCGCGACGATGGTCATCGCCGACGATAATTTCGCCTCAATCGTCTCGGCGGTGCGCGGTGGACGGGCGATCTACGCCAACATGGGGAAGTTCGTCACGTACATCTTCGCCTCGAACATCCCCGAGCTGGTGCCGTTCCTCGTCTTCGTCCTGCTCGGGATCCCACTCCCGCTCACGGTGATGCAGATCCTGGCGGTGGACCTCGGCACCGACCTGCTTCCCGCGCTGGCGCTGGGCGCCGAACCACCCGAGCCCGACGTGATGGACCGGCCGCCACGCCCCCGCGGGCGCCGGCTGCTCGGCGCGGGCCGGCTGCTGCGCGCGTATGCCTTCCTCGGCGTCGCCGAAGCGGCGCTCGCCATGTTCGCCTTCTTCTGGACCTACTGGCTGGCCGGATGGCGGCCGGGCCTGCCGATGGCCGCAGAGGGCGATCTCTACCATCGCGCCACCACCATGACGCTCGCGGGCATCGTGGCGGCGCAGGTCGGGAACGTGTTCGCCTGTCGCACCGACCGCGAGTCGGTGTTCCGCGTCGGGATCTTCAGCAATCGGCTGGTGATCCTCGGCGTGGTGGCCGAGGTCGGGCTGCTGCTGACGTTGATCGCCGCGCCTCCGCTGGCGCGCGCCTTCGGTCTCTCGTGTCCGTCCTTCGCCGAGTGGCGGCTCCTGCTACTCTTCCCGCCGGTGATGGTCCTGCTCGAAGAGGTCCGCAAGTGGCTCGCGCGTCGCGGACGCGCGGACCGCGCGGCGACGTCGGGCGCGCCCCGCACCGCACGACTCGATGTCGCCCGAAGCGCGCCCCTGATGACGTCCGTGGGAGGTCGTTGATGCGTCTGCTCGAGTGGGCGCGGCGTCATGCGCGAGCGAACGGCTGGGGAAACGCGGTCGCTCGTCTCGCGTCCGGTGAGAGCGACGACGCGGTCGCGCGCGCGACCGGACTGCCGCGCGCCACCGTGGTGGGCATCCGCTCCTTCTACGATCAGCTGGCCCCGCAGCCGAGTGTGTGTGACGGCACGGCATGCCATTTCGGAGGCGCCGCACGGCTCGCGGACGCGCTCGACGAGCACGCCCCCACCGGGCGCGTGCGATGCCTCGGCCACTGTTACGCGGCCCCCGCGTTCCGAAGCGGGGACCGGGTGTTCGCGCGCCCGGCGGGCGAGACGCCCGAGTCCTGGATCGCCGGCTGGGGCGAGGGGCCCGCCCTCCAGGAGGACATCGCCCCCATCCCGCGCCTGAGTCTCGCCACGCCGCCGGTGGTATTGCGCAATCTCCTCCCGGGCGCGCGCCGCACCCGCCTCGGTGAGTACCACCTGCCCTCGGGGGTCGAGATCCTCGACGCCATCGGGGCGGTACAGCTGCGCGGCCGCGGCGGCGCGGCCTTCCCGACGGCCGCCAAGTGGCGCGCCGCCCGCGACGCGCCCGGTCCCGAGCGCTTCGTGGTCGCCAACGGGGACGAGGGTGATCCCGGCTCGTACGTGGACCGGCTCCTGCTCGAGGAGGATCCCCACGCCGTGTTGGCGGGGATGCTGGCCTGCGCGCGCGTCATCGATGCGCGGCGCGGGTTCGTCTACATCCGGGGTGAGTATCCGCGCGCCCGCGCCACCGTCGAGGGAGCGATCCGCGAGGCCCGGGCCACCGGGCACCTCGGAGCCCACTTCGACGTGGCCGTGGTCTCGGGCGCCGGCGCCTACGTGTGCGGCGAGGAGACGGCACTGCTGCGATCGATCGAAGGGCTGCGTGGCGAAGCGCAGCCCAGGCCGCCTTACCCGACCGAGCGCGGCCTCCATGGCCGGCCGACCGTGGTGCAGAACGTCGAGACGCTGGCGGTCGTTCCCTGGATCGCGCGCACCGGCCGCCGTGGAGGCAGCAAGGCGATCTGCCTCTCCGGTGCGATCGCCCGTCCGGGGGTGGTGGAGGTGGCACTCGGCACGCCGCTCGCGCGCGTGCTCGAGGAGGCGGGCGGCGGTCCGCCCACCGGCCGCCGCTGGCGCATGGCGCTGGTCGGTGGTCCGATGGGCCGGGTGCTCCCGCGCTCGCGCTTCGACACGCCGCTCTCCTACGAAGCGCTTCCCGGCATGGGGCATGCGGGCGTCGTCGTGCTGGACGAGACGGTTCCGGTCCGGGCGCTGGCCGAGCACCTGTTCGCGTTCGCCGCCGCCGAGTCGTGCGGCGCGTGCGCCCCCTGCCGCATCGGGACGTCGCAGCTCCGACGGATGCCCGACCGCGCGCGCCTCGAGCGGCTGCTCGACACGCTCGAGATCGGCAGCCTGTGCGGCTTCGGACAGGGCGTGCCACGACCCATCCGTGATCTGATCGAGCACTTCGGTGACGAGGTCTTCGCGTGATCATCCTTGACGGCCGCCCCGTCCCCGCGCGCGGATCGGTGCTCGACACGTGCCGAGCGGCGGGCATCGAGTTGGACGCCTTCTGCCACGACGACCGCCTCTCCGAGGGCGGCCATTGCCGCGCGTGCCTGGTCGAGGTGGAGGGACGGTGCATGGCGGCGTGCACCACCCCGGCGCGCGACGGCATGACGGTCGTGACGGTGAGCGAACGGCTGCTCGCCTACCGCCGCGATCTCGGCGATTTGATGCTGGCTGAATCTCGTCCGAGCGGCGCAGTGATCGACGCGCTCGCCCGCTGGGGCGCGGGGGGGACACGGTATGGAGCGGGGTCGATCACGACGCCAGAGCGTGTGACGGTCGACCACTCGCACCCCTATCTCCGGCTCGATCTCTCGCGCTGCATCCTCTGTCGGCGCTGCGTGCGCGCGTGTGACGAGATCCAGGGACAGTTCGTCTACGCGATCGAGGGCCGGGGATCCTCCTCGCGGCTCGCCTGGGGCGGCGGGCCATTCATGGATTCGCCCTGTGTCTCCTGCGGCGCGTGCGTCACCGCCTGCCCCACGGGCGCCATCACCGACGCCGATCGCGAACGACCCGACGTGGCGACCAAGACGGTCCGCACCACCTGCTCGTACTGCGGTGTCGGTTGCCAGCTCGAGGTGCACGCCTCGGCGAACGCGATCCTCCGCATCGACGGCGTGCCCGAGGCGGCGGCCAACCAGGGCCACCTGTGCGTCAAGGGCCGCTACGCCCACGCCTTCGCGCGCCACCCGGACCGCCTGACCGCGCCTCTGGTCCGGCGCGACGGCGCGCTGGTCGAGACGTCGTGGGACGAGGCGCTGGCGCTGATCGCGCGCGAGTTCGCGCGCTTGCGCGGCTCCCTCGCCGGGCTCTCGTCATCGCGCTGCACCAACGAAGAGAACTACCTGTTCCAGAAGTGGTTCCGCGCCGGCCTCGGCACCAACGACGTGGACTGCTGCGCGCGCGTCTGCCACGCACCCTCGGCCGCAGGCATGCGCGAGGCTTTCGGCACCGGTGCCGCGACCAACAGCCTGGATGACATCGAGCGAGCCGACCTGCTCATGGTGGTGGGCGCCAACGTCACCGTGGCTCACCCGGTCACGGGCGCGCGGATCAAGCGGGCGGTGCTGCGCGGGGCCCGGCTGGTGGTGGTGGATCCGCGCCGCACCGAGCTGGCCGACATGACCGACGTCCATCTGCAGCTGCGTCCCGGCGCCAACGTGCCGCTCTTCAACGCCCTCGCCTGCGTGCTCGTGGAGGAGGGCCTGGTGGACCGGGAGTTCATCGCCCGACGCGTCGCCGGATGGGAGGATTACGAAGCCTTCATCCGCGCGCACACGCCCGAGCGCTGGGAAGGCGCGACCGGTGTGGCCGCCGAGCGTGTGCGCACGGCGGCGCGCCTCTACGGTCGAGCGGAGCGCCCGATGATGGTGCATGGCCTCGGCGTCACCGAGCACTACCAGGGCAGCGAGTCGGTGATGCTGCTGTGCAATCTGGCGCTGCTGACCGGCGCCGTCGGCCGCCCGGGCGTGGGTATCAATCCGCTCCGCGGCCAGAACAACGTCCAGGGTTCGGCCGACATGGGTTGCCAGCCCGACCTGCTCGCCGGCTACCAGCGGGTCGACGATCCCGCGGCGCGGGAACGATTCGCGCGAGCGTGGGGACGTCCGGTACCGGAGGCGCCGGGCCGCCGGCTGCCTGAGATGCTCGATGCGGCGCGAGCAGGGGCGATCCGCGGTCTGTTCATCCTCGGCGAGGACATCGCTCAGACCGACCCGGATTCGGGGCGCACGCGAAAGGCACTCGCCGCCCTCGAGTTCCTCGTCGTTCAGGAGCTCTTCCTCTCCGAGACGGCGCGTCTGGCGCACGTGGTGCTGCCCGGTGCCTCGTTCCTCGAGAAGGACGGCACCTTCACCAACGGGGAGCGGCGCATCCAACGCGTGCGTCGTGTGCTCGATCCGCCGGGGCAGGCGCGGCCCGACTGGGACATCCTGTGCGCGCTCATGGCGGCGACCGGATGGCCGCAGCGATTCGAAAACCCGGGCGCGATCATGGACGAGATCGCGCGCGTCGCCCCCGACTTCTGTGGCGTCTCCTACGCCCGACTCGAGGGCGATGGTCTGCAATGGCCGGTGCCGACCGCCGATCATCCCGGGACCGCGATCCTCCATGCGGAGAGCTTTCCGCACGGTCGCGGCAAGCTGACCCGCGTGGACTATGCCCCCTCGCCCGGCCTCGGGCCCGGGCTGACGCTGACGACCGGCCGTGTGCTCGAGCACTACAACGCCGGCACCATGACGCGGCGCACGCCGAACGTGATCCTCGTCGGCGCGGATGCGCTCGAGATCCACCCGCGCGACGCCGCCGCGCGCGGCATCGCCGACGGCGACCGTGTGGCGGTGACCAGCGTCCACGGCGAGGCGCGGGCCGTCGCGCGCGTGACCGAGCGGATCGCGCCCGGGGTGCTCTTCCTCTCGTTCCACTTCCCCGAGACCACCACCAACGCCGTGACCGGCGACGTGCGCGACCGCGTCACCGGATGCCCGGAGTACAAGGTCACCGCGGTCGACGTGCGCCGCCTCTGACACGCTGACAGGGCACTGACAACCTGGCGGCGGGTGCGGCGGTGCCACCCCTGCCAAGTCCGCAGACACCCCTTGGGGGGGTGCCGTTTGCGAGCATGGACGTGACCGCCCCGCATGGCCCGGCCTATGCGAATCCCCAACCTCGGTCACATCGCACAAGAGGAGGGGCCATGAAGATCCTCATCGGAGTGGACGATTCGCCGCATTCGCACGCGGCGGTGGAGTACGTGCGGAAGATGGTCTGGCCGAAGACGAGCAAGATCGTGGTGCTCTCGGTGGTGAGGCCCGTGGTCGCGGTCTACGCGGAGACCTACGTCCCGGCCGCACCGTACGTCGAGCAGATGAGCGAGGATCAGACCCGCTTCCACCAGGAGACCGCGGCCAGCGCGGAGCGTGAGCTGCAGACGACCGGGCTCAAGACCGAGGCGAAGATCCTCCACGGCGACCCGCGCACGGCGCTGGTCGACGCGGCCCGCACCGAGCACGCCGACCTGCTGGTGGTCGGCTCGCACGGGCGCACCGGCATGGCGAAGCTGGTGATGGGCAGTGTGGCGTCCTACGTCGTGGCGCACGCGCCCTGCAGCGTCCTGGTCGTGAAGCTCGCCCGGCCCCCCGCGTAGACGAGTGCGGTTCGGCGTGGGGCGGGCGCGGTGACGCTACCCCCGCGGGCCCTCCGCCGGACCGCCTTCGACGCCGACCTGGCGGAGGCGATCGCGGGACGGGATCACGAACCGTCCCTGGCCGGTGATGAGCACACCCTCGCGCCCCCAACGGGACAGGACGCGGATCGCCGACTCGACGGTGGTACCCACGAAGTCGGCCACCTCCTGGCGCGAGAGCTGGAGAGGGATCTCGATCCCTTCGGGAGTCTCGCGCCCCATGCGCTCGGCGAGCGTGAGAAAGAGCTGGGCGATCCGGGTCTCCACCCGCTGGCCGCGCCCCTCCTCGACCTTGCGCGTGAGCGCCACGACCAGCTTGGTCAGCTCGCGGATGATGGCACGGGCGAAGTCGGGATTCCGGTCCAGCAGCTCGAAGTAATCGCGCCGCGGCACCATGAGCAACGTGACCGGCTCCAGGCATACGGCGCTCGCGGGATACGGCATGTAGTTGTAGACCGCGATCGCTCCTACCGGCTCGCCCTCGCCGAACAGCTCGAGGATGACGTCGCCGCTCTCGGCGTGGCGCACGATCTTCACCCGCCCGCGCACGATCACGGTGAGGTGCTCAGCCGGGTCGCCCGCGCGCCACAGGAAATCGCCGCGCTGGTAGTCGCGCAGCGCGGCGAGCACGGCCAGCCGGCGCTGGTCCTCGGGCGCGAGTCCGCGGAAGACCGGCAGCGACCGGATCGCGGACAGGATGCGTTCGCTTCGAAGCTCGGCGGTCATGTCTCTCCCCGGGCGGCCGCGCCAGACATGACGGCCATCATGTCCCGCGGACCGGACGGTGTCGCAAGACCGCCGATTACTAGCACTTTCGGCCCCGCCGTGCGCGTCGTGATTCGGCGATCCGGGTGACCCCGGTCATGGGCGGCGTCCCCGTCGCGGTCGACACTCTGTGTGCGACGCGGGCGTGGGACCCGCGCATCGAGGGAGGCAGGGGATGAGCACCACGAGCATCTTCCAGCGGCTGCGCGACGACCACGCGCGGGTGCTCGCCGCCATCGACGCGCTCGAGCAGGGCGCATCCGAGCCCGGCGCCGTCGCGCGCCCGGGGGCGGATCTCGGTGGGTTGGTGAGCCTGCTGCAACGTCAGTTCGCCATCCACATGTGCGCCGAGGACGACGTGCTGTTCCCGGCGCTCATCGACACCCTTCCCGAAGCGCGCGACACGCTCGCGCCGCTGCGAGCCGAACACGACGAGCTGCGCAGCATGCTCACCGGGCTCGCGCAGGCCCTCGCCCGGCCGGCGGCGCCCATCCGCGACGAACAGATCTCGGTGCAGGTCCGAGACCTCGTGGACCTGTTGCGGATCCACGTGCGCAAGGAGGAGGCCCTCGTGTTCAGCATCGCCGAGCGCGTCCTGCCCGAGAGGACGCTGCACCGGATCGCCGAACGCCTCGAACAACCACTCACCCCGAACCCTGGTGGCCTGACCCCGGGGTCAACCCGAGAGGAATCCGACTCATGAGACGCATCCTCGCATGCGCGTTGTCGATCGCCGTGGCCGCGGCGGCCCTGATGGGGTGCGGTGGCGGCGGAGAGCAGGGCAAGGAACAGGTCGCCACGACCTCGACCTCCTCGTCACCATCCCCGGCGGGCTCGGCGACCCTCCCTCCCGATCTCGACCAGGGACCGCGCGCGGCTTCGTCGGCGATCGACGAGGCGAGGGTGAAGACCGGCGAGGCGCTGTTCCAGACCAAGGGCTGCTCGGCCTGCCATGGCTTCGGCAAACGGGTCTCGTGCCCGGATCTGCAGGGCGTCTCGCTCCGCCGCACGGCGAAATGGATGGAGAGCCAGATCCTCCACCCCGACGTCATGACCAAACAGGACCCGATCGCCCACGGGCTGTACGCGCAGTACTCGCTGCAGATGCCCAAGCAGGGGCTCACCCAGGATGAAGCACGCGCCGTCATCGAGTTCTTGAAACACAAGGACCACGAGGCCGGCGAGAAGACCGACACCAAGTAAGGAGGGGGCAGATGAGGCGGTGGATCGTACTCACGCTGGCCGGCCTGGCGACGCTGGGCCTGGCGGCGCAGCTCACGGGCTGCGCGGGAACCGGAGGGGCGAAGGGCTCCGCCGCCGAGAAGGTGTACGTGAAGCCCGGCGAGCACGACGCCTACTACGCGTTCCTCTCCGGCGGCCATCACGGCAACGTCTATGTGTACGGGATGCCCTCGTGCCGCCACATCACCACCATCCCGGTGTTCACGCCCGAACCGGCGGTGGGCTACGGCGTGGACGAGGAATCGAAGGCCATGCTGGGCGGCTTCACCTGGGGCGACTGTCATCATCCCGGGCTCTCCGAGACCGACGGCGACTACGACGGACGCTGGCTGTTCATCAACGACATGCCCAACGCGCGGATCGCCCGCATCGACCTCAAGGACTTCAAGACGAAGCAGATCTTCGGCCCCATCCCGAACATCTCGGCGGCGCACGCGTGTCCGTTCCCGACCCAGAACACCGAGTACGTGTTCGCCGCTTCGCGCTTCTCGGTGCCGGTGCCGAACCGTGCCGTCAAGATCGAGGACTACGGCAAGGACTTCCGCGGCATCATCGCGGGCGTCAAGGTGGACCCGAAGGACGGGACCATGTCGCTCGGCTTCGAGATCCTCATGCCGCCCTTCGACTGGGACCTGGCCGATGCCGGCAAGGGTCCGAGTCACGGCTGGGAGTTCTTCACCTGTTACAACAGCGAGGAGGCGTTCGACTCGCTCGAGGTGAAGGCGTCCCAGGCCGAGATGGACTATGTGGCCGCGGTCGACTGGCGGGCAGCGCAGAAGGCGGTCGATGAGGGCAAGGCGAAGTCGATCGGCGGCGTGCCGGTGCTCGATCCGGCCGAGGTCAAGGGTCTGGTCTACCTGATCCCGGTCCCCAAGAGCCCGCACGGCGTGGACGTCAACCCGAGCGGTGAATACATCTGCGCCTCCGGCAAGCTGCAGGCCGAGGTGAGCGTGTACTCCTACGCCAAGATGAAGGGCGCGATCGACGCCGCGAAGTTCGACGGCGACCGCATGGGCGTGCCGGTGCTGAAGTACGAGGACGTGCTCGAAGCGAAGGTGCCGGTGGGGCTGGGTCCGCTTCACACGCAGTTCGACGACAAGGGCAACGCCTACACCTCGCTGTTCCTCGATTCCCAGATCGCCAAGTGGAAGGTGGGGCCCCCCTGGAACGTGATCGACAAGATCGACGTGTACTACTCGATCGGCCACCTGATGGCCTCCGAGGGCGACACACGCCATCCGACCGGTGACTACGTGGTGGCGCTCGACAAGCTCTCGAAGGACCGCTACCTCAGCGTCGGTCCGACACACCCGGAGGCGGCACAGCTCATCGACCTGCGCGGCCCGAAGATGGAGCTCCTCTACGATTTCCCGACCTATCTGGAGCCTCACTACGCGCAGATGATCAAGGCCGAGAAGCTCAAGCCATTCACCGTGTACCCGCTGGCGGAGAACAACAAGCCAGGAGCCATCAAGCGCGCCGAGGACGCGCGGGTGGAGCGCAAGGGGACCCGCGTCGACGTGTATGGGCTCGTCGTGCGCACCCATTTCACACCGGACATCGTCCGGGTGAAGGAGGGCGACGATGTCTACTTCCACTGGACCAATCTGGAGCAGGACGACGACATCGCTCACGGGTTCGGCATCCTGTGGTCGAGCTGCAACATGCAGATCGAGCCCGGCGAGACCAAGACCATGCACTGGAAGGCGACGAAGGCGGGGATCAACCCGTTCTACTGTTCGAATTTCTGCAGCGCGCTGCACCAGGAGATGCAGGGCTACATCGAGGTGAACCCACGTGGGAGCTCGGTCGCGGCCGTGCAGCGGCCCGACCCGAAGCTGGTCGCCGAGGTCGCGGCCCTGTTGAGAGACAAGTAGTCCGTCGCGGTCCGCCGGCCGGGGCTCATGTCCCGGCCGGTCCGGACCGCACCGAGAGGAGTCCTTCGTTGCACTACCTGACCGATCGGTTCCGCCCCACCGAGCGACGATTGATCTGGGTCGCTGCGCTGGTGCTGTTGCCCGTGTTCTTCTTCCCGGTGCTGCCGATCTGGACGATGAAGCTGTGGGCCCCCCAGTACCGTGAGGGGCTGACGCTCATGATCTACACCAACACGATCAAGGGCGATCTTCAGAACATCAACACCCTCAACCACTACGTCGGCATGCACGCCATCACGCCCGATGACTTCAAGGAGTTTCGCTACCTGCCCCAGGCGCTCACGTTCTTCGGCGTCATGGCCCTCATCGGCGCGCTCGTCAACCGGAGGTGGGTCGCGATCCTCGGGTGGCTCGCGTTCTCCGGGTTCGCGGCATACATGTTCAGCGACTACGCGAAGTGGCTGTGGCACTACGGCCACGACCTCGACCCGCGGGCCGCGATCAAGCTGCCGTCGTTCACGCCGCCGCTCATCGGGCTGGCCAGAATGGCGAACTTCCGCGTGCTCAGCATCCCGGGCCCCGGCACGGTATTGCTCGGCGTCGCCTGGCTGCTGGGTCCGATCGCCATCGGGTTGGAGATGCGGGCCACCAGCCGTAACGCCCCCCGACCCCCCACGGCCTGACGCCATGCGGGTCCTCGCCCTCGCCGCGCCGCTCTCGGTCGCCTTCGCGCTGATCGTCTCGCCCCTTCCCGCGAGGGGCGCCCGACGCATCCGCGTGAACGCTTCCCCGGGGGCGGCGGCCGCCGCGCTGGCGGCCGCCGACCTCGGAGACACGGTCGTGCTCGGCCCCGGCGTGCACGACGGGCCACTCCGGCTGGATCACGCCGCCGTCCTGCGCGGCGAGCCGGGCGCGATCATCGACGGCGGCGGCCGCGGCACGGTGCTCGAGGTCACCTCGCCCGGCACCCACGTGGAAGGACTCACGATCCGCGGCAGCGGGAACCGCGTCCTCACCGTGGACGCGGGCGTGCACGTGGTCCGCGCCGCCGAGGTGCGCCTCTCCCACCTGCGCCTGGTCGACGTGCTCTACGGCATCCACGGCGAGCGCTCGGACCGGATGCTCATCGAGGACTGCTCGCTGACCGGTCGCGTGCGGCCGGGTGACGAGAGCGGCGAGGGGAACGGCATCCACCTCTGGTACACGGACAGCGTCACGGTACGGCGCGACACCGTCGAGCGTTTCCTCGACGGCATCTACCTGTCGTTCGCGAACCGCACGCACGTCGAGGCCGCCGTGCTCGAGCGTTGCGGGCGCTACGGTCTGCACACCATGTACTGCCAGAGCGGGAGGGTGATCGACAGCCGGCTCAGTCACAACGTGGCCGGGTGCGCCATCATGTTCTCCAACGACCTGCGGCTGGAGCGCGACGAGTTCTCGCACAACCGGGGCTCGCGCACCTACGGCGTGCTGTTGCGCGATTGCTCCGCCGGTCACTTCCTCGACAACCGGCTCGTCGACAACACCGTCGCGGTGTTCATGGACAACTCGAATCGCAATCTCCTGCGCGGGAACCTGATCCAGGACAACGGCTGGGGTGTGCTGCTGTTCTCCTCGTGCGCGAAGAACACGTTCACCGGCAATGCCTTCCTCAACAACGACTATCCCGTGGCGCTCGACATGCGTCGCAGCGACAACCGTTTCGACGATGACACCACGGGCAACTTCTGGAGCGAGAACGCGCCCTACGACCTCGACGGTGACGGCGTGAGCGACGTGCCCTACTCGCCCGTCAGCGCGTTCGCGTTCGTCTCGAAGCAGTATCCCGACCTCGCCATCCTCGCGCACAGTCCGGCGGTGGCGGCGCTGTCGGTGGCCGAACGCGTCGTGCCGGCGCTGCGACCGAGCGAGGTCGTGGACCGCTTCCCGCGCGTGAGCGCCCCGCCGCTCACCACCGGCGCTCGCCGCGCGGCCGATCGGGCACGGGCGCGCCCTGCGTGGGGTGCGGCCATCGCGTTCGCGGCGCTGTCGGCCGGGGCGGTCGCGGGCCTCGGCAGCTCCGCGCGCCGCACGTACGCCGCGCTCAGGGGGCCCGCGTGATCCGGGTGCAGGCCGTGACCAAACGGTACGGCCCCGTGGTCGCCGTCGACGATCTCTCGTTCGAGGTCGAGGCGGGCGAGACGTTCGCGCTGATCGGCCCCAACGGCGCGGGCAAAACCACCACGCTCAAGATGTTGCTCGGCCTGGCGCGCCCCGACGCCGGGCGGATCGCGGTCGGTCGCCAGGCCCTCCCACCCGCGGATCCGCGCGCCCGTCACGACGTCGGCTACGTGCCTCAGCGGGTCGAGTTCCCGCCCGGCCGCACGGTCGCCGACGTGCTCGGCTTCTTCGCCGAGCTGCGCGAGCTCCCGCGCGAGGCGGTCGCGCGCGCCCTCGAGCGCGTCCGGCTCGGCTCGCACGCGGCACGCCGGGCGAGCGAGCTGTCGGGGGGCTACGTCCAGCGTCTCTCGCTGGGACAGGCGCTGCTCGGCGATCCGGCCCTGCTGGTGCTCGACGAGCCGACCGCCAGCCTCGATCCCGAAGCGACCTGGGAGTTCCGCTCGCTGGTCGAGACCCTGCAACGCGAGGGCAAGACCATCCTCCTGTGTTCGCACCTGCTGAGCGAGGTGGAGCGCGTCGCGGACCGCGTGCTCATCCTGGTAGACGGTCGGCGCGCCGCGCTCGAGCGGCTGGGCGATCTGCGGGCCCGCCAGGCCAGTGCCACACGCCTGACCATCGAGCTGGGTGAGCCACCGGCGCGCGCCGTCGCGGCGCTCGCGGGGCTCGGGCTCGCCTTCGAGGTCGCCGCCGACCGGACGCTCACCGTGGAAGCGCTCGACGGCCGAGCGCTCGAGGTGCTCGAGACGCTGCGCGCCGCCGGCGTGGAGATCCAATCGTTCGAGCTGATGCGGCCCACCCTCGAGGAGATCTTTCTCAAGGTGGTGCGCGGAGGGATCCATGCGGGCGCATGAGACCATGGCGATCCTCACCGCGCTCGTCCTGTGCGTGGCCGGCTGCGCACGATCGGCCGGTCCGCCCGCGATCGCCGTCGGCACGCCGTGCGCCGTGTGCGGCATGGAGGTGCGGACTCTCCGCTTCGCCTGCGAGCGGCGGGAGGCCGGGCACTGGCGCGTGTACGACTCGATCGAGTGCCTGATCCGTGACGCCGGCGCCTCGCCCATGGCGGTCGCCGCAGCCCCGCGGTCCAGGACCATCTGGCTCTCCGACTACGACCTTCAAACGCCGCACGCGGCCGACTCGATGTGGGTCGTGCGCGGCGAGTTCGCCTCGCCGATGGGTGGCGGGTTCGCCGCATTCCTCGACCTCACCGCCGCCGACAGCATCGCCGCCGAGACGCGCGGCCGCGTCGACCGGCTGACCGCGTTCATGGCGGCCCCGGTGGGACCCGGCCGATGAAGCGCCCCTACCTGCTGCTGTTCGCGACCGTCGTGGCTCTCGCTGCCTTGCTCACGATCCTCGGACGGCCGCGCACAACAGTGGCTCCTCTCGCGATGACCACGGTCGCGGCCCCGGTCGTCGACCTGACGCTCGGGATCCTCGATCGCCAGCTGACGCCCGCCGTCGCCTCCGTCGCCAAGGGGAGCCGCGTGCGGCTGCGCGTGGACTACCGAGGCGCGTACCCCGCGCGGCTGGCGCTCGCGGGATACGAGGACCGGCTCGTCATTCCCGCCCTCACGCCCGGTGCGGTGTGGATCGGCGAGTTCCTTGCGGATCGGCCCGGCGAAGATTTCGCGTGGCTGCTCGACGGTGAGCCGGCCGGCCGGCTCACCGTGACCGGCTCGCACCTCGTGGATGGTCACCGATGAGCCGCTCGATGACTCCCGCTACGATCGGCGCCACCGGACGCGCCCGGCGCGGCGGCGCCCTGCGCCGCGTCCGCGTGGTGGCGCGCGAGGAGTACCGGCGCGCGCTCGAGACTCGGTGGCTCTTCGGCTTCACCGCGCTCTTCGCCCTGCTCGTGCTGGGGCTCTCCTACTTCGGCCTCGCGCAGAGCCGCGAGGTCGGCTTCCAGGGCTTCGCGCGCGTCACGCTGAGCCTGATGAACCTGGTGCTCATGATCGTGCCGCTCACCGGGCTCATGCTGGGCGTCACCAGCATCGCCGGCAGCGGCGAGAGCCTATCGCTGCTGCTCGCGCAGCCGGTCTCGCGCGGCGAGGTGCTTGCGGGCAAGTTCCTCGGGCTCGCGGCGGCCCTCGGGTTCGCCCAGGCCCTCGGCTTCGGCGGCGGTGGCGTGGTGGTGGCGCTCAACGGCGGCGCCGATCAGCTTCCCGGTTTCATCGTGCTCACCGTGCTCTCCATGGCGCTGGGATGGCTCACCCTCGCGACCGCGTTGTGCATCGCCGCGCTGTGGCCGGACCGGCTGCGGGCGATGTCCGCTGCCCTGATGCTCTGGCTGCTGATGGTGGTGGCCTACGACCTGGTGGTGCTGGGCGCGACCACACTCCTCTCGGGGCTGCCGCTGCAGAGCGTGCTCTTCCCGGCGCTGATCGTGAACCCCGTGGACCTGGTGCGGGTGCTCACCACGCTGGCCGTGGGCTCCGGCGCCCTGTTCGGGCCCACCTCGGCGGTTCTCATGCGGATGTTCGGCACCACCGCCGGCATCGCGCTCGGCCTGTTCGTTCTGGTGGTCGAGGGGACCGTGCCGCTGGTCATCGCGGCGAGGGTGTTCCGCAGGCGCGACTGGTAGGACGTCCGAGCGACAGTTCGCGGTCAGGGAGCCGGCGTCGCCACCGTCCGAAGGCCGCTACTCCCCTCCCGCGAAATCCCACTCCCAGGCGATGATCGCCTGCCACGAGCCGTCGCTCTTAATGGCGCCTCCCTGTTCCAGCTTCAGACGCTCGCTCAGTTGTTCGGCGAGACCGAGGGTCATCTCGGTCTCACTGCCCCCCAGCTGCGAGGCGCCGATCGATCCGAGTCCGCCGAGCGCCCCCGCCTGTCCACGGAGCGCTCCACTGCCGGTGACGACCTCCGCCTCCAGGTCGAGGACGTCGTTGAGATGCCAGTCCGCTGCCAGCGACACCTCCGTGGTGTTCTTCAACTGGATGCCCGGCGGGCTGCCGACGAACGTGTACCTCGCGTTGAAATCCAGATCGAAACGGACGAACTCCTTGCTCAGGATGACTCCGAGGGAATAGTCGGCCTTGCCGGTGCCGAGTTCGGCGGGACTGGCGGTCGGCCACTTGATCAGGCCCTCCGCGGCGACAGCCGGCCGTGATCGGCGTTCCGAGATGAACTCATAGTTCAGCGAGGTCTCGAGGTCGCTGAACCCGCTGGTGGAACCCTCCACTTTGGACCTGATGAGGACGAAGGCCGGCTCCACGGTGAGTTTGAGCGCGTCCGAGAAACCGTATTCGAGCAGGAGCGGGAAACCGTAGTCCGATTCCTCCGAGTCGGTCTCGTACTCGATCGCGGAGCCGATGACGAGCGCCAGTTCCCGGGCCTGGCTTGCGAGACGCTTGGTCTTGAGGATCCTCGCGGAAGCGGGCGTGGCAGCGATGAGCGATCCCAGCGCGATCAGGACGCCGGCGGCGAGCGCCCGCATCGCTCGGGCGTCGCCGGCGCTTCGCAACCGCGTGCGGGGGAGCGCCTCGATCCTGGGGGTCACGGCTTGGTGACCGAGATCAGGGTCGCCACTTCATGCGACGTGGACTCCTCGCGCACGACGCCGACGCCTCTCGCGTACCACTTGTTCTCGTGGCCGGACTCCAGCAGTGACCATTCCTTGGTCTTGACGCAGTCGGCGAAGGCGCCGTAGGGCACGGTCGCCGAATCACCCACCGCGATCACCTGCCCCATGTCCTCGGCGTGGCCGGGGCCGTACTCCTGGCGGTAGGGCTCTCCGGGCAGCGGATGACCCGGCATGATGATCCCCGGCTGCGCCCGGTCGACCCCGGCCTCCCACGAACCCTCGGTCTTCACCCGGCCACGCGACAGGAACTCCTTGGTGTCTTCACCGAAGTACCAGACGTTGCCCTGTTTGTCCTGCGCGTACCAGTCGAAGGTGTCCTCCTTGAGGACTCCATGCTCGAAGACCTGATCGTGCACGACGACGCAGGCCACTCCCATGATCGTCTTCGTGTCGTGGGTGACCGTGATCAGGTTCTCCCGGGTCTTCTTGCCCGCCGTCTCGACGTACTTGAGCGTGGTGCCGGGCACCAGTGGAAGGTACGGATTGTCGACGGCGGCCTGGAATTCCGCCGAATCGATGCGCGGCCGGTAGTCCGCGGACTTGGCCGCGACGCGGCCGGCGCCGGCGACGAGACCCGGCAGGAACATCAGCAGGATCGCGAGGGATCGTTTCGTGCGCATCGGTCGGCTCCTCTTGTGGTCGGACAGCGGGGACGAATCGTCTTGCACACCATCGCGGTACGGCAGCAGTCGCTCGCGCAGCGTGGTGTCGCGCGTTGGATACCCGCGGTGGGCCGACCAGTTTCAGGGCCATTCGGCGAAACTGAACCCAGGCTGAACCCGGGAGGGGTGAGCATTCAGGCGTCGGGCGATGCGCCCTGAGACCCCGTCGAGGACCTGGGGATCCGGAGTTCGAATCGCGCGCCGCCGAGCGTCGACGTGGACAGCGTCAACGCTCCTCCGTGGGCACGGGCGATGCGCTCGACGATCGGCAGCCCGAGGCCGAGTCCATCCTGATGAGCGCGCGCTTCGGCGCTGCGAAAGAAGGGATCGAAGATCCGGCACTGATCCTCGGGCGGGATGCCGGGACCGCCGTCCTCGACCACCAGGGAGGCGCCCTCCGGCGACGCGAAGACGCTCAGCCGGATCGGTTCACCGGGGCGCGTGAACTTGAAGCCGTTTCCGAGCAGGTTGCGGATCGCCGCCGCGATCAGGGCCCGGTCGCCACGAACGCGGACGCCGTGCGTGATGGTCATTTGAAGATCCGAATACCGCGAAGGCTCGAGCTGCTGCGCCTCGTCCGCGACCTCGCGGGCGAGAGCACCGAGGTCGAGCACCGGCAGCTCGACGGGCGACTCCGAAGTCGCGAGGTCGGCGCGTCGCAGGAGCAGCAACGCTTCGACGAGGGCGGACATTGCGCGTGCCTGCTCGCAGGCACTCTGCAATCCATGGCGGAGGGAGTCCGGTAGCGACCCGCTCGACAGGGCGAGCTCGATCTCTCCCGACATCACGGTCAACGGCGTCCTCAGCTCATGGGCCGCGTCACGGGTGAAGTGGCCTTCCGCACGCAGCATCCCGGCCAGCCGGCCGACGAGCCGGTCGAAGGCGCTCGAGAGCGTCACGATCTCGGCGGGATCTTCCGCGCTCGTGAGCGGCTTCAACGCCCCGATGTCCGAGACCCCGGCGATCTTCGAGGTGAGCCGCGACAGGGGGAGCAGCTCGTGGCGGGCGGTGAACCGTGTCGCGAGCGGCGCGATCGAGAGGAGGAGGACCGAGGCGATGAGGAGCGCCCACGCGAGTGCCGCCACCGAGTCTCGGCGCGGGCGCGTCGAGACCGAGAACACCACGAATCCTCCGCGGGACAGTGGAACCCTCATGGAGCGCGTGTCCCGTGGCTCGGGCCGGCGCCCGCCGGCGCCGCCCTCGTTCACTCGGTGTCCGAAGGAGTCGAAGACATCGACCCACACGCCCGTGGGGACCTCATCCTCCATCACCCCCGCCGTGGCGCGCTCGAGCGTCCCTTCATCATCCAACTCGTGCTCCAGCCGCGCGACGAGCCGTTGGGCCACGTCGGACAGATTGGCCGTCTCCTGCCGCGCCAGCGTCCGCGAGGAGATCCACAGCGTGAGGCCCGCGAATGCCGCGATCAGGACCACGGTGAGGATCTGCTGCGTCAGGACCAGCCGGCCCACGAGCGTGTGCGTTCTCACGACCCGATCTCGAAGATGAAACCCTGGCCGCGAAGGGTCCGGATGGCGCACCCGCAACCGGGCGTTCCGAGCTTTCGCCGCAAGCGGCTGAGGATGACATCGAGGCTCTCCGAGGCCGAGCGACCGGTGTCTTTCCAGCCACGCTTCAAGAGGTCCATACGCGGGACGATCCGTCCGGGGTGTGAGGCGAGCGCGTCCAGCACCGCCCACTCGCGCGCGGTCAAGGTCACGGTGGTTCCCTGCCTCACGACCCGACGGGACGAGAAGTCGATCGTCAGTCCCTCGAGCTCGATCGGCGCCGTCGGTGGCTCGACACTCCTGCGCGCGAGTGCTCGAATGCGGGCGCGGAGCTCGGCGAGCGCGAAGGGTTTCCGCAGGTAGTCGTCGGCCCCGGCATCCAGGCCCTCCACACGATCGCTGACCTCGCCGAGCGCGGTGAGGCACAGCACCGGAGTCGTGACCCCTCGAGCGCGAACCTGCCGACACAGATCCAGGCCGCTCCCGTCCGGCAGCATGAGATCCAGCACGATCACGTCAAACGTCTGCGCGAGCGCGTGGCGAAGCCCGGTCGTCACGCGAGCGGCCGTGGTCACCTCGATCCCGGCCTCGCCCAGCGCGCGGACGAGCAGATCGCGCGTGGGCGCGTGATCTTCGACGACGAGAACGCGCACGGCTCGCTCCTCACGGGTTGAGACCATCGACCGGGGCGGAGTTCGTTGCCTGGTCCGCGGATCCCGGTTGCCGAGGAAAGCGTCGGCGGAGGGGACTATGGCACATCGCTTCGATGTGGTCCGCTGCGGTATGGTCGCCGGGGCCGATGGAGCCTGGTGATGTCTGCGCACCGGAGGTTGACCCGGAGGAAGGATTGAGATGAGACGCGACAAGCTTTTCGTGCTGATCTTCGCCGCGATTGTTCCTGCCATCGCCGGGTGCGGTGGCAAGTCGGAGACGCCTGCAGCCACCGAACAACCTGCCGCGACCGTGCCGTCACCAACGCCCGACACCAGCTCGGCCGTCGCGACCACCTCGCCGTACGACTCTGGCCCTCGCGCCGGCGAAGCGGCGACGAACGGCGGCATGGCCTCGAAGGGTGAACGGTTGTTCACGTCCAAGGGGTGCGTGGTCTGTCACGGGTTCGGGAAGGTCATCACCTGCCCCGATCTCCATGGCGTGACCATGCGGCGCACTGCGCAGTGGATGGAGCAGCAGATCCTGCATCCCGACGTGATGGTCAAGACGGACCCGATCACGCGGGAGCTCAAGACCCACCACGCGCTGCCCATGACGAATCAGGGGCTCACGGCCGACGAGGCGCGCGCCGTGATCGAGTTCCTGAAGAAGAAGGATCGCGCGGCAGGTGTGAAGGGGATGGCGTCGTAGAAAGGGTGGATCGCCGAAACGGTCGGTGTCTCAGCCCCGCACGAAGCGGGCCGGGTCCTTCTTGAGCTTCTCGGCGCAGCGGTCACAGCAGAGCACGTATTCGCCGCTGGCGAGGGCGACGCGCGGGCGCTGGTCGTCCACCTCGAACACCACGCCGCTCACCGGGCAGCGGGTGAGCCGGCCGGCGACCGCGCCCGGCTGGGGTACGACGTCCTTCGCTTCGTAGGGCTGCTGGGCCGCGCACGAGAACCGGCACACGCCCGACATCGTCGCGTCGAACGAGCCGGTCGCCTTGCCCGGATCGGCTGCCCGCAACGACGCGGCCTTCGCATCGGTGCCACCGGTGTGCATCGGACACACAACAGCCGAGTACACGCCGTAGCCGCCGATGGTGATCAGCGCCACGAACACTCCGATCGCGAGAATCCTCATGGCTGGGGGTTCAGGTCTGTGGCGCAGAGGCGCCGGCCAGCCATGCGCACGCCGCATCCTTCGTGCGGAAGACCCTAGCGTCGATCCCGGCGCTCTGGCCGCGCGTCGCGCCCAACTGGCTCAGACCGAAATGGACGTCCTTCGCCGCGATCACCGCGCACCGTCCGCCGATCCGGTGCGCATACGGTCCCAGGAACTCCGCCACCGTGCGGACTTCCTCGGCCGGACGTGCGGCCAGCGACTCGGAGCGCGACACGTCCACCAGCAGCGCGACCGGGATGGGACACTTGGGATCGCCCATCGCCTCGAGAAACTTTCGAACGATCTCCTGGGACGGGTAGGTCCCGACGAGCTCCAGGGTGAGTCGATCACCATCGATCGAGTATTGCACCGGCATCGATTGTCCTTCCTCTAGAAGTCGACGGTCAGGCTGCCCACGAACGAGCGGCCGGGCTCTTCGAGCGACCCGAGCGCCTGCGTGTAGCTGCGGTTGGCGATGTTGCGTACGCCGGCCACCACCTTCTGTCCGCGCGGCAGACGGGCGCCCATCATCAGGTCGCCCACCATCCACTCCTTCTTGAAGGCGGTGAAGAACGATACACCGCTCGGCGGCGGCAGGCGATTCGTGCGCCACGACCAGCGCGCGGACGGTTCCACCCAGAAGCGCCCGGTCGCGTCGCGCCAGCGCAGCGATGCCGTGCCCTTGAAGGGCGGGATGCTCGCCAGCGGCGCCTGCTCCTGCACGATGCCGTACAGCCGGAGGATCGCGTCGGCGTTGGTGATGTCGCCGATGGTGCCGGCCATCGAGATGCGGGCCTGGTAGTGGCGGAGGAAGTTGAGTTCGCTCTCCACCTCGCCCCCCATGATGCGCGCCTCGGTGATGTTGAAGTACTGATAGGTGCGCGGCGCTCCCTGCGGCGTGCCCGCGGGCGTCACATCGAGCGCGTCGATCAGGTTGGTGTAGGTCGAGTAGAAGAGATTGCCCGCCACGGCGAAATCGCCCGGCCCCCAGCGCAGGCCGAGGTCGTACGAGATGCTCTTCTCGGGCTCGAGCGTGGGGTTGCCGAGCACCGTGCCCACCGAGGCCGGACCGTTGAAGAACCGGTCCTGCGCGTTGGGCTCGCGGAAACCGTTCGCGACGTTGGCGGTGACGCGCAGGTCCTTGAGCGGCGAGTACACCAGACCGAGCGAGCCGGAGAACGCGCCGTCGTCGACGCTGAGCGGCTGGAAGTACACCGCCGGGCCCTGCCCCGCCGGAACAGAGAGTCCGTACTTCGTGCGCTGGCGGTAGTGGGTGAAGCGGCCGCCGGCGTTCGCGGTCCACCTCGGCGCCAGATACCACTCGCTCTGCGCGAAGGTGGCATAGCTGTCGAAGGTGCCGTCCGGGACCGAGGCGGTGATGCGATCGGCGTTGGTGAACACCGTGGTGCCGTAGCCATCCACCCAGTAGCGATGGCGCACGTTGTCGCCGTCGGTCTGGTCGCGCGCCAGATCCACGCCCGCGGTGAGCAGATAGCGCGAGCTCTTGCGTGAGGTGAACTGGGTCTGGAACCCCCACGACTTGAGGTCGAAGAACCGATCCTGGTTGCTGATCTGCGTGGTCGCGCCCGCCGCCGGCGGCGGGCCGGTGTAGGGCGGCTGCGCTTCCTCGTGCGAGTAGAAGTTCCGATGCTCCTTCTGGTAGTAGAGCTTGGCCTGCGAGCGAGAGAACCAGCTGCTCGGGTCGTCACGCTCCACGCTCAGGTGCGCGGCGTCGCGGTCGTAGTTGGGGAAGCGGAACTCCTGGAGGAATCCCGGCAGGTCGGTCTTGAGACCCGGCAGGCCGATGTCGGAGCCACGGTAGAGCTGGTAGCCCCCCTTGATCGCGTAGTGCTCGGTGAGCGTGTAGCGCAGGTTGAAGAGCGCGTTGTAGTCCTGGAAGCCCGAGTGATCCACGCGCCCGTCGTGCGGGGTGCTGAAGTCCAGCGCCCGCCGCCCGCCGCTCGAAAGGAACGCCGAGAGCTTGCCGATCTGCGGCATCAGCTCGAGGTAGGCGTTCTTCTGCCGGTCGACACTGCTGCCGCCCAGCGTCGCCGAGCCGCGGAAGGAATCACCGTCCGAGCGCAGCGCCTCGCGGGTGATGATGTTGATCGCTCCACCCAGGGCGTCCGATCCGTAGGCCACCGACGAGGGCCCGCGCACCACCTCGATGCGTTCCACCTGCGCCGGGTCCACCAGCGACGGATGCGGGCCATTGCCGCGGGCGCTGTTGACCGGGCTGCCGTCCATCATCACCAGCACGCGCTGGCCGCCGAGGCCGCGCAGCACCGGCCGCTGCTCCCACGGGCTGTCCTTGCTCAGGTCGACGCCGGGGAGTGTTCCGAGCGCATCGCCCAGCACGCTCGGCGTCTCCTCGCGCAGCTGCAGGCGCGTGAGGAACGAGAGCGCCTGCGGCGATTCGTAATAGGCGCGCGGGTAGCGGGAGCCGGTCACCACCATCTCCTTGAGGAAGGTGACGGGCTTCGTGGTGTCGGCGAACGCGCTGGCCGCGGCCGCGACCGGCGCGGGCTGAACCGTGGGGTCGGCGGGTGTCTGGGCCAGTGCGGGACGCTGCGGCAGCATTGCTACCAGCGCGAGCAGGGCGGCGAGCGGGCTGAAGCGAGGACCGGTCATCGTATGGGCTCCCTGAGGTGAGGGATCGGAGTATCGGGTCAGTCGGTCAGGATGTCGTACGTCTCCATCCGCGAAGTCATCGGCGGCTGTTCGCCGCGCTCGCGGGCTTGCTTGACGTCGGCGAAACCGCGCCGGTGGCCGTCCAGGAACGCGGGCGACTTGCTCCACGTCTCGAATGAGGCGCGGTCCTTCCAGAAGCTGACGACGAGATAATCGCCCCCGGCGCGTGCCGGGCGCAACACGCTCATGTGGCGGAATCCCGGCGCGCCGTCGATAGCGTGCGCGCGGCTCGTGAACAGCTGCTCGAAGCGCTCACGGTAGGCGTCGGTGCAGGAGATGAAGTTGACGGCGACGAACTCGCCCGGCCGGGGCAGCTCGGCGACGGTGGCCGCGGTGGCCGGGGCGGACGTGGCATCGTGAGTCATCGAAGGGTCTCCTCGGGACTGAGACATGGCTCTGCGGTCGGACGTGGTGGGCCGGCTTCAGGCCGGCGACAACGGGGCGAGACACGAGAGCCCGCACGTGGCGCAGGCCTCGCTGCGCTCGCAGGAGCGGTGGTAGTGCGTGAGCCGGTCCTGCAGCACGTGGCGCAGCTCCGGATCCTCGTGCAGCAGCTTGAGCAGGTCGACGAAGCGCTCGGTGGTCTGCGCGCTGATGTCGTGCTCGATCAGGCAGGCCTCGTGCTCGGCGGCCGGCGCGTCGACGCCCAGCACCTGGGCCAGGAAGGTCCGCAACACGGCGAAGCGATGATGCACCTCGCGGGCGACCCGATCCCCGGCCGGCGTGAGGACCAGGAACCGGTGGGCATCGTGGCCGACCAGTCCGCGTTCCTCGAGGGCCTTGAGCCCCACCGAGAGCGTCGCGTGCGTCACGCCGAGCTCGCGGGCGACATCCGTCTGGCGCGCATAGCCCGCGCGCGCACGAAGTTCCCAGATGGCACGCAGGTAGTGTTCGTGGCTGGGTGACAGTGCCCGCTGCGCACCCTGTTTTCCTGAGAGCATGACCGTCCTCCGCCGTCGCCGCGTGGTGTCAGTGCCACTTACGTAGGCGGGACTAAATACCAGTTGCCTTGCCTAAGAGTCAAGGGCGGGCGCGAGCCGAGGCCCGATGCAGCAAGAGGGATACCGGCGCCGAGCGCGTTTCTGCGCCGAGGGGGCGCTAACGGATGCGGACGAAGCGCGCCAGCGCGCTCTCGGGGCCCGCGGCGGCCCGGGCAAAATACAGCCCCGCCGGGGCTTCGCGGCCGTTGTCGTCGCGGCCGTCCCAGGAGAGTTCGAGCGGCCCTGACCCGACCACGCCGTGGTGCAGCTCGCGGACGCGGCGACCCTGCAGATCGAGTACCTCCACCCCCACCTCCTGCGCTTTTGGCAGGTCGAGCATGAAGCGCACCGCCCCTGCTGCCGGATTGGGCCACGGCGCGCGGAAGGCTAGCCGGCCTCCGCCCGTCCGGGGCGGCACCGCGACGGGCAGGATCGCGGCGTCGTAGAGCGTGAGGTCATCGATGGCCGCCTCGACGTACGAGTCGGGTGATCCGTCCGCGGCGCCGAAACGAACCTTCACCTGTGCGGAGGGGCCCACGAACTGTGAGACGTGGATGGCGTGCTCTTCCCAATGATTCTCGAGGCCCCGGAGGGTATCGACCACCGTCCAGTTCGCACCGTTGTCGTTGCTGATGAGCGTGGCCAGGTAGTCGCCTGGCTCCGGGCCGTTGTTGCCGTTGCTGATACCGGCGACGAAGAATGACGCGAACCAGCGCCAGTAGCCGATGACCGGGTCCGTCATTCCGGTCGCGTTGAGAGCCGGCGTCGTGAGGGAAGTCTTGCCTCCGTCCACGTCGGCCTGATCCACGTTGAGGGAGTCCGTGCCCTGGCCCGTGACGAAGCACATCGTACCCGCGCCTGGCGTGTGGTCCATGTAGGGCTGCATGTTTGGGAACGCCGCCACCGGCTCCTCGTGCTGGGCGTTGAGCGGGCTCGCCCCCCGGCGCGCGGCGGGGCTCGCAGTACCCGTGCTCCCCTCCTGCGGCGCACTCGCGGGCGGACGGGGGCCGGTGCCGAGCGGGCTCACCCGCGTCCAGACGCCGCTGGTGGCGTTGTCGCCGGTCGCTCCCACCGTCCAGCCGGTATTGGCCTGGAGATCGTCCCAGAACGCGGCGGGCACCAGCGAGAAGTCCCCGCCCGGGTAGAGCGGGCCGATGCGGCGGTCGTACTCGAGCGGCACGAACCCCGCGCACCGCACCTCCAGCCGGTAGATGTCGTCGGGCACGCTCATCGAGAACTGCCCATCCAGTCCCGTGTGTTCGTGGACAGGCGTGTACGCGAGCGACACTTGAGCCCCGTCCAGCGGGCTCGCGTTGACGCTGTTCCGCACCGTCCCCGCGAATGTCCCGACCGGCAGCGCCGCGATCGCCAGCTCCACCGCGTCCGAGCTTCCCATCGAGACCGGGCGGGTTGCGGACGCGGCGCTCCATCCGAAGGGATGCGTCCAGACGGTGTGGCTTCCGGGGCTGGGTGCGAACTGGACGGTGCCGTCGGTGGGCGTCGTCAGCGAATCGCCCTGCGTGGTGAGGACCACCTTGGCCCCCGGGATCGGCAGGCCGTTCGCCGCGTTCACCACCGTCGCCCGGAGGATGCCGTAGTTACGCACCACGCGGTAGATGTAGAGCCCGCTGTTGCGATCGCTGGCGATGACCGTGCCCGAAGGGAAGAACGGGCACACCTCCCACACGCCTCCATACCCGCCCGATGGCCCGGCATACGAGTCGGCCGAGGCGAACTCGGCAGGATGACGCGGGTCGCTCAGGTCGAGAGCGCGGATACCCTCGGTGTAATTGGAGAGATAGAGCTCGCTGCCCTTGACGTGGGCGTTGTGGACGATCGCCTCCGGGTTGGAGGTGATGGCGTTCGCCAGCACCGGGGAACCGAGCGTCGTGAGATCGAAGATCTTGAGTGGCTCGCCCTTGATCTCGTCGGTCACGTAGAGCCAATTGCCGGTCGCGTCGGGCCACGCGTTGTGCGAGAAGCCTCCTGGGTACGTCCACGACACGATCTCGGTGGGCGTGGCTGGATTGGTGAAGTCCAAGACGCGCTGGATGCCGGGGTAGATGGAGGACGCATAAAGCCGGTTGCCGACCGGCACCGAGTCGTGCACATAGTTCGCGGTCGAGACCGGGATCAGCCCACCCGGCCACCAGCTGATCTCCACCGGCGTCTCGGGCGTGGCGGCGATCCCGGCATTATTGAGCGCCAGGATGCGCATGCCGGTCGCTTGACCGCTCAGCGCTTTCGTCCCGTTGCAGATGAGGATCCCGCGCGCCGTGTCCACCGCAACCGTGTGCGAGGACACGAAGTTGGTGGTGTAGGTGGCGGCCAGCACTGGCGCTTCCGGATTGGTCATGCGGATGATCTGGAGCCCCTGCCCGGCACCACCGCCCTCGGTGACCACATAGATCCAGTCGCGGTAGGACTTGTACTCGCGCCAAGTGGATGCGGGGCCTGGGATGAAACCCGCGAGGTGAGGCAGGGCCGGGTCGGTGACGTTGTAGATGGCGGTCCCGGCGGCGGAGCTGAAGCCGTTGACGCCGATCACCGCGTACTCGCGTCCGTCGCTGTGGATGTACGACCAGCAGGCGGAGTAGTTCACGATCGACGCCCCGGGCGGGTAGTCGTTCCGCTGCGCCTGGAGCGTGAAATTGCGCATCACCGGCAGGGCGGCCGCAGGGAGCGCGGGGAAGCCGGCCAGCAGCACGGCCATCACGGGGACGAGGCGTCGGATCACGAGGAGGTTCTCCGCGAGGGACAGGCCGGGACGTGGCAATGATACCCGCCGTCGCCCTTGGTCTGCTAGGGTGGCCCGGGGTCGGCTTCGATCAACCGCATGCCCCGCCCACGCTTCGCTCAGGAGCTGCATTGGCTTACTCCCGCCGTCGCTTCCTCCGCACCGGAGCCGCCGCTTCGGCCGGCCTGCTGGTGCCGAACGCCCTCCAGCTGTTGAGCGCCCGGATGGCGTCCGCCACCAACGCCAGCGGGAGCGCCATCGCGAGGGGCTACGGCCCGCTGATCGCCGACCCGGCCGGGCTCCTCGACCTGCCGGCGGGCTTCCAGTACCGCGCGCTGTCGACGGCACTGCTGGGCAGCGAGGGTGACCCGCGTTTCACCCAGAAGCTCAGCAACGGCGAACTGGTGCCTGCGCGGCACGACGGGATGGCCGCCTACTCCGGCCTGGCGGGGATGACGGTGCTGGTGCGCAATCACGAGCTGGAGCCCGGGCATAAACCGGCGGTGGACCCGGGGCACACCCTGGGCTACGACCGGCTCGGCACCGGCGGCACCACCACGTTGTGGGTGGACGCCGACCGCAGGCTGCTGCGGTCTTTCCCAAGTCTTGCCGGCACGTTCCGCAACTGCGCCGGCGGGCCGACGCCCTGGGGCTCGTGGCTCTCGGCGGAAGAGTGTACCTACATGCCCGGCCCGCTCGACCCGGTGGTCCACGACCTGCGTCCCGATGTGTCCGAGCGCCACGGCTACATCTTCGAGGTGGACGCGCGTGCCGAGGGCCTGGCGAACGCTACCCCCATCAAGGCGATGGGGCGCTTCTACCACGAAGCGGTCGCGGTAGACCCGGGCACCGGCTTCGTCTACCTGACCGA
>JBGPXY010000106.1:0-9479 GCA_041492985.1 Candidatus Eiseniibacteriota bacterium
ACCAGCGGCCCAGGGTCGGGCTTTCTGGCCGAGCTGGTGCGCGATTGGGAAGCCGCCACGGAGCCGGCCTCGCGCGCGGGCATCCGCGTGGCCCATCTCCGGTTGGGGATGGTGCTCAGCGGCCGGGCTGGGGCGCTGCCACGGATGTTGCTGCCGTTCGTCCTCGGGCTTGGGGGGCCGATCGGCGGCGGACGCCAGTGGATGAGCTGGATCACGCTCGGAGACGCGATCGGGGCGTTCGACCACGCGCTGAACGCCCCCGACCTCCGGGGCCCGGTCAACGTGGTCGCCCCTCGGCCTGTTTCCAATCGAGAGTTCGCGCGCACGCTCGGCCGGGTACTCGGACGCCCGGCGCTCCTGCCCTTGCCGGGGTGGGCAGTTCGCTTCCTGTTCGGAGAGTTGGGGGAGGAACTGCTGCTCTACAGCCAGCGGGTCCTCCCGGGGCGGCTCCTGGCCAGCGGATACCGGCACACGCACCCGGAACTGGAGGGCGCGTTGAGGTCGGCCCTGGGGAAGGAGCGACCGAACGAGGATAGCGATGGTAAACGCGGCGCGTAGGGCAGGGATGCTCCGAATTCCGGCCGTGGCCGTGGCTTTTGGGTTGACGAGCCACCGCGGGTCAGCGCATTGTTATCTGCAGGCGTCCACTCCATCTCGTGCGCGCGGAGTCGCTTGCTCGCGCCATGAGCTGGCCGCACACCGCAGCAGGGTCCACCGTCGGTCCTCTTGAAGGAGGATTCACATGCATCTCCGCTACCGCTTCGTCCTCCCGCTTGTCGCGATCTGTCTGGCGCTCGCCGTCGCTCCGGCGCTCGCCTCGAAGTCCGCTCCGACCGCGATCCCGGTTCAGGGCGCGCCGATTGAAGGATCGATCACGTCATTGCCCTGTAACGTGGGTAACACCGAGCCGGTGGCTTCTGCGATCGCGTTCATCCTTCCGCCGGATGACGAGTATTACGCTCTGCTCGACCCGGCCAACTGCTGCCCGGGTGGGGCGACGCTCCTCAGCCAGGCCCACGTCGTGCTCTACTGGTCGACCGATTGCACCCTTCCGATCACCATCTCCATCGTCGGGAGCACCAATGTGACGGGTGGCTGTAACGTCCCCGACCGCACCCACGTGATCTGCCCGCCGACGACCTATAACATCAGTGCTGGGGCCGGTGGCGTCGTCGTTCACAACTTCAACCTGCCGGCGGCTTGCTGCGTCAGCGGAAAGGTGTTCCTCGAGTACGCCTTCCCGGTCACCGGGACCTGTGTGATCAACGGTGGTCTGGTGTCGCCGGCGCTCGTGACCGACGCAACGCCCACCTCGTGCACCAGCTACAACTTCTATCCCGGTGATCCGACCCAGCGCGACCTGGTGGTCGACTACGGGTTCCCCGGAGACCTCAGCGCGTGGGTGAGCGGGGATTGCTGCCAGGGTACGTCGGCGATGCCGGGGACCTGGGGCCGCATGAAGACGCTGTACCGGTAGTTCGAAGTCTCCACTTCTCACATGCCGGGGTCCCTTCACGGGACCCCGGCATCGTATTTGTGGTACCAGTTCTGGCGCCGAGTCCCCGCGCCGGACTGGCCGCGCCGGCACCGGGCCCGACCCGGGTCCCAGGGAAGGGAGGGTTCAGATGGAACTCCGCCACCGGCTCGTCCCACCGCTTGTGGGCATCGCCCTGGGGTTCGCGCTCGGGCCGGCGTTCGCCGCGAAGCCCACGCCCGCGCCGAGCGCGGTCCCGCCTGGCGGGGCGCCGGTCGGCCGTCAGCTCGGCCCCACCACGCGCACGTCTCCGGCCTGCCAGATGGGCGTGACTCCGCCATCGGTCCTGACGTTCGATTACCTGCAGCCCCCGCAGGACGCCTTCTACACGCTGCTCGTCCCGGGCGCCTGTCCCGTGTGTCCGGCCCCGTCCGCTCCGCTCTTCACCATGTCGACCGCTCACGTGCAGCTCTCTTTCACCGAGTCGTGTCAGATCTCGGTGGACGTCGCCATCGTCGGTGCGTTGGAGCTTTCCCCCGGGTGTCTGGCTCCCAATCCCCTCGATATCCGTTGCCCACCGACCACCTACATCCTCAACGACGGTGGAGTGCTCGATGACTGCGTCGACTTCTCGATGCCGCTCCCGCCCGGCTGCTGCCTCGAAGGGCCGACGTTCCTGAGCTTCGAGTTCAACGCCACCGACTGCCCCGCGTTGCGACCGGCGTTCTGCGGGCCCGCGACCTGCCAGAACTGCACCCAGTACAACGACCATCCCGGCGGTCCTCCGGGTGGCGAGGATCTGTGCGCCATCCTCGGCGGATCGGGGATCCACGGCGTGGTCATGTACGTCGACGCCTTCTTCTGCTGCGCCGACCCGGCGATGCCCGGGACCTGGGGACTGGTGAAGACGCTCTATCGGTAGCCGCGGTCATCGCCGACCGCGCGTTCCGCTCCCCCCGAGAGGCGCCCTGGCCCTCGCTTCGGGCCGCGCGCGCCGCGGCGTCCTCGATGGGTTCGCTTGACGGTGTCCGCGACCGCGCCTAGTCTGGCGACGTGCGACTGCGCATGGCCGTGAGACTCGCCGCGACGACCGTTCTCCTCGGACAGCTGCTCGGCTGTTCGTCCGGTCCCGCTCCCGAGACGATGAAGACGCCGCCGGCGCCCGACCAGGGGCTGAGTCGTCTCGTGGTCGGCGCGGACGACTCGGTCGAGGCGATCCCGGGCTCGCCCGATGCCCTGTTCCGGTACCGCTTCCGGCAGGTCGACCCGCCGAGCGAGCGCTTCACCTTCCAGTACCGCGATCTCTCGTTCTACTTCAAGCCGACGCCGGACGCGCTCCATTTCCAGGTGGAGAATCGGCAGGATCGCCTGGTCTGGATCGTCTGGGATCGCTCGACGTTCACCGATCCTAACGACAGGACCGACAAGGTGGCGCACAGCACCACGCGCTGGGCGGACCGATTCAAGGCGCAGCCCGACACGCAGATCCCCGGCCTCCAGCGCTACGGGGACTACGTGCTGCCGCTCGACTACCTGCTCGACCCGGCCGGGACCGATCAGCAGGTGCACCGGCCGCTCCTCCCCGAGGATCACACCGCGCTGCAATACGCGGACAAGTTCTTCAGCGTCGATCTGGTCTTCCTGGTGGAAGAGCGACCCATCACCTACACGTTCCGCTACCGGGTCGCGAGCGTCATCGCCCGCTGATGCCGCCTTCGGCGCGCGGGCTGCACTGGCTCGCCGCGCTGGCGCTGGCGACGCCGCCCGGCGCCCCGCTCGCGCTCCAGCCGCCCCGGGAGACCCGCGAGCGGATGGAGGCCTCACTCGACGCCGCGGAGCGATTCCTGGTCGTCTACGGGACCCGTGACCCGGCCAGCGCGCCCGTCCTGCGTGAGCGCGCGTACGCCTTCGCCCTGCGCTTCATGGCCGGCGACAGCGCCGCGGTCGTGGCCGATCGCGACGCCTCCGCCGCGGAGCTGGGACGCCGGTCGGTGTTCCTGCTCGGCGGGCCGCGCGACAATGAGTGGAGCCGGCGGTGGGCGCCAGCGTTCCCCGTCACCTTCACCGCCCGCGGATTCCGCTGGCAGGAGACCGACTACGATCGGCCGGGCGACGTCCTTCACCTGGTGTGGCCCAATCCGCTCGAGCCTGGGCGCTTCGCGCTGCTGATCGCGGGCAACTCGGGCGCCGCGATCGCGCGCCGGGGCGCGGGGATGATCTTCGGCACCGAGGACTGGCGGATCTACCGTGATGGCGAGCTGGTGCGTTCGGGCGTCTTCGCCCAGGGTCCCGGCCGCCCCTGGCGCTACGATCCGACGCTCGACCGCGACCTCGAAGCGCTGCGCGAACGCGCCCGGCTGGCGATGCGACCCGCCGGGAGTGGTCCGGTCCGGGTGGTGAGCGTTCCGGGGACCGCGGGAGCGGGGGCCGTGCTGGGCGCGGCGCAGGAGCTGCTGGGTCGACTCGATCGGATGGGCTTCGCGGCGCGCGGCGCGCCGCCGATCGCGCTGACCCTGTACGCGACGCTCGAAACGAAGGGCGAGCTCACCCGGAGCACGCGCCCCGAACACCTCGACGCCGCGGGGGGGGCACACGCCTCGCTCGCGGCGGGCCGCGACGCTCTCGATCTCTGGAGCGTCGCCGCCGCCCGCCTGCGGCGTCTCGGTGCCGCGGCCGACTCGCCGTGGCTCACGCCCGCCGCCGTCGCGCTCTGCGGCCGATTCGAGGGCGAGCCGCTTGAGTCGGCGGTGAGCCGCCTCTACTTCGGCCGGTTGCTTCCGCGCGCCAGGGACGCCGGCACGCGGAGTTCCCAGCAGACCTCGGACGCCGGTGCTCACGCGTGGCGCTCGCCTCTGGTGTGGGATCCGGCCCGGGCGCTCCTGGTGCGTGCCGTCTATGAGACCGCCGGCGCGCGGGGGCGGAGGGCGGTGCTCGCCCTCCTGGACGATTCGGGCCCCGGCACGCTCGACAGCCTGTGCCGTCGCGCGGGTGTGGAGGTCGCGGCGGTCGAAGGTCGGTACGCGCTGCTCGCCGATTCGCTGGCGCGCGCGGGGGAGCGCGTGACCCGGATGAGGCAGCCCCGCCCTTGGCGCCCGGCGGACGGATTCCAGTCGGGCGTCTGTCTCGCGCATTCCGTCCGGCTCGAAGGCGGATACCTCTCGGCCGCGTGCGGCCGTGAGCTGGCGAAGCTTCGGGGGCTCGGCGCTCAGTGGGTGTCGATCACGCCCTTCGGATACCTGCCTGATCCGGAGCGGCCCGAGATCGTCCCCGAGACCGACGCCGGACCGGATGGCGAGTCGGACGAGGCGGTATGCGAAGCCGCGGCGCGCGCACGGGCGCTCGGGCTGCGGGTGTGGCTGAAGCCGCATCTCTGGACGAGGGGGTTCGTGGGCGACCTGGAGTTCGGCCCGGCGGGCTGGCCGCGATTCTTCGACCGCTACCGGGAGTTCATCCTCCACTATGCGCTGGTCGCTCAGCGGGAACGATTCGACGGCCTGGTGGTCGGACACGAGCTCACCCGCGCCGCACTCGAGTGCCCGGACCGCTGGCGCGCGCTGATCGCCGATGTGCGGCGCGTGTACGGAGGCACGATCACCTACGGCGCCAACTGGGGCGAGGAGGTGCGGGGGATCCGATTCTGGGACGCCCTCGACATGGTCGGGGTCTCCTTCTACGCACCACTCGCCGATGTCCCTACGCACGACGTGGCGGTGCTCACGGCGCGCGCGCGCAAGGCGCTGGAAGAGCTGAAGGCCGTGGGCGCGCGCGCGGGCCGACCGGTGCTCATCGTCGAGGTGGGTTACGCGCCGCGATCGGCCGCGGCGGTGCGGCCGTGGGACGAGCGCGGAGGAGCGCGTGATCTCGAGGCGCAGCGGGCCTGCTACGAGGCGCTGGTGCGCGGGCTCGAGCCGGACACCTGGATCGCGGGTGTCTTCTGGTGGAAGTGGTTCAGCTCGGAAGCCGGCTCGGGCCCGGGCGACGCATCGTACTCGCCGCGCGACAAGCCCGCCCAGGCGGTGATGGCGCGCGCATTCTCGGAATGGGCGGGTCGTCCGGTCACGCTCCCCCGGGCGGCGGCTCCGCGCGGCGGCCCTGGACGACCGTGAACCCGCGGCGCCGCGTCACCAGACGTCGTCGCACGTTCTCGAGACCCAGCGCCGCAAGCAGTGCCACGAGGGGCTCGACCGACAGGCGCGTCCCGATCGAGCCCGAGAACACCACCGCGACCGGCATGAAGGCGAGGATGAAGCACAGCGGCAGCGCCTGGAACCAGCGGCGCCCGCCACGCAGCGAGCGCCCGACACCCCAGAGCGCGAACGGCAGCATGACCAGCGACCAGGCGGGGAGCGGATCGAGGCGCATCGTCACAACCGACCGTGAACCGGCGCGCAGCGAGGCGACATCGTCCTCACCCGTCGCCCTCGGCCATGCGAACCGCGCGAGCTTGGCCGCCGCGATCGCCGGCCAGTCGTGCGGGCGGCCGCGGATGAACGCCCAGGCGCTCGCGCGGGCACGGGCGTCGGTGGTCGCTTCGTCCAGCCCCTGGAACGCTCCGGTCAGCGCGGCCTGATAGCTCGCGCGGTCGGTACCGCCTCGTGCCGCCGGATCGCCCCATGTGGCGGGATTGTTGGCTTCCATCAGCGCGCGGCCGTAGCCGGTGGTGACCGGGACGAAAGCCCGCAGCGCCGTGGCGTTGCGGAGCGTCCACGGGCTCACGACCAGCGCGATCCCGAGCAGGAGCAGCCCCAGCTGGCGCACGCGCGCGCTGCCGCCCAGCGTGAGGCCCAGCGGCCGCCATGCCCAGACGATCACGATCGCGGGCAGCACCAGGGCGGTGGGCGCGGTGAGGGCGGCGACACCCCAGGCCAGCCCCGCCCCCAGCGCGCGTCCGTTCCGAGGCGTGCGGACCCACTGGGCACTGATGAACAGGGCCAGCAGGAGCGCGGCACAGCCCGTGGTCTCGGTGAACCAGGCGCCCGGGAACAGGACCAGCAGCGGATCCACGGTGGCGATCCAGCCGCTCCAGCGGCCGACCGGGTCCCCGAACAGCGAGCGGCCGAAAGCGGCGATCAGCAGGGGCATCAGGGATCCGATCACGCACTGGAGGAGCACGGCCGCGACGTAGCGGTGCCCCACGGCCCGGTAGAGCAGGCTCGTGAGCCAGGGCCCGACCGGTGGGACCGATGCGGTCGGATGGGCCCCGGCGGCGGACTCGAGCGTGAAGCCCGCGCCGCGGGCGAGATTCCACGAGACGCCGTCGAAGACGGCCGCATCCGAGCCGGGCGTGACGCGTGTGCCGGCCAGCAGCCAGGCACACCCGGCACGCAGCACCAGTGCGATCGCGAACATCGCGAGCCATGAGGCGCCGTCGCGCCCGGAGGTCGAGCGGATCGGGCGGCGGAGCGGCTCGGCGCGCTGCATGACGCCGCAGTCTAGCAGAGCGGTCCCGGGCTCCCCGGGAACGCGTCGGCGACCCTCGCGCGCACCATGCAGGACTCGGACGGGACGGGCGCGACGTCGTGCAGCGTGCAACGCGCGGCGCGGTCGCGGCACCGCTCGCCGGCCGTTCGTCGCCCGGAAAGAGTTGCGCGCGCTCGGATCCGGTCGTCCCGGCGCGCGGATCCGGCCGTGGCTCGTTCCGGCAGAGGCCTTGCTAGAGGTTCGGCGGTCACGAGGCGCGGAGCGACGATCGTGCGCGCGATGCGGCCTGGGTGAGACCGGTCCGCCGCCGTCGGTGGCCCGACGTTGGAAAGGAGACGACGAGGTCGACGATGGATCACTACATCCCGAAACGACGCATCCCGGTGACGCTCTGGTCGGGCGATCTGCGCGGGGTTCAGGGCTGGATCTTCCTGGACCTCGACGCCGCCGGCAACCGGCACCAGACCGTGCTCGAGAAGCTGAACGAGACCAGCCGTTTCCTTCCGGTCGCGATCGGCGACGAGGGTCGCATCCAGCTCGTCAACAAGCACCGGGTCTCGCGGGTGACGACCGGGCGGCAGGTGATCCAGAGCGACGTCTTCGCACGCGGCTTCCAGCCCTGGCGCGAGGAGGAGTCCGAGGTGGCGCTCGATGACGGCACGACGATCGCCGGCCGGATCTGGATGCCCCTCCAGCGCGAGAGCCAGCGGGTCTCCGACTACATGAATCAGCGCGGCGGCGAGTACTTCGCCCTCATCACCCCGGTCGGCGTGCACCTCGTCAACACCGCGGCGGTCGTGGGCATCCGGCTCTCCGAGAGCGCGGGTGCGCCCCTGGGCGTGGCCGACCAGGACACGGACGCCCAGGCCGCCTGACCGGCGGGTTCCGCAGCGAGGCCCTGGCGGCGACCCGCCGTTGCCGTCGCTTCTCGCCCTGCGATAGACTGCCCGCCTCTCGGACCCCTCCATCCACGCTGGGACCGCGAGCCTCCCGGCGCGGCCGCTGGCGCGGCGGGCCCCGTCGCGTGGTGCTCCCCCAAAGGATTGCGCGTGGACATCGCCGACGCTGCCCTCGCTCGTCAGGCCACGCTCGCCGATTTCATCGCGCGCCTGGTCGCCGAGCTCGAGCCGCTGCAGCGCAGTTACAACGACGCGATCTGGCTCGCCAACGTCACCGGCGAGAGCCGCTACGAGCAGGAGAGCGCGCGGCTGGACTCGCAGATCCGCATGATCTTCGCCCGCCCCGAGCCCTACGCGCAGCTGCGGGCGCTGCGTGATGCCGGCGGCGTGACGGATCCGCTCCTGCGGCGACAGCTCACGCTGCTGATCAACGACTACCGCGCCCATCAGATCCCACCCGAGATGATCGAGCGGATGGTGTCCCTCGAGAAGGCGCTCGAGAGCCGATTCAACAACTTCCGCGCCGAGCTCGACGGGCAGCGCGTGACCGACAACCAGATCCGCCAGGTGCTCCGGGATGCGGACCTCACGCCCGCACGGCGGCGGGCGTGGGAGGCGTCGAAGCAGGTGGGGGCGGAGGTGGTGGACGACCTGCTGACGCTGGTGCGGCTGCGAAACCAGGCGGCGACCACCCTCGGGTTCTCGAACTACTACTCGATGATGCTGGAGCTGGACGAGCTCGACGAGCGCGAGCTGTTCGCCCTGCTCGACGATCTCGACACCGGCACGCGCCCGCTCTTCGACGTCTACAAGGGGGAGCTCGATGAGCGCCTCGCCCGACGCTTCGGGGTCGCCGCGCGTGAGCTGCGTGCCTGGCACTACAGCGATCCGTTCTTCCAGGAGGCTCCTGTCGCCGAGGTGGAGCTCGATCCGTGGTTCCGCCAGCAATCCCTCGAGGGACTGACCGAGCGCTTCTACCGCTCGATCGGGTTCGACATCCGTGACCTCCTGGCCCGTGCCGACCTCTACGAGAAGCCGGGGAAGAGCCAGCACGCGTTCTGCCTGTCGATGGACCGCGGCGCCGACATCCGGGTGCTGTGCAATATCCAGCCCAGCGAATACTGGATGGCGACGATGCTGCACGAGTACGGGCACGCGGTGTACGACCAGCAGATCGACGCCACGCTGCCGTACCTGCTGCGCGTGCCGTCGCACATCCTGACGACCGAAGCCTCGGCGATGCTGTTCGGCCGGCTGTCCAAGAACGCCGCGTGGTTGACGGCCTACGCCGGCATGCCCGCGCAGGAGGCGCGGGCGGCGGCGGCGGCGCTCGGCCGGGCCGGGAGGTCCCAGCTGTTGGTGCAGACGCGCTGGGAGCTGGTCATGTGCCACATGGAGCGCGCGATCTATCGCGATCCCGAGCAGGACCTGGACTCGCTGTGGTGGGATCTGGTCGAGCGCTTTCAAGGCGTCCACCGACCGGAGGGGCGCGGGGCGCCCGACTGGGCGAGCAAGATCCACTTCAGCGTCGCGCCGGTCTACTACCACAACTACATGCTCGGGGAGATGATGGCGTCGCAACTCGAGCGCCACCTGCTGACCCGGGTGCTCGGAGACGGGCCGGGCGCCTGGGAGCGTTACGTCACGAGTCCCGAGGTGGGCTCGTACCTCGCGCGACAGCTCTA
>JBGPXY010000038.1:0-17110 GCA_041492985.1 Candidatus Eiseniibacteriota bacterium
GCCATGCGATACACCGAGGCGCGTCTCACCGCGCTGGCGGCGGAGATACTCGCCGACCTCGAGAGGAACACGGTCGACTTCCGCCCCAACTACGACGAGACCCGCGAGGAGCCGGTCGTCCTGCCGAGCGTGGTGCCCAACCTGCTCATCAATGGGTGTTCGGGGATCGCCGTCGGGATGGCGACCGAGGTGCCGCCCCACAACCTGACCGAGATCTGCGACGCGATCGTCTTCGTCATCGATCACCCCGAGTCGGCGCCCGCCGACCTGCTCAAGATCGTCAAGGGTCCGGACTTCCCGACCGGCGGCATCATCTACGGCACGCAGGGCATCCGCGACTGCTACACGAACGGGCGCGGACTCATCAAGATGCGCTCCAAGGTGCAGGTCGAAGAGGGACGGCTCGGGCGCATGAGCCTGGTGGTCAGCGAGATCCCGTTCCAGGTCAACAAGGGGGCGCTCCTCGAGAAGATCGCCGACCTCGTCAAGCAGGGCCGCGTCGTCGGCATCAGCGACCTGCGCGACGAATCCGACCGCGACGGGATGCGCATCGTCATCGAGCTGAAGAAGGACGCCAACCCCAAGGTGGTCCTCAACCAGCTGTTCGTGCACTCACCGCTCCAGACCACCTTCGGCGCCATCATGCTGGCGCTGGTCGACCAGCGACCGCAGGTGCTGACCCTCCGCGCCCTCCTCGATCAGTACGTGCTGTTCCGCCAGGTGGTGGTGCGACGCCGGACCGAGTTCGACCTCGCGGAGGCCGAGAAGCGTGCGCACATCCTCGAAGGGCTCAAGATCGCCCTCGACCATCTCGACGCCGTCATCACGCTGATCCGCAGCTCGAAGGACGTCGACACCGCGCGCACCGGGCTCATGACCGAGTTCAAGCTCAGCGAGATCCAGGCGAACGCGATCCTCGAGATGCGCCTGGCGCGGCTCACCGGCCTCGAACGCAAGAAGGTGGAGGACGAGTACCTCGAGATCATCAAGCTCATCGAGCTGCTCAAGGGCATCCTCGCCAATCCGAAGAAGATCCTCGGCATCATCAAGGACGAGGTCGCGCGCCTGCGAGAGAAGTACGGCGACGCGCGACGCACCGAGATCGTGACCGAGGAGGGCGACATCAACTACGAGGACACCATCGAGCAGAAGGACATGGTGATCACCATCTCCCACGCCGGCTACATCAAGCGCCAGGAGATCTCCTCGTATCGCTCGCAGCGGCGCGGTGGCAAGGGCGTGATCGGCGCCCGCACCAAGGAAGAGGATTTCATCGAGCACCTGTTCGTGGCCGGCACGCACAGCTACCTGTTGTTCCTCACCGACAAGGGGCGGTGCTACTGGCTCAAGGTGCACGAGGTCGAGCAGGCCGGGCGCACGGCGCGCGGGCGGCCGCTGGTGAACCACCTCGAGGGGTTGTCGCGCGACGAGCGTGTCCAGGCCGTGGTCGCGGTGAAGGAGTTCGACGACAAGCACTATCTGGTGTGCGCCACCCGCAAGGGCCTCATCAAGAAGACGGTGCTGTCGGCGTACGGCAACCCGCGCCGCGGCGGCATCAACGCGGTGCTGCTCGAGGACGGCGACGGGTTGTTTGAGGCCATCCTCACCGACGGCACGCAGGACATCATCCTCGCCAAGAAGCAGGGGCTGGCGATCCGCTTCGCCGAGAGCGAGGTGCGACCGATGGGCCGGACCGCCTACGGGGTCAAGGCGGTTACGCTCGACGACGAGACCGATGAGGTCGTGAGCCTGGTCGCGGTGAAGCGGCAGGCGACGCTGTTGGCGGTGACCGAGAACGGCTACGGCAAGCGCAGCGAGATCGGCGACTACCGGGTCTCGCATCGCGGCGGCAAGGGCATCATCACCATCAAGACCAACGACCGGAACGGTCCGGTGGTGGCGGTGAAGGAAGTCGTGGACGGTGACGAGCTGATGATCATCACGCGCTCGGGCCAGATGATCCGGATGCCGGTGAAGGGGATCTCGGTGATGGGCCGCAACACGCAGGGCGTGCGACTGGTCAACCTGGCCGCGGCGGGGGAGGGGGACCTGCTCCCCGACGCGGTGGCGGGCGTCACCCGCGTGGTGAGCGAAGAGGACGAGGGTGAGAGCAACGGGGCCGACGGCGATGCCGGCGCGGCGCCCGAGATGACCCCCGAGGAGACTCCCGAGGGCTGACCCGGCCGGACCGGCAGGGCTGCGCACGTGAACGCCCGCCGGCGTGGCCCACGCGTCACGGGAGGCGACGAGCGATGCCACGCATCTCCGAACCCACCGTCCGCCGCCTCTCGCACTACTACCGCGTGCTGGAGGAAGTCGAGGACGAGGGCAAGCGCCTCATCTCGTCCCACCGCCTGGCCGAACGTGAAGGCGTGACCTCGGCGCAGGTCCGCAAGGATCTCTCGTGCTTCGGTTCGTTCGGCCGGCGCGGTCTGGGCTACAACGTCGCCCACCTGCGCAAGGAGATCCGCGCCATCCTCGGGCTCGACCGGCGATGGCGCGTCGCGGTGGTCGGCGCCGGAAACCTCGGCACCGCCCTGATGCTCTACCGCGGTTTCGAGAAGCAGGGCTTCGACGTGGTGGCCGCGTTCGACCGTGACCCCGCGCGCATCGGGCAGCTCCTCGGTGGACTGCTGGTGCGCGACATCGCCGAGTTGCCAGCCGCGGCCAGGAGCGGCGCCTTCGACATGGCGGTGATCGCCACGCCGCTGCGTGCCGCGCAGGAGGTGGCGGACGCGCTCGTGGCGGCGGGCGTGCGCTGGATCCTGAACCTCGCGCCGCGGAAGCTGTTCGTGCCCGCGCACGTGGCGCTGCGCACCGTGGACATGACGGTCGAATTCGAGAGCCTCTCGTTCGCGCTCAATACCCTGACGCCGCCCGCGCGCCGCCGTCGCCCGCGCGCGTGACACGGTGAGCGCCGTCCGCCGCGCCGGGCCGCATCCCGTCGCCGCGATGGTCACGGCGACGCTGCTGTGGGGCGCCACCTTCGTGGTGGCGCGTGACAGCCTCGAGCAGCTCTCGCCCGCCGCACTCGTCGGGATCCGCTTCGCCGGGGCGGCGCTGCTGTTCTCCCTCGCGGTGCTCGTCCGGCGTCGTCCGTGGGATCGCGCGGCCGTGGTGGGAGGGGCGGTGACCGGCCTGCTGACCGCCGGGGGATACCTCTTCCAGGCGATCGGGCTCACCGCCACCAGCGCGGGGTCGTCGGCGTTCCTCACCTGCGCCGGCACGCTGCTGGCGGCGCTCTTCGCGTGGCCGTTGATGCGCCAGCGACCGACGCGGTGGCTCGGCATGGGGCTGCTGATGGCGACGGTCGGCGCCGCGCTGCTCTCGCTGCGCGGCGCATGGCGCCTAGGGGTAGGCGAGGCGTGGACGCTGCTCGGCGCCGCGCTCTACGCGCTCCAGATCGTCGGCGTGGCGCGCTGGGCGCCGCGCGTGGACGCGGTGGTCCTCACCGGCACGCAAGCGGTGGTCGTCGCCGCGTGCACCCTGCCGTTCGCGGGCGATCTCGTCGGCCAGCTGCGATCGCTGGACGGCGCGGGTTGGGCTCGGGTCGGCTACCTGGCGTTGTTCGGCAGCGCCGTGGCGCCCCTCCTCCAGGTGCTCGCGCAGTGCACGCTGCCGCCGGGACGGATCGGACTGCTGTTCGCGCTCGAGCCGGTCTTCGCGCTCGGCTTCGCGATCACCGTGGGTGGCGAGCGTTTCGTCGCCCGCTGGTGGGCGGGCGCGGCGCTCATCCTTTGCGCGGTCGTGATGGTGGAGTGGCGCGAGGCGCGCTCACCTTCGGCCACGATTCCCCCAGCCACAGCTTGAAGCGTTCGAGGATCTTCGGGTCGCGGCGGAACAGCGTCGCGAACGTGCCGGGCTTGTTGGTGTCGGCGACACGCGAGACGCGCTCGTCGCAGACGCGGTAGAGCGAGTCGACCACCTCGTACGTGGTGAAATCCTCGGGTGCCGTCTGGAAATAGACCGGGCGTCGCAGCGCCGCGAGGGTCGCGCGCACGGCGCCGCGATCGACCGGGGAGGGCGCGGGACTCACCAGCATCATGACGGCGGCGCGCCGATCGAGCCGTGCGGCCTCCACGGCGATGGACGCGGTCGCGCCGACGCCGACCACGAGATAGTGGGCCGTGTCGGCGTGCGCCTCGCGCGCCAGCGCGCTGACCGCCGCGCGCACGTCCCACGCGGACCGGGATTGCATCGACGCCTCGCGTCCGCGCCACGAGTCCGGCAGCGGGCAGGTGGCCGAGACCGAGCGGCCCGAGCCGCGCGGCTCGACCAGCATCACCGCCAGTCCCATCCGGCGCAGTCCGACGGCGAGCGAGTCGTAGGCCGCGAGCGTGTCGCCCGGGGCGATCAGCACGACGGCGGCACGCGGCCGCGCCTTCGCCCTGGGAGCGAGCAGGATGCCGCCGAGCGGGGCGCCATCGCGGCCGGTCAGGGCGACACGGCGGGCGCCCAGGTCGCCGAGCAGCGCGGCGTCGATCTTGTCGCGCGTGCCGATCTCGGTCTGCAGGTGGGGCTCGAGCTGCCGGCCGGCGTTCAGTTTCTCGGCCGACTTCCTCAGCATCTCCATCACGTCGGAGTCGTAGTCGCGGGACTCGACGGCGAGCGTGGTGAGGAGGATGATCACCCGCGTCCAGTCGCCGCGCTCGAAGGCCACGCACGCCAGGCGATATCGCCAGTCGTGGCGGGGGCTCAGCCAGCCCTCGATCGGGGCGAGCAGGCGCGCCGCGCTGTCCGCGCTCCCCGCGAGGTAGTGCGCCCACGCGAACAGCGCCTGGTCGTTGGCGGCATAGGGGATGTCGGGCCGCTCGGGAGTGACCGGCTGGATCGGACGCAGGACCGTCTTCGCCCGCTCGGCGTCGCCCGGGGCCAGGCGACTCAGCAGCGCCTCGGCCAGGTCGATGCGAGGCTCGCGCCGCGGGTCGAGCGCGAACGCGCGCTCGTACATCGCCACCGCGCTGTCGGGCTCGCCGTCACGGGCGAAGCTCAGCCCCCGATAGGCGAGGGCTCGTGACGCCTCGAGCGGATCCGTGCTGACGATCGAATCGGCGAACACGAGCAGGCCGGCGCGCAACGCGGTCGGGAACGAGAACGCGAATAGCACCCCGTCGCTCGCGCTCGGCTGGGCGAGGGCGGGCGCGCCGCCGGCGAGGCTCAGGACCAGGGTCAGCAGAACCGCGACGTGCCGCATGGAGGTCTCCTCAGCGGGTGGATGGGCCGGCGACGGCCAGGAACTCGCGCTCGAGCGCGGAGGGCCCGGAAGGGGGGCCGCCCCAGACGGCGCGTTCGATGACGCGCGCGACGCGTCCGCCGTGCAGCAGTATCGCACGGTCGCACAGGCGCTCGATGGTCTCGGTGACGTGGCTCGAGAACAGCACCGCACCGCCCGCCGCGGCGAAGGCGCGCAACTCCTCCTTGGCGGCGAGGGCGCCGCCGGCATCGAAGCCTTCGAGCGCCTCGTCGCACAGCAACACCGGCGGACGATGCAGGACGGCGGCGATGAACGAGAGCTTCTTGCGCATCCCGTGCGAGAAGCGATGCACGGGCTCGCGGGTGCGGTCAGCGAGTCCGAGGCCCTCGAGCAGCCCGGCGGCCCGTGCCCGCGCGGCCACGGGATCGATGCCGCGCACCGCGGCGACGAAGGCGAGGTACTCCTCGGCCGAGAGTTCCTCGTAGAAGCTCGGCTCCTCGGCGGCGTAGCCGAGCCGACGCTTGGCCTCGATGGGTGAATCCCACAGGTCGATCCCGTCGATCGTCACCGTGCCGGCATCCGGAGGCTGCAGCCCCGCGGCGGTGCGCAGCAGCGTGCTCTTGCCCGCGCCGTTGGCCCCGAGCAGGCCGACGATCTCGCCGGCCGCCACCGCGAGCGAGACGTCGTCGAGCGCGGTGAGGGTCCCGTAGCGCCGGGTGAGCGAGGCGACGCGGAGCATCAGCCCTCCTCGAGCCGTGACCAGCGCGGCAGACGCAGCGCCGAGTGGATCACCGCGGCGAGCAGCACGATCCAACCGGAGAGCGGGAGCATCACGCTGGCCGCCACGGCGAGGGCCAGCGACAGCCCGAGCATGCGGCGGGCGACATCGGGCCGCGGGAACAGGGTCACGCCGTAGTTGACGCCCAGCGTGCCGATGGCGAGTGCGGCGCCTGCGATCCACACCAGCAGGACCCGCTGGGCGTGCGGCGCGAGTTCGCCGGCGGCCGCGGCCTGGCCGGCGTCGAGCGCCAGCGCGCCCGCCACCACCCAGACGAACCGCGCGCCCCACACGGTCGCCACCCCCACGGGCAGCACCCGCAGCGCCGCGAACGGATCCGAACCGGCGAGGACGGCGAGCCACTCGGCGAGCGCGGCCGCCGCGAGCAGCGCGAAGGCGAACGCGACCGCGTGGCGGAAGGCGGACTCGCCAGGAAGACGCCACGCAAGCCATGACGCCACGCCCAACGCGATCGGCAGGAGCGCGGCCCGTCGTGTCGGGCCGTGGCGCAGGGTGATGAGGAGGTCCTTACCCGCCAATGCCACCCACGCGGGACTCCTGCGCCAGGTCGGTGCGGGGAGTCGACGCTGAGCGGCGCGCGGAGCCGCGACCGCCAGCACGCGCACGATCGGAGGGAGCCCGGGCCGCGGCGCCACCGCGCGCTGCGCGACGTGGGAGCCGATGGTGCAGCCCAGGCCGCTCGACTCGAGGAGCATCCAGGCGAATCCGGCGGCGAGCAGCGCCAGCCACCACGCCGGCAGCAGGCCGACCGCGGCGGCGAGCACACCGAGCGCGGGCACCGTCAGCCACATCACGGGGTTTCTGGATTCCCAGGCCAGATGGCGCTCGAGGGCGAACGGATCGAGCGGGAGCGCCAGCCATTCGGGTCCGGCCGGCCGGTCGCGCAGCCGGCGCGCGTGCCGTGTGCCGGCGAGCACGGCTCCGAGCACCGCGAGCGCCGCCCACAGGACGGCCACGGCCTTCGCACCCGAGAGCGGGCCACGGGCGCGCACCAGGCCGTCGAGGGGGACGCGCACCTGCCAGAAGACGAATGCGGCGATCAGCAGTGCCAGCAGCGCCACCTCGCCGCGCAGGCGCGGATCGAGTCCCATGAGACGGCGGCGCGTCAGCGCGCGCTCGAGGTCCCGGAACGCATCGGTCTCGGGTCGGGTCGGTGTGGGCATGCGGGGGACGATTGTAGCCGAGGGCCACTCGGGCGGCATAGGCCGCCCGGTCCGCCCCGCCGCCCTTTGCGCCGCTTTCGGCCCGGTGTCACCATGGTGGCCTCATGAGCCGCCACGCGCCGGTCGTCCACTCCCAGGAGTACGAGTGCGACATCGGTCGGCATGTCTTCCCCACCGAGAAGTTCCGGCTCGTGCGCGATGGCCTGATCGCCGCCGGCCTGGTGACCGGGGACGCCATCATCGCCGCCGAACCCGCCCCCCGCGCCGACCTGCTGCTGGTCCACTCCGCGGAATACCTGGACGATCTCGATCAGCTCCGCTGGACGCCCCGCACCCGCACGTCGGAGTTGCCGCTCACCCCGGGGATCGTGCGCGCCTACGTGGTCGCGGCCGGCGGGACGACGCGCGCGGCCCGCGAAGCGCTCACGCACGGGGTCGGGGTCCACCTCGGCGGCGGGTTTCATCACGCCTACGCCGAGCTCGCGAGCGGCTTCTGCTACATCAACGATCTGGCGGTGGCCATCCGCGTGCTGCAGCGCGACGGGCGCGTGCGGCGCGCCGCGGTCGTGGACTGCGACCTCCACCAGGGCAACGGCACCGCGCATCTGTTCCGGGCGGACGAGGCGGTGTTCACGTTCTCGATCCACCAGGAACATCTCTACCCGGTCAAGGAGCGCAGCGACCTCGACGTCGGACTCGAGAACGGCGTCGGCGACGAGGAGTTCAACCGTCGTCTGGGCGCCGGCCTCGAGCGCGTCTGGGAGCATCGTCCGGAGGTGGTCCTCTACCAGGCGGGCGCCGATCCGTACGAGGACGACCAGCTGGGAGCGCTCCGTCTCACCTTCGCCGGGCTGCTCGAGCGCGATCGGCTGGTGCTCGAGGGCTGTGTCGAGCGCGGCATCCCGGTGGTGGTGACGCTCGGCGGCGGATACGCCCGCCGGGTGAGCGACACCGTCCGCATCCACCAGAACACGTGCGAGCTGGCGCTGCGTCTCGCCGCCCGTGCCGCGGAGCGGGCGCGATGATGCGCGCCTGGCACGCCGACGCCGCCGGCGCCCGCGAGGTGCCCGCCGCCGAGGCGACGCGCCTCGCCCTCACGGGCCCCGGCATGGTGTGGCTGGATCTCGAGGGCGAGGACGAAGCCTCGGCGCGCGCGCTGCTGGCGCCGTTGGGCATCCATCCGGTGGCCCTCGACGACGTCGTCACGCACATCAACCGGCCCAAGGTGGACGATTACGGAGCGTACCTCTATATCGCCGTCCACTCCGCGCGCTGGGAGACCGACGAACGTCCGACGCTCGCCGAGCTGGATCTCCTGCTCTGCGATCGCTTCCTGGTCACCTATCACGAGGCGCCCACCCGATCGGTGAGCGCCGCCCACCATGTGCTGGCTCGCCGCCCCGAGTTGCTCGCGCGCGGGCCGGCGTATCTGCTGCACTTCCTGCTCGACGTGCTGGTGGACCACTACCTGCCGATCACCGAGCGGATCGCGGCCGACATCGACGAGCTCGAGGAGCGGATGTTCGGCAAAGGAGAGGACCCGCTGGACGAGGGCATCCTGCGGCTCAAGCGCGGCATGTCCGCGCTACGCCGGATCGTCGGGCCGCAGCGCGACACCGTGCTGGCGCTGACGCGCGACGAGTTCCGCCCCATCCCCGCCGAGGTGCGTCCCTACCTGCGCGACGTCTACGATCGGCTGGCGCGGGTGAGCGATCTGCTGGACTCGTTCCGGGACGAGGCGGCGACCCTGCTCGAGCTGCACGTGTCCATCGTCTCGAACCGGCTCAACCAGGTGATCAAGGTGCTCACGGTGATCGCCACGATCATGCTGCCGCTCACCGTGGTCACGGGCTACTACGGGATGAATTTCCGGCTGCCCGAGTTCGGCTGGCGCTGGGGTTGGCTCTATGCGCTCGGGTTGCTGGCCGCGACCGCCGCCGGCACCTGGTGGTATCTGCGCCGCAGACGCTGGTTCTGACGGCCCGTGGGAGCCGCGTCGGCCCATGAAAAAGCGGGGCCGAATCCCGCGGCTCGGGCAGCCTGGCGTGGGCTGCAAGGGCCCACGCTGAGATTCGATCCCCGCCCTCCTCCGGGTACCGCGACGACGCACGCGCCGCCCTGCGGCACACGAACGATCACGATGGTCATGCGGAGTGCGGGGACCAGAGGTGGGGGACGGCTGCCACAATCGGAGGGGGGCCTCCAACCTACTCGGCGCACGAGAGGGAACCACTTCGGGCAAGTGATTCGAACGCCGTACAGCCCCCTTGCCGCGCGGCCCTTCGACGCTTCGTGCGACTCACCTCGCTCGTGAAGTCTCACGTTCGTCATCAGACAGGTCCCGTGCAGCGAACGGGACCCCGGCTCGGGTGGGAAAGCTCCCTGCCAAGGAGATCTTTCTGCCCAGCTGCGACGAAAGTCTGTGTCCTCGATCGGGGGTCTGTCAAGGGTCGAGTCCGCGTGCTCCTGGAATCGCGGAGCGGCGTGGCATCCCGAGACATCGCAATCGCGCCTCACGCGACCTCGCGCCTCACGCGACCTCGGGGCTCGCGCGACCCGAGTGCGGAGCGCAGCCGGCCCGTTCAGGGCGTCGCGGCGCCCTTGGGTCTGGGCTTCGGCGGGGTGGCGGCGCCGGGTGGTGTCGTGGCGGGCGTTGCCGCGCGGGACACACCGCGCGCGGGGCCGATGACCTCGAGCGATGCGTCGTCGAAGTACACGCGTCCTTCCGAGGGAGCGTTGTAGAGCAGCCACGCCCACACCTGATAGGTGTCCTTCGGCACATCCATCTCCAGCTGGAGCTTGGTCCAGGGCGTGGTGTTGCCGATCAGCTGGGGCGCGCCCACGTCTTCGTCCTGCTTGAGCGTCGAGCAGTAGAGCTTGATGTAGGCCTGGCTCATCAGGCTGTCGCACCTGACCCAGCCGGTGAGGCGGAGCCGCTTGCCCGCCAGCGCGCGATTGCCGATCACCTGCGCGACCCCCGCGCGAGTCTTCACCATGCCGCTCAGGCCGCCTTTGAATCGGACCGAGTACTTGCCGGAGTGCACCACGGACGTGTCACGATCGCAGCTCATCTCGTCGTAGGGCGGCAGCGAGTACTCCCATCGGTCGCCGTTGCCCTCGAAGCCCGGGTCCTCGAGCAGGTTCACGCCCACCGGGGGCTCCGGCGGCGGCAGCGCGTCCTCGGCCGTCAACGAGGCATCGTCGAAGAACACCTGACCGGTGCCGAACAGCCCGCAACGCGCGATGATCAGATTCGTCGAGGGCGGGATGAAGACGCGGACCTGCCGACGCACCCACTCGGTCTCGGGATCGGAGAAGTACTCGCGCTTGGCGCCCAGGTAGACGTACGGATCGTCGGTGGTGTGGTAGCCCAGGCGCGCGAGGGCCGTGTCACGCGGGACCTTCCAGAGGCGCGACATCTTCCCGACCGTGTCGCGGTACGCCTGCAGCAGGACGTAGGCCCGGCCCTGCAGGCCGTTGCTGCGGGTCCACACCGAGAGCACCACGTCCTTGTTCCACATCTCCTGGCCGACGACCAGCGTCTGGCTCCAGTTGTGCCAGAGCGGCACCAGCGTGCTGACGTTCGCGACGTTCACCGAGTAGCGACCGCTGTGGGCCATCATCGTGTCGCGACCGAAGAACACGGTGGGCATCTCGCTCCACGACGTGTCCCACCCGGCCGCCATCCAAGGATGCCCGGCCATCGTCGTCTCGAATCCGGGATCGATCAGGAGATTCCCGGTGGGGGCGGCGATCGCGGGCCCGGCGAGGCACGCGACCAGCGTGCCGATCGCCAGCGCGAGGCGCAGGGCGGGGCGATGGGACATGGAGCGCGATCCTTTCGGGAGCAGTCCTGAGAGCCGTGGAGGTCGAAGCGCACGGAGCATGCGGAGCGAGCGAAAAGTATCCGCACCGGCCCCGTGGAGGGTCAAGGGGATTCTCCACCGGTTGCGGTCGCGCGAAGCGCTCGGATAGATTCGCGCGGTCGCGTCCCACATGTCCTGCATTTGTTCCGCCGGCGGGAGTCCCGCGTGCCCGATTGGTTCTTCACTTCCGACCTGCACGGACAGGGCGCGCTCTACGAGCAGCTGGTCGCGATCGTCGCCACGCGCCGGCCGCGCGCCGTGCTGATCGGCGGCGACCTGGCGCCCCACGCTGCGGGGCCCGAGGGCGTGGCGCACCAGCGCGTGTTCCTCGAGGGCTTCCTGGTCGAGTTCGCCCGCCGGCTCCGGGAGGCCTCACCCGAGAGCGATCTGCTGCTCCTGATGGGAAACGACGACTGGGCCGCCAATCACGACTGTCTCGAACGCCACGACGGCGGCCTGTGGCGGTTGCTTCACGACCGTGTCGTCGAGGTGGACGGCGTGCCGGTGGCCGGTCTCTCCTGGGTGCCGATCACGCCGTTCTCGCTCAAGGACTGGGAGCGCTGGGACGACGGAGAGCCCGAATCGCCCGCGCGCCTCGACGGCTGGGTGAGCGGCCCACGGGGGCTCACGCCCTACCGGTTCGACCCGGAGCGGCGCGAACCCACCATCGCCTCCGCGCTCGCATCGCTGGCGACGCGCACCACGCCACACGAAACGGTGTTCGTCCTGCACTCGCCGCCGCACGGCACGCGCTGCGACATGATCGGGGCGCGGGCCCACGTGGGCTCGCGCGCCATCCGGGCGTTCGTCGAGCGCCACCAGCCCCCGCTGGTGCTGGCGGGCCACATCCACGAATCGCCACGCGTCTCGTCGTCCTACCGCGACATCCTCGGCCGGACGGTGGCGGTGAACCCCGGTCAGTTCGGCACCCAGCGGCTGTGCGGGGTCTGGCTGGACCCCGCCCGTCCGACCGAGACCCTGCGCCACACGGTCTACGAGTAGCGGGCGTCAAGGAACCGCAAGGAATCGCGGTTCCGCGCGGCGCGTGCGTTGTCGGCGCATCGGACCCCATGCTAGCCTTTGACCGCTCCCGCGCCACCGCCCCGCATCCACCGAGGTCCCGATGAAGCCCTCCGCACTCGCGCTGGCCGCGCTCCTGCTGCTTCCAGGGATCGCAGGGCCGGCCGCGGCCGGCCGCGCGCCCGGTGCCGCGTCCGCCGTCAAGTGGCGGAGCTGGGACCGCGGCCTCGAGGAAGCCAAGGCGTCGGGACGCCCGGTGCTGGTCGATGTCTACACCGACTGGTGCGGCTGGTGCCGGCGCATGGAGGCCAACGTCTACTCGCGCCCCGAGGTGCTCGACTACCTCTCGCGCACGTTCGTCTCGGTCAAGCTCGACGCCGAGGCGCCGGACGCCGCGCGCTACGACGGGCGTGCGTTCACCTCGCGCTCCCTCGCCGCGCACTTCAGCGTGAGCGGCTACCCCACGACGATCTTCCTTCGCCCGGCGGGCGAGCACCTGGTCAACGTGCCGGGCTACGTGGACGCCGATCGGTTCCTGCTGCTCCTGCACTACATCGGCGACGGCCACATGGACCGCGGCGTGACCTTCCAGGATTTCGTGAAGCGCTCCGCGGCCGGCGGCGCCGCGCGCCGTTGACCGCCTCGCCGGGAGGCTCCCGGGCGCTCCTGAGCGGACCGCCACTGCTGGCGGTGGACACCGAGACCACCGGACTGAACCCGGCGGAGGGCCACACGCTGGTCGAGGTCGCGACGGTCGCCATCGCCGAGGGCGCGATCGGCGAGACCTGGTCGAGCCTGATGCGGCCGGGACGCGCGATCCCCGCCGAGGCGGCCGCGGTGCACGGCATCACCGACGCGATGGTCGCGGAAGCGCCCGCGCCGGAGAAGGTGTCCGCCGAGTTGCGCCGCCGCTGCGGCGACCTGGCGCTGGTCTTCCACAACGCGCCGTTCGACCTCCCATTCCTGATCGCCCTGCTGCGTCAGGCCGGCCAGCCGCCGCTGCTCAACCCGATCGTCGACACGCTCGGGCTCGCGCGCGGGCTCTCCGGCACCGGCGGCAACTCGCTCGGCGCCCTGGCCGCCCGCTTCGGACTCCCGAAGGAGCCGGCGCACCGGGCGCTCGGCGATGCGCTGACCACGGCGCGTCTGTTCCTGGCGCTCGCCGACCGTTGGGAGCGGGAGCGCGGCGTGAAGACGCTCGCGGAGCTGGCGGCGGTGAGCCAGGACGTGATGCGGCAGACCGCGACGCGCTGACGACGGGCGGGGTTTGACACCCCTGCGCGGCCCCCGATAATGGGGACCTCTCGTTGATTCCCATCCACCGGGCCGCCCCGCCCCGCGGCTCTCCAGGAGACCTCATGCAGGCGACCGCATCGCCCGAGATCGGCCAGACGGCCCCCGAGTTCAGGCTCAAGGGCCCCGGCGGCCAGTTCGTGACCCTTTCGGAATACCGCGGCCGGAAGAACGTCGTGCTGGTGTTCTTCCCGCTCGCGTTCTCCCCGGTGTGCTCGCACCAGCTGCCCTCGATCGAGAAGGAGAAGGCGCGCTTCGAGGCCCTGGACGCCGTGGTCCTGGGCATCAGCGTCGACAGCCACTACTCGAACACGGCGTTCGCCGAGCGCCTGCGGCTCACGTTCCCGCTGCTCTCGGATTTCAAGCACGCGACCAGCGCCGCCTACGGTGTGCTCATGGCCGAGGCGGGTCACTCCGGCCGCGCGATCTTCGTAGTCGACCAGCAGGGGACGATCGCCCACAAGGACGTGAGCGCGGCGATCGGCGAGATCCCCCAGATCCCGAGCATCGACCGCGTCCTCACGGTCCTCTCCGGTCTGAAGTAGCGGCCGACCCTCCTGGTCTCGGCCCGGGTGGGCGGAGCGAGAGGACGCGGAACGAGCCCACGCATGCCCGCTGCGAAGCCCACGGTCCTGGTGGTGGAACGCGAGAGCGCCGCGACCACGGCACTCCTCGCCTTCCTGCGCGGCTACGGGCTCCGCACGTCGTGGGCGCGCGAGGGCGACGCGGCCGACCGCGTGCTGGGCGAGACGCGCGTCGATGCCCTGGTCGCGCCCATGCGCGCGCCGCGCATCGATGGCGTGGCGCTGTGCCGCAGCGCGCGGGAACGTCACGCCGACGTGTGCGTCGTGCTCTCGGCAAACTCCGCCCGCCCCGCGATGATCGTGGCGGCGCTCGCGGCCGGAGCCCTCGACGTGCTGCCGCGGCCGGTCGACCACGAGCGCCTGCTCGCGGTGCTGGAGCGCGGGTTCGTGCAGCGCCGCCTCACCGCGCGACTGCGCGAGATGGAGGCCCGTCTCGACGAGCGCTTCGGCATCGTGCCGTTCACCGGCCGCTCGCGCGCGATCGCCCGGGTCATGGAGCAGGTCCGCCATCTGGCATCCACGCACACCGCGGTGCTGATCGAGGGGGAGGCCGGGACCGGGAAGCGCCTGGCCGCGCAGGCCATCCACCAGAACAGCCCGCGCCGGAACGAACCCTTCGTCGAGATCGATTGCGGCGCGCTCGGCGAACGGTGGCTCGAGCGCGAGCTGTTCGGTCGCGAGGCGGGAGCCTCCGCCGAGGGTGACGGCGCGCAGGGCGGACGGCTCGAGTCGGCCGACGGCGGGACCCTGCTCCTGAACGAGATCGACGAGCTGCCGGCCGGAGTGCAGGTGAGGCTGCTCCGCGTGCTCCAGGACCACGCCTTCGAGCGCGTCGGCGGTCAGGCGTCGCGCAAGGTCGACGTGCGGCTGATCGCCGCCACCCGGCACGACCTCGAGGCGCGGGTTCGCGAGGGCCGCTTTCGCGAGGACCTCCTTCAGCGCCTGAGCGTGGTGCGGATCGTGATGCCACCGCTGCGTGACCGACGAGACGATCTCCCGCTGCTGGTCGAACAGCTCCTGCTCGAGGCGGGTCGCAGCCGTGGCCGTGCAGCGAGGGCTGTGTCCCGCGGCGTGCTCGACCGCCTGCTGGCATATCCGTGGCCCGGCAACGTCCGCGAGCTGCGCGACACGATCGAGAGCATGGTGATGGTCGCCGGTCGCGGTCGTGCGCTCGGCCTGGCCGACCTGCCGCAGGCGTTGCGCCCGGCTGCGGGCGAGGCGGGACGGCTGGAGATCTCCACCGGCATGACGGTCCAGGAGGCCGAACGCGAGCTGATCACCGCCACCCTCGCGCATGCCCGCAACGACAAGCCCCGCGCCGCCGCCCTGCTGGGGATCGGGCTGCGGACGCTCTATCGGAAGCTCAAGGAGTACGGCATCCGCTAGTTGCCGGTTCTTGGCACCCGCGCCGGGGCCTGCCCGCGGGCGGCCGCGGGCCACCGACGACGGGCTAAGCCGGAGCTCCGCGGCGGCCGATAACACCCTGCGACCCCTCCTTCCCCGTCGTCAGGCATCAGGGACCGCCATGTCCGAACCCGAGCCCATCGAGCCCATCGAGCCCAGCGAGCCCAGCGAGCCTAGCGAACCCATCGAGCCAGCCGAGCGGAGCGCGAAGAGCGATGACTCATCATCGCTCGCCAGGCCCGACTGGCTGGTGGGTGCCGACGAGGGCGTCAGCGCCGAGACCGAGGCTCTCCGGTTGGCCGACACCGGTTCGATCCGTCCGCTCGTGCCGCGTCCGGTCGCGCCGCTCCCGCGCGCACCCAGGCCGGAGCCACGCGAGTCCAGGCCCGAGCCGCGCCTCACGCTGGTGCCACCGCCGGCGCCACCCGCGGAGCGCGTCGCCGAGCCGCCACCGCCGCCCGAGGAACCGGTCGCCGAAGCGCAGCCGGCGGGACCGGTCGCATGGAAGGCCGCCGCCAGCAGCGTGCCCAGGCTGCTGGTCAAGCCCGCACCCAGCGCTCTGCCCGCGGAGCCCGAGTCGTTCCCCGGGTTCGCGCAGGATGGGATGGCGGCGAAGAACCCGGTGGCGATCGGTGGAAGTGGACCGCAGTCCGCGGCCGACCTGCTCGCCGCCGTCGCGCCCGAGGACACGGGCCCGCTCGCCAAGGACCCGCCGTTCTGGATGGACTGGCTCGACCGCCTGCGCATGGTGCCGCGGCCGGCCCTGTTCGCCCTGGGCGCGGTCATCGTCATCGGCGTGGCGACCTACATGCTCTTCCCACGTGAGACGCCCGGGGTCTCGCTGGCGCAGATCATCCAGCATCCGGAGGCGTTCGAGGGCCGCATTGTGCGGGTCGGCGGCAAGGCGGGGGAGACCTTCTCGGTGGGCGGGAGCTATGTGTTCAGTCTCTCCCAGGGCCGCGACACGATCGTCGTGTACTCGCGATCGCGCCGGCCGGCGATGCACGAGCGGGTGAAAGTGAGCGGCACCGTCAGCATCGGCTACCTGGACGGCGTGCCGCGGGTGGCGCTCCTCGAGGACGCTTCGGCGCACTGAACCATCCGGCCGCGCGCCCGCGCGGCACCGCTGAACGCGCTGGCGGTGACGTTCGCTGCCTGCCAAACGAACCGTGTCATTTGGGCAATCCCGGTCGTCCAGCGCTCCCAGAGCAGCATGATAACAGGCTGCACCGCAATCGCTTGACAGACTGGACTTGCGGCCCGATACGCCATCGCATAGGTTCACAGCCCGTGCGGCGCGTCGCGGCATCACCGAGCCCTCTCGGGCCGGGCACGAACGCCGTCCAAGACCCACATCATCGAACCGCCCCACCCGGGGCGCCTCTACTGAGGAGGAGAACATGAACGTCAGGCCTCTCGCGGATCGCATCCTGGTCCGTCGGATCGAAGAGCAGGAGACCAAGCGTGGCGGGATCATCATCCCCGACACGGCGAAGGAGAAGCCGCAGGAGGGCGAGGTCATCGCCGTCGGCCCGGGCCGCATGACCGAGGACGGCAAGCGCGTCGCCATGGAGGTCAAGAAGGGCGACCGCGTGCTCATCGGCAAGTACAGCGGCACCGACGTCAAGATCGACGGCACCGAGTTCATCATCCTGCGCGAGGACGATGTGCTCGGCATCCTCGCCGACAAGAAGTAACCGACTTCACGCTCCCGCCGGCCCCTGGGGCCGCGGGCTGAGTCACACGACAGGAGGCAACATGGCAGCCAAGCAGTTGCTGTTCAGCGA
>JBGPXY010000145.1:0-6905 GCA_041492985.1 Candidatus Eiseniibacteriota bacterium
ATCAGGTCTCCGCCGGCGCCGGAGGCACGCGGCTGTGGCGGGACGCGACCTGCCAGCGGTCCCCACGGCGGATCCACACGTCCGTCACCAGCAGCGCTTCGCTCGCGTCCACTCCCTCGACGGTGATCGTCTGGATCGCGAGCGACCTCACGGTCGCCTGCTCCTCGATGACCGTGATGTGGAAGTCCTCGTAGCGATACCGGTCGCTCCCCCCCTCGGTGGTCGCCAGCTCGAGCCACGGCTCGCGCGAGACCGGGTCCGGCGACGCGGGGCTGGTGAGTGTGAACTCGGGTGCGAGGATGGCCTCCAGTGCCGCGCGGTCACGCCGAGCCCAGGCAGCCATCCACTCCTTCTGAAGGTCGATCAGCTGCAGCGCGACATCGGGACTTGCCATCGTGTGACCTCCTAGGCGCCCGCCACCGGCACGGGCGCCGGATGGCGTGGCCGCCCGCGCGCCACGCGGCGCTGGATCACCCGCTCGCGGAACGCCGTGAACCACGGACGGGAATCGTGCGGGCCGGGGCTCGCTTCCGGGTGGTACTGGCACGAGAGCACCGGGAGCGTCCGATGCACCATGCCTTCGAGCGTCCGATCGTTGCCGCTGAAATGCGTGAGCTCGAAGTCCGACTTCCCGAGCGACCCCTCATCCACCATGAACCCGTGATTCTGCGAGGTGACCTCGACCACCCCGCTGCGCCGGTCGATGACCGGGTGGTTGGCGCCGCGGTGCCCGAACTTGAGCTTGCTGGTCCTGCCGCCGAACGCCAGACCCAGCAGCTGGTGGCCGAGACAGATGCCGAGCGTCGGCAGGGCGTGCGCGAGCTCGCGGGCGGTCATGATCGCGAAATCGAGCGGCTCGGGGTCGCCCGGCCCGTTCGAGAGCACGATCCCCTCGGGCTCGAGCGCCAGCACGTCCGCGACCGGCGTACGCGCAGGCACCACGCGCACGCGGAAGTTCTCGGCGCGCAGCCGCCGCAGGATGTTCCACTTGACGCCGAAGTCGAGCACCACCGCGAGCGGTTTCTTGACGTCCTGCGGCTCCTCGCTGTCGCCGGGGCCGCCCTCGGTCCACCAGTACGGCTCGGTGCAGGTGACGAGCTCGGCCAGCGCCAGCCCCTGCATGCTGGGCGACAGGCGCGCCTTGTCGACCAGAGCGTCGGGGTCGAGGTCCACCGCCGAGAGACAGCCGCGCATCACGCCCTTGTCGCGCAGATGGCGCGTGAGTGAGCGGGTATCGATGCCGCAGATTCCGGGCAGCCCTTTCTCCTCGAGCAGGTCCTGGAGCCGGCCGGTCGAGCGCCAGTTGCTCGGATGCTCGCACACGTCGCGGCACACCATGCCCTGGGCGCGCAGCCGCTCGCTCTCCCAGTCCTCGTCGTTGACGCCGTAGTTGCCCAGCAGCGGGTAGGTGAAGGTGACGATCTGCCCGCAGTACGAGGGGTCGGAGAGGATTTCCTGGTACCCGGTCATGGCGGTATTGAAGACCACCTCACCGGTGGTCTCGACGCGCGCGCCGAACGATTCGCCCTTGAAGACGCGACCGTCCTCGAGGGCGAGGATGGCGGGAGGACGACGCATCATCGCGCGACCGGCAGGACGACCGGCGGGGCCCCGGCGCCCGTCAGCTTCACCACCGGGTCGAGGTGGGTGATCTCGCCGTCGCAGAAGGTCGCCAGCACGCGTCCGGTGACCGGCATGCCGGCGAACGGCGTGCTGCGGCCCTTGGAGTGGAACGCCGCCGGGTCCACCGTCCATTCGGCATCCGGATCGATGAGCGTGAGGTCGGCGGGGAAGCCGCCGGCGAGCCGCACTTCGGGCAGGCCGAAGACGCGCCGCGGGGCGTCGGTCCACAGCTCCAGCGCCCGCGCCAGCGGGATGTGCCCAGGGCGCACGAGCCCGGTGAGGGTGAGCGCCAGGGCGGTCTCGAGGCCGACGATGCCGAACGGCGCCATCTCGAACGGCTGGCGCTTGTCGTCCTCGGTGTGGGGCGCGTGGTCGGTGACCAGGCAGTCGATGGTGCCGTCGGCGATCGCCTCGATCGTGGCGAGCCGGTCGCGCTCGGACCGCAGCGGCGGGTTCATCTTGGCGTGCGTGCCCCACACCGCGACCGCCTCGTCCGTGAGCGTCCAGTAGTGCGGGCAGGTTTCTCCGGTCACCGCGAGCCCGCGGCGCCTGGCGTCGCGAAGCGCGTCGAAGGAGGCCGCGCACGAGAGGTGGGCGAGGTGCACGCGCCCACCGGTCAGCTCGGCCAGCTCGACGTCGCGACGCACCATCACGCTCTCGGCGGCCGAGGGCATGGCGCGGATGCCGAGGCGGGTCGCGGTCGCGCCCTCGTTCATGTGACCGTCGCCGCGCAGGGCCAGATCCTCCTCGTGACAGATGATCGGCAGCCCGGCGTGCCGCGCGTACTCGAGCGCGTGCCGCATGAGCGCGGCGGAGACGATCGGCCGGCCGTCGTCGGAGAGCGCCACCGCGCCGGCGTTCCGAAGCGCGAGCGCTTCGGAGAGCTGCTCCCCCTTCTGCCCCATCGTGACCGCCGCGATCGGGTGCACCCGACAGCGGCCCACCGCGCGGGCGCGCGCGCGCACCCACTCCACCCAGGCGATGTTGTCCACCACCGGCTCGGTGTTGGGCATGCAGGCCACCGCGGTGAAACCCCCGGCCGCGGCGGCGCGCGTACCGGTCTCGATGCTCTCGCGCGAGCCCTGCCCGGGCTCGCGCAGGTGGACGTGCAGGTCCACCAGGCCCGGCGCGAGCACCGCGCCCTTGGCGTCCACCACGATGTCCGCCCCGTCCGGCACGGCCTCGAGGATGGTCCCGCGCTCGAACGCCACGTCGATCGCGGCCCCTGTCTTCCAGTGGCGCGCGTTGCGGATCACGGTCACGGGGGTCATGCGACCTCCGGGACAAGCGCGCCGGCGCAGCGGCGCAGCACCGCGCACCGCACCGCGACACCGTTCGCCACCTGATCGAGGATCACCGACCGCTCGCCGTCGGCGACATCGGGCGCCAACTCCACCCCTCGATTGACCGGGCCCGGATGGAGCACGACCGCGTCGGGCTTCATGCGCCGCACGCGCGCCGCGTCGATCCCCCACACCCGCGTGTACTCGCCGAGCGAGGGCAGCAGGCCCTTCTCCATGCGCTCGCGCTGGATGCGCAGCGCCATCGCCGCATCCGCGCCCTCCATCGCCTCGTCCACCGTGGCCGCCACCGTGCAGCCGAGTCGCTCGACCTCGGCGGGCATCAGCGTCGCCGGTCCGGCGAGCGTCACCTGCACGCCCAGGGTGGTGAGACCGAAGATCGCCGAGCGCGCCACGCGCGAGTGAGCGATGTCGCCGATGATGGCGATGCGCCGACCCTCGAAGCGGCCGCCCCAGACCTGTCGCAGCGTCAGGAGGTCCAGCAGCCCCTGCGTCGGATGCTCGTGCATGCCGTCGCCGGCGTTCACCACGGCGCTCTCGATCTGCTCCGCGAGATAGGCGGCCGCCCCCGGCGAGGCGTGCCGCACCACCACCACGTCCGCGCCGTTCGCCTCGAAGATGCGCAGCGTGTCGCGCAGCGTCTCGCCCTTGCTCAGCGAGAGGCCGTGGCTCGAGAAGGTGGAGACCGTGGCGCCGAGGCGCTTGGCGGCGATCTGGAAGGACACGCGCGTGCGCGTCGAGTCCTCGAACATGGCGATCACCACGGTGAGCAGGCGCAGCTCGCCGGTGGGCGAACGGTCGGCCGAGAGCCTCGCCAGGTCGCGCTCGGCGTCGTCGAGGATCTCGATCAGCGTCTCGCGCGGCATCCCCTCGAGACCGAGCAGGTGGCGAGTGCTCGAAGGAGAAGAAAAACGCCCCGCGCCGTGGGGCGCCAGGGCAGACGAAGGGTAGGGCTGGGTCATGAGGCCTCGCTTCGCGACCTCTCTGAGTCGCGTTAAAGGAGCCGGGACAACTGCATCGATGTCGGCCGGGTAATCTAGAGCATGCGGGGGCATCGCGCAAGAGGCGCGGCCGCCCGATGAACCCGGGACGGACCTTGACCGCCCGTCGTCGGGAACCCTGGCTCGAACGGAGGTACCGATTGACGTCGCGTATCCAACGGCGCTCGCCCGGCGGGCTGCGCCGCATGCTGTGGCGGAAGCGCGTCCAGCACGCCGCGCTGCGCCGCACCGGGATTTGGGCCCTGCTGGACGCGGCGTCGGCGCCCGCCAAGCGGATCGAGGTGACGCGGCACGTCGTCGCTGCGCCGGTGGCTCGCCCACTCACGGTCGCCCTGCTCGCGGATCTGCATCTGGCGGAACGCAATCGCGAGATCGACGAGATGCTGGCGATCGTACGGACAGAGCGTCCGGACGTCATCGTGCTCGCGGGCGACGTGACCAGCCTTCATGGCAACGACTCGCTCTACCTTGAGGTGCTGCGCGGCCTCGCCGCGCCGGGCGGCGTCTGGATGGTGCCCGGCAACTGGGATTACTGGGCCCCGATGGCGGATGCCCGGTCGGTGCTCGAGCGCTCCGGGGTGCGCCTGCTCGTCAATGCCTCCACCCAGATCGATCCCGGGGTGTGGTTGGCGGGCGTGGACGACGCGGTCGCGGGGTCGCCCGATCCCGAGGCGGCGCTGTGCGGGATCCCGCCCGGGGCGTGGGTCATGGCGGTCGTCCACTGCCCGGTCGGCTTCGACGAGATCGCCGGACGCTGCGCGATCGCCCTGGCCGGTCACACCCACGGTGGCCAGATCCGGGTACCGGGCCTCCCCGCGCTCTGGTTGCCGGCGGGCTGCCGGCCCTATGTCTCCGGTTGGTACGAGCGCCAGGGTTCGCGCATGTACGTGAGCCGCGGGATCGCCGCGCCCGGGATCCCGGTGCGCATGTTCTGCCGGCCGGAGATCGCGATGTTCAAGCTGAGCGGCGCGGAGTTCGAGCGCTAGACCGGCGTCCCATCCCCGAACAGCGAGAGCGCCCCTCGCCCCTCATGCGCCAGCAACCGGCGCTTGAGGTCGAGGCCCCAGGCGAAGCCGCGCAGCGATCCGTCCGCGCCCACCACGCGATGGCAGGGCACGAGGATGCAGATCGGATTGGCGGCCACGGCGGCGCCGACCGCGCGTGCCTCGCCGGGTATCCTGAGCACGTCCGCGATCTCGCCATAGGTGGTCGTCTCGCCGAACGGGATCGCGCGCAGGCGCTCCCACACCGCAAGGTGGAAGGACGACGCGGAAAGATCCATCGAGCCCTGGAACCTCGTGCGTTGACCCGCGGCGTAGCGGCCCATCGCCGCGGCCGCCACGTGCGCGTGCCGAAGCGCTTCGTCCGCGCCGACCGTATCGACCGCCGTCGCCACGCCCGCACCCAGCGGCGTGACCGAGCGAAGCCCGACCTCGGTCGCGGTGATGACAAAGTCGCCGAGGCTCGTCCGCACCTGCATGCGCGCCGTCCCGACCCTCTTGCCGCCCTGGTGCTCCACGCCGACATCCTCCCCGCGCGCGCTCGTCACACCGACCTCCTCACGATGGCTGCTCGTCATCTCGACCTCTTTCTCTTCGATTCGATCGCGCTCGGAGCGGGCGTCGTGCCGAAACGTCGTCGCCAGGCGCGCGCCAGCGCCGAGCCGCTCCCGAAACCCACCTCCAGCGCCACGTCGAGCACGCGCTCCCCACGCGCGAGCAGCGTCCGCGCCCGTTCCAGGCGGACGGTGGCGAGTGCGCGCGCGGGCGTGGTTCCCGCTCCGGCGCGGAAGTGGCGAGCGAAGCTGGAATCGCTCATGGCCAGCGACCGCGCCAGACGCGCGATCGGCCACGCCTCGCCAGGGGACTTCCGCATCAGGGCGAGCGCCCGCGCGGCGAGGCGCCGGTCGGCCTCGCTCGCTCCACCGGCCAGCTCCGGCCGGCAACGCTTGCAGGGCCGGAACCCGTCGCGCGTGGCGTCGTCGGGTGAGGCGTAGAAGCGAACGTTCCGCCGCAGCGGTTTGCGGCAGGTGCACGTCGGCCGACAGAAGATACCGGTCGTGCGCACGGCGGCGACGAAGCGGCCGTCCCAGCGCGCGTCGCGCGCGAGGAAGGCGGCCCACATGGCGTCGGGATCGGCGTGGCGCGTGTTGACGTGCGCGGGGTCTCGCATGGCGGTGCTCATGGGACGAAGCCTAGCCCGGCGCGACCGGCGTCGCGCGACCGGAACCGCCTCGTTATCCTTGGGCGGCGGGCCGGCCCGATCAGCTCTCGGGCCCTTCCCCGCCCAGCTCTTTGATGACCACGCTGTCGACGCCGTCGATCTCGACGATCTTGACGCCGATGACTTCCTTGCGCGAGGTCGGCACGTTCTTGCCCACGAAGTCGGCGCGGATCGGCAGCTCGCGATGCCCGCGGTCGATCACCACCGCGAGCTGGATCGAGCGCGGGCGGCCGAAGTCGATCAGCGCGTCCATCGCGGCGCGCACGGTGCGGCCGGTGAACAAGACGTCGTCCACCAGCACCGCCACCTTGTCGTTGATGTCCACCGGGATCTCGGTGGAACCGACGATCGGCTGGTGGGAGACCTGGGAGAGATCGTCGCGGTAGAGCGTGACGTCGAGGCTGCCTTCGATCGGCGCCTTGCCCTCGAACTCCTGGATCTTGCGCGCCAGGCGCGCGGCGATCGGGACCCCGCGGCGACGGATGCCGACCAGCACCAGCCCGTCCACACCCTTGTTGCGCTCGACGATCTCGTGCGCGATGCGGGTGATGATGCGGCGAAGGCCGTCGGCGTCGACGATCTCGGCCTTCTCTTTGAGCGCCATCGGGCTCTCCACGAAATGCGGGCGCTCCCGGCGCCCGGCAGGGGCGGGAACATAGCGGGAGTGCCCGCGGCGGGCAAGGCGAGGGACTACTTGAGCAGCGAGGCGGCCCAGTAGACGACCTGCGGTCCGGTGCGCTGCGTGTATGAGCGAATC
>JBGPXY010000102.1:0-9669 GCA_041492985.1 Candidatus Eiseniibacteriota bacterium
GACCGCAGCACCGGTCACCTCCGCGAGCGGAACGCGGGTCGCTCGCCGGCCCGATCAGAACTGGTGTTTCACCAGCACGGCGACGCGGTGCGCCCGGTACCCCACCGAGCTGTCGCCAAGGAATACCGCGTTGGCCGTGCCCGTGAGCGGGAAGATCAGCGGCACGTCGTTGGTGGCCCAATCGAGGATGTCGTACTCCTCCCAGCCGTAGCGCAGCGACACCCGAGTCTTCTCCAGCCACTGGTAGCTGGCATCCAGCACGGCCTCATGCCGGCGATAAATGTTGGTCGGCAGGTCCTGCGCGGTGTTGCGGCCGTTGCTCAGGTCGAACGCCGCGACGTGCCGGCTCAGCTGGTAGTTGGCCGAGACTGAGATCTTGTCGGCCTTGGGCCACCAGTCGAATCCGGCGGCCACGAAGACGTCGGTGTCCTTCAGGAACGCGCCCCAGTTGTCGAGCGGATTGATGGACAACGTCGCCGTGCCCGATTCCCGCGACGCCTGGTGTGTCTCCGTGCGCTCATAGCCGTAGCCACCGTTCAGGTCCAGGCGCTCGTTCACATGGTAGGCGCCGTTGCTCGCCACGGTGTGTGCGGTGGCGTCCTGCAGCCCGAACGTCGTCTCGTGATAGTCGTTCTTGAGGTAGGCGTAGGTGGCCCCGAGCTCCAGACGCTCGCCGAACATGTACGAGACGCCCGCGGTCGCCCGGTCCTGGATGCGGGCGGCCACATCGAACCGGCGCAGCTCGGCCTGCTCCAGATCGGCCAGCGAGTCGTAGACGCCGGCGGTCGGCCCGACCGCCCGCTGCTTGAATCCTTCGTAATCCTCGTCGAGGAATGCGTCGATCTTGCGGTCCCCCCGCCAGTATCGCGCTTCGATCTGCATCGCGCTCATCGGCCTCACGCGCGCGCGCGCGCCTAGCACCGTCTCGTTGTTCTTCTCGACCTCGCGCACCGTGCGCTCGTTCACGCGGTACTCGCCCATCGCCCCCACGCTCACCTTCGAGTTGACGGCGTAATCCAGGTCGCCGCCCGCCTGCCACTGGGTGTTGCTGCGGGCCTCGCTCGAGAGGGGCGCGTAGCGCTGGAACGAGACGTCGTAGGGGACCTGGCCGATGAAATCGAGATTGGGCGTCTGGTTGTCGTAGTCCGTGTAGTGGAACCGCAGCGAGCCGCCGAGCCCCTTCGCCAGCGTGGTGGCCAGCCGCACGTCGCCGTTGAGCTGGACCGCTTTGGCGTCGAGGCTGCGGGCGGGCAGCGAGTCGAGGCTGCTCTGCGGGAGGGCGCTGTTGTTCGTGAGCGCGAGGAACGGGTCGTTCTGGGTGCCCTGACTGACGCCCAGGGTCGCCGTGAGCGCGGTGTTGCGCGGCATCAGATAGCTCATCGCGACCGAGGCACGCACCACCTTGTTGTCGGGGTACAGATCCAGCGCGCCCACTTTCGGGCCGTCGCCGCCGTTCACGTCGGTCAGGCGCTTCGGATTGTCCACGCGCAACGTGCTGATGAAGTTGTCGAACGTGGAGACTCCCACGTCCACCTGGGTGCTGAAGCGGTCACGCCGGTAATCGGCCACCACGTCCCCGTCGATCATGCGCTGCTCGATGGGTTCGGGGATCTCGATCGCGGTGCTGAACCCGAAGGTCATCGCATAGGGTTTCACCCCCGAGCGCTCGCGCCGCGTGCCGCGCGCCTCGATCTGCCACCCGTGCGTCGGCCGCACCCGCAGGCGCGCGGTCGAGACGCTGGTCCCGAACCCGAGCCCGATGACCGGCGCGGTGTCGAGCAGGTCCCGCATGGTCGCCGTGTAGGTGCCGGTCGTGCGCTGGTTCTTCGCCTGCAGCGAGTCGGGAAGGGTGAACCACCCCGGCGCGGTCTCCACGTAGGGCGAGCGCGCGACCTGGCTGAAGAGATGCGGGATCTCCGCATAGCCCAGGTCCAGGCGGAAGCGGGCGCCGTTCGCCCAGGTGATCCGGGTCGCCTGATCCGCGCGCATGGCGTTGCCGCCCCAGATCGCGACGCCATTGCGTCCCGACCACTCCTGCAGCATGAACGATTCGAGCAGGGCGCCGCGAGGCACCACGCTGAACTCCTGATACTTGGCGTCCGGATCGGTCTGAGTCCACCACTGCCCGCCGAACGTCACGTCGCCCTCGGCGGCGCGCGCGATCGGCGTCCCCGCGCTCGCGACCAATCCGCACGCGAGCGCCATCGCAACCGCGATCCTCAGCGTCGTCATGGCCGCTCTCCTATCGTTCGAGGTATCTGCCGGACGGATGGTTCGAGCCGTGCACCTGGCTGTGGCAGTTGGTGCACGAGCGGTTGAAGAGCCGGTTGCCCACGAGATCCGGCTTGTCGTAGAGCGTGCTCGGGTGACGGGTCCCGATGTGGCAGCTCTGGCACAGGTAAGGGCGCTTGGCGGCCAGGGCCTTGTCGTTGTTGGACCCGTGCGGCTGGTGGCAGTTGAGGCAGTTCTCGCGCACCGGCGGGTGCTCCCACAGGAACGGACCGCGCTTGTCCGCGTGGCACTTGTAGCAGAGCTCGTTGTTGGACGCGGCGCGGATCTGATGCGGCCCCGCGGAGCCGTGCGGGTTATGGCAGTCGTAGCAGGTCATCCGCCCCTCGCGGAGCGGCATGTGGGCCGAGCGCGCGATCGCGGCACGCTTGTCCTTGTGGCAGGTGACGCACAGGTGGTTGACGTCGACCGCGGTGAGCATCGGCCCGGCGCCCGCGTTCTGCCGGTGGTGGATGCTGTGGCACTGGAGGCACGAGAGGCCTGCCCGCGAGTGGTCGCTGTGCTTCCAGTAGAACTGCTCGCCGCCCGAGTGGCAGGAGGCGCAGATCTCGCTCGCCTTCTCGGCGGGCAGGGTCTTGAAGTTGCGGATGGTGGCGAAGTCGGGATTCGAGCGATCGCCGCCCGCCTCGGCGTGCAGCGAGCCGGGGCCGTGGCAGGATTCGCAGCCCGCCTGGTCGGAGACCAGCTTGGGATCCTGTTCCGCGCGGTAGTGCGCGTTCTTCTGGAAGGCCGTCCACTGGGCTTCGTGGCAGCCTTTGCAGGTCTCCGAGCCGACGTACTTGGGCGTCGCCTGCGAGACCGAGGTGCGCGCGATGATGAGTGAGATCAGCGAGCAGGCGAGCAGGGTGGAGGTGAAGGCGAGGGAATGTCTCATGCGGGCCTCCATCGGATTACCGGACTTCGGTCGGCCACCGCAGCCTTGGCTCAACGGGCCCATCGCTCGGCGGGGCGGTCGGGACGAACGACCACGCGCCCGCGTGAACCTACGGCAGCAATCGGGCCACCGCACGTCACAATTGACGGGGCCCTGACGGGGCGGCTGTGCGCAGGCGGATCCTCGCGCTTCCGCGAACGGCACTCGATGGCAAGTCGCCGTCAGTATTCGGCTTGCGATGGAGCCGAACCGCCGATCGGGACTTTCGGCGACCCGTATGACTGGCCCAGATACGGGGGACATTCAGACGGTCCACCTGACGTCGATGGCAGGCACATGACACATGGACAGGAGCAACGGGGCTATTCGTCCGATATCCTCTATGCACATGAACCGTCCCCGTAACCACCGCGCGCCCCACCCTCTGGCGCTCATCGCCTGCCTCGCGTTGTTCCTCGCGGGCAGCAACTACTGTCTGCTCAGCGCGTGGGCGGGCAACACGAAGATGGGCTGCCTCGTCACGCCGGCCACCGCGGCCGCCGCGAAGGCACCCGGGTGCAGCCACTGCGCGCCGGCTGCGAAGCACACCCGCACCGGGAGAGCGGCCGCAAAGGCGTCGTGCTGTCCCGCTCCGGTCGTGGCGCCGACCCTGCCGTCGATCCAGGACTCAGGTTCCGTCCCCGCGCACTCGGTGGCCGCGTTCCTCGCCGCCGCGATTCCTCAAGCCCCGCTGAACTCGAGCGCGTGGCAGGGTCATACGGTCCCGCCGGATGGCCAGCCGCCCACACGCCTCGCCCGCGCGCCGCTTTCCGCGCGCGCTCCTCCGCTCGCCTAGCACCTGAGTCGCACCGGGCGTCCTGACGCCCGGAATGGTCATGCGTCGTTTCGCGTGACCGCGTGACCGTTCCCGTCTACGCGTCGGCATCATCGCGTCGCCCCGGGAGCGCAAGGTGTGCCGCCGGGAATCTCGGCGGCAGCGAGAGGAGTGGAATCGATGTCCTACATGCGTGCGGTCCTGGCCGCCGCGGTGATCGCCCTCTGCGGCCTGGTCGTGGCGCCACGTCCTGCCGCAGCGCTAGACCTCGAGGGGGCATTGCGCCAGGCTGCGGCCGCCAATCCGACGCTGGCCGCGCGCAATGAGATGGTCGAGGCCTCACGCCGCCGCGTGGCGCCCGCGGGCGCTTGGCCATCGCCGATGGCGGAGCTGGGCGCAGTGAACGTGCCCACCAACGGCCGCTTCGACATGGACCCGATGACCATGAAGATGATCGGCGTGACGCAGCGCGTCCCGCTCTTCGGCGCCAACCGTCTCGCGCGCGGCGCTGCGCGCGCAGAGGTGGGCGGAGCATCCGCCGTCGCCGAGATGACCGCCTTCGAGATCTGGGGCATGACCTGGCAGGCCTATGCCGACGCCTACTACGCCGGCGAACTGGCGCGGCTCGCCGATTCGCACGGCACGGTGATGGAACGCATGGTGCAGTCGGCGCGCGCGCGCTACGAGTCGGGCAACGGCCGGCTCGAGGACATCCTGCGGGCGCAGGCCGAGCAGGGGCGCACGCTCGCCGACGGGGCATCGTTCCGGGCCGAGGAGCGCGGCGCCCGCGCCCGGCTCGATGCGCTGCGTGGCGTGATGCCCGGCGCGTCCGCTGATTCGCTTGCGCCGCCGCCGGCCCCAGCGGTCCCGGCCGCACCGGACGCGTGGCTCGCCGCGGTCATGCCGTCGCACCCGCGCCTGCGCGAACAGCAGGCACGCGTCGATCACTACCGGCTCTCGGCTCGCGCCTCCCGGCGCATGACGTGGCCCGACCTCGAGCTGCGTGGCTCGTACGGGTGGCGCAAGCCGCTGGCGGGACTCTATCCGCAGGACAACATGTTCAGCGCCAGCGTGGGATTCATGCTGCCGATCTTCGCCGGCGCGCGCGAGCGCTCCGAGGCGGCCGCCATGGATGCCATGGCCCGCGCGAGCGAGAGCGAGCGTACCGCTGCCGAGCTGGAGCTGCGGGCACAGATCGCGGGAGTCCACGCGATGGCCGCGGCGGCACAGCGCACGGTCGGTCTGCTCGCGGACACGGTCGTCACCACCCAACGGCGAGCATCGGACGCCTCGTGGGTCTCCTACCGCGCTGGCGCCACCGATCTGTGGCGGGTCTTCGAGTCGGCGCACACGCTCTATTCCGAAGAGATCGCGCTGTTGCGCGCGCGCCAGGAGCTGGCCCGCGCCGAGGCACAGATGGTGTCCCTCAGCGGTCGCGGCGACCTGCTGGGCGTCGTATTGCCGACCACCAGGAGTGAACGATGAACGACCGCGATACCACGCCACCCGCGTCGGCGGGCGATCCGCCGCCGACCGGGACGCCACCGACGCACCAGGTGCCCCCTGGCGCTCATCTGATGAACATCGTGCGCTGGGGGCTGTTCGCCGGCCTGCTGGTGCTGGCCGCCGTGAGCATCGGCAGCTACGTGATGTCGCGCCGCGCGTCGTCCGGCACGACGAAGGAGCAGAAGCAGGCGCGCTACTACTGCCCGATGCATCCGAGCTACACGTCGGACAAGCCGGGCGAGTGCCCGATCTGTGGCATGACGCTCGAGCCGATCCCGGCGGGCGGCGCGCACGAGCAACACGCGTCGATGGGGCACGAGGGCGATGTCCCGGGGCTCACCTCGGTGCACATCACGCCCGAGCGTATCCAGTTGATCGGGGTGCGCACGGCGGTGGTCGAGCGGCGCGCGGTCGGCAGCCAGCTCGAGCTGGTGGGGTTCGTCACGCCCGACGAGACGCGCCTCAAGCGCATCCAGATCCGGGTCGCGGGCTGGGTGCAGGATCTCTACGCCAAGAGCGTCGGCGAGCTGGTCGAGGTTGGCCAGCCATTGCTCTCGATCTACAGCCCGGAGCTCTACCAGAGCGAGCAGGAGTACCTGATCGAGGCAGGTGCGCACGACACCAGCGCGGTCGCCGCACACGAAGGCGGTCACGAAGCGGGTGCGACCGGCTCGGCACGCACGCGGCTCACGCTGCTGGGAGTGCCCCCCGAGGAGCTGCAGCGCCTGGATCGCGTGCACGTCGCCACCCCGCGTCTCACGCTACGCTCGACCGTGGTGGGCACGGTGCTCGAGCGCAACGTCTCGCAGGGACAGTACGTCGGCGCCGACACGCCATTGTTCTCGATCGCCGATCTCTCTCGCGTGTGGGTGCTCGCCGACCTCTACGAGATGGACTTCGGGCGGGTCAGGGTCGGCGATCGCGTCATCTTCACCGCGGAGGGGCTCGCGGGGCGCGTATTCGAGTCGAGCATCGAGTTCGTCTACCCGACCGTCTCGAGCGAGACGCGCACGCTCAAGGTGCGGCTCTCCCTCGCCAACCCATACGGCCTGCTGCGCCCCGGCATGTATGGGCGCGTGCGCGTGGCCGGCCGCGGGGGTTCGACGCTCATGGTGCCGGACGAGGCGGTCATCAACACGGGCCAGCATCAGTACGTGTTCCTCGCCCGTACCGGCGGCCACTTCGAGCCGCGCATGGTGTGGACCGGCGCCCGCGACGGGGACCGGCTGCAGGTGCTCAAGGGACTCGCCGAGGGAGACACGGTGGTGGCGAGCGCCTCGTTCCTGATCGACTCCGAGAGTCGCCTCAAGGCGGCGATCGCCGGCATGGGCTCGCAGCCCACGACCGGACACCAGCACTGAGGCCCGCCATGGTCGGCAAGGTCATCGAATTCTGTGCCACCCACCGCGTGCTGGTGTTCATCTTCACCGCGTTCATCGTGGTCGGCTCGGTGGTCGCGGTAAGGAGTGTGCCGCTCGACGCCATCCCTGACCTCTCCGACCCGCAGGTCATCATCTTCACCGAGTGGATGGGGCGGAGCCCCGACCTGGTCGAGGACCAGGTGACCTACCCGATCGTCTCCTCGCTGCTCGCCGCACCCAGGGTGGTGGCGGTCCGCGGTCAGTCCATGTTCGGCATGAGCTTCATCTACGTCATCTTCCAGGAGGGCACCGACCTCTACTGGGCGCGCAGCCGGGTGCTCGAGTATATGAACACCATCCGCGCGCGCCTGCCGCAGGGCGCCAACCCGGTGTTGGGGCCCGACGCCACCTCGGTGGGCTGGGTATTCCAGTACGCGCTGGTGGACAAGAGTGGCCGCCACGACCTCTCCGAGCTGCGCACCTTCCAGGACTTCCATCTGCGCTACGCGCTGGCCAGCGTTCCGGGCGTCGCCGAGGTGGCCTCGATCGGCGGCTACCAGCGCCAGTACCAGGTCGAGGTGGACCCGACACGGCTCCACGCCTACGGGCTCTCGCTCGCAGACGTCACCGGCGCCATCCGCCGCAGCAACGCCGACGTCGGCGGCCGCGTCATCGAGATGTCGGGTCGCGAGTACTTCGTGCGCGGGCGCGGATACGTGAAGAGCCTCGACGACCTGCGGCTGATCTCCCTCGGCGTCGACCGGCGCACCGGCACGCCCATCCGCATCGCCGATCTGGGCACGGTCAGCTTCGGGCCCGACATCCGCCGTGGCGTGAGCGAGCTGGACGGCGAGGGCGAGGCGGTGGGCGGAACGGTGGTGATGCGCTACGGCGAGAACGCGCTGCACGTCATCGAGCGCGTGAAGGAGAAGTTGAAGGAGCTCTATCCCACCTTCCCGCCCGGTGTCGAAGTGCGCATCGTCTACGACCGCTCGGGGCTGATCCACCGTGCCATCGAGACCCTGCGCCACACGCTGCTCGAAGAGGGCATCGTCGTGAGCCTCATCATCTTCATCTTCCTGCTCCACCTGCGCAGCACGCTGGTGCCGGTGCTGTCGCTGCCGGTGGCCGTGGGGCTCGCGTTCGTCCCCATGTACTTCCTGCGCATCAACTCCAACATCATGAGTCTGGGCGGCCTCGCCATCGCCATCGGCGCCATGGTGGACGCAGCCATCGTGCTGGTCGAGAACGCCCACAAGCACCTGGAGTTGGCGCCGCCCGGGGCGAACCGGCAGCGCATCTTGATCGAGGCAGCGAAGGAGGTGGGGCCACCGATCTTCTTCTCGCTGCTCATCATCACCGTTGCGTTCCTGCCCATCTTCGCCCTCAACGGCCAGGCCGGGCGGCTGTTCAAGCCGCTCGCTTTCACCAAGACCTTCGCCATGGCGTTTGCGGCGCTGGTTTCCATCACCCTCGTCCCAGCGCTCATGAGCCTGTTCATCCGTGGCCGGATCAAGCACGAGAAGGATCACCCGGTGTCTCGCGCGATGATCTCCGTCTATCGCCCGTTCGCCTGGGTGGCGCTCAAGAACCCGAAGACCACCATTGCGATCGGCCTCGCCGCCGTGCTCTCGGCGGTGCCGATGGCGATGCGCCTGGGCAATGAGTTCATGCCGTCGCTCAACGAGGGCGACATGCTCTACATGCCCACCACGTTCCCCAATATCTCCATCGAGGAGGCAAAGAAGTATCTCCAGGTGCAGGACAGGCTCATCCGCTCGTTCCCCGAGGTGGAGCGGGTGTTCGGCAAGGCGGGTAGGTCGGAGACCCCGACCGACCCGGCGCCGCTCTCGATGGTGGAGACGGTGGTGAAGCTCAAGCCGCGCGAGCGGTGGCGGATGCTCGAGGTGGACCGCTGGTACTCGGCGCGGGCCCCCGACTGGCTCAAGCCGGTGTTCCGCCCGTTCTGGCCCGACCGGCGGCGCATCACCTGGGAGGAGTTGACCGCCGAGCTCAATCGGACCATGCAGATCCCGGGCTGGACCAACGCCTGGACCATGCCCATCAAGACCCGCATCGACATGCTCTCGACCGGCATCCGCACGCCCATCGGCGTCAAGATCTTCGGCGCCAGCCTCGACACTATCGAGCGCATCGGCATGGACCTCGAGCGCGTCGTCTCTCGCGTGCCCAGCACCCGCAGCGTCTACTCTGATCGCAGCACCGGCGGGTTCTACCTCGACATCGTCCCCGATCGCGCGGCGCTCGCGCGCTACGGTCTCACGGTGGGGGAGGTCGAGGACGTGATCGAGGCGGCGGTGGGCGGCCAGCCGATCGAGTTGACGGTCGAGGGGCGCAACCGCTTCACGATCAACGTGCGCTATCCGAGCGAGCTCCGGCAGGATATCGAGCGCCTCCGCCACGTGCTGGTGCCGCTGCGCACGCGCGGTGGCGCGACGGCCCCTTCGGGAGGGATGGGCGGCGGCATGAGCGCGGGGCCGGAGGTTTCACCGGCGCGCCTGGTCTCGGCGGGCATGAGTGACGTGGGGCCGGATCTGGTCGCGCAGGCGATGGGCGGCGGCGGCAGCCGGCCCCCCGGTGGGGGTGGTGCGATGGGCGGCGGCGCGGGCGCAGGAGGCATGGGCGGCGGGGGCATGGGTGGCGGTGCCGGCGGCAACCCGCTTCCGCCGGCGGGGGCGTCCGGGTCGGGCACGGCGCTCGGGGACGAGTCCGGGGGCGCGCACGTGCCACTCGGTCAGATCGCCGACATCCGTGTGGTGACCGGGCCGCCGATGATCCGGGATGAGGCCGGCATGCTGGTGGGC
>JBGPXY010000154.1:0-6661 GCA_041492985.1 Candidatus Eiseniibacteriota bacterium
AACAGCCCGCGGCGGGCGCGATATCCCTCGATCCGCACCGCCAGGTCGTCGAGGTGAGGGCTCAAGCCCCCGAGCCCGACGCGCGCCAGCAGCCGCTCGCAGGCGGGCAGCAGGGCGGGATGGAACACCGCCCACACCAGCGTGACGCTCACGGCGAAGAATCCGACCACCGCCAGGTAGACGAGCGTCAGGTGGAACCGGTCGATCGCCGGCAGCGTGGTCACCAGCGCCAGGCTCGCCATCGCGAGCGTGCCCAGTAGTCGATCCATGACCACCGCCGAGAGCGCGGCGGTCTTGGTGGTCGCGTGGCGGGAGGAATCCGAGATCCGCGCGAGGTCCATGCCGATGCCCGCCGGCAGGAAATTATTGAAGAACAGACCGACATGGTAGTAGAGGAAGACCTTCCAGAACGGGATGCGGATCTCGACCACGTGGAGCAGGCGATTCCACTGCCAGGCGGCCAGCAGGTTGCTCGTGATCAGGAGCAGCGCGGCCCACCCCAGCCCCTCGAAGCTGACGCCGCGCGCCGTGATGGCGAACTGGTCGAGCGGGATGCGCTTGAAGAGGAAGAACATGAGCCCCACGCTCACCACCAGCTTGGCGAGCAGCAGGAGCACGTGTCGGGCGCGCAGCTTCCCTCCCTCCGCGGTCGCCATCGGCTAGCCTCCGCCGCGCGCGCCGACCAGGGCATCGATCGACGCCTTGCCGCACGCGGGCCAGGAGAACCGCGCGGCCCACGCCTGGCCGGCCGCCGCGAGCCGCTCGCGCAGGGCCCGGTCCTCGAGGACCCGCACCAGCGCCTCGGCGAGACCCCGATCGTCGCCGTAGGGCACCAGCAGTCCGGTCTCGTCCCGGCGCACCGAGTCGCGCAGGCCGGGACTGTCGGCGGCCACCACCGCGGTGCCGCACGCCCCCGCCTCCACCACCGTGAGCCCCCAGCCCTCCTTCGGCGAGGGCTGGACCAGGGCCCACGCGCGTTGCATGTGGCGCACCTTCTCGGCACGCGGGAGGAAGCCCAGGAAGTCGACGGCGTCGGCGACACCCAGCCGCGCCGCCGCGCGACGCAACTGCGGCTCGAACGGACCGTCCCCGATCACCTGCAGCCGCGCTCCGGGCACCCGCCGGATCACCGCGGGCAGTGCGCGCATCACCCAGTCGACCCCTTTGTACCGCCGCAGCCGGCCGACGAACAGCAGGGTCGGCTGCCCGCTCTTGCCCACCGTCGGATCGGACCGGTAGGCGTGGTGGTCGAGCCCGCAGTGCACCACCGTGATCCTCCGGCGGGCGATGCCGCGCGCGACCAGGTCGTCGCGCGTGCTCTCGGAGATCACCACGAACGGCGCGCCGCGGTAGACCCAGGGGATGAGCGCCTCGAGCGCCAGGACGTAGAGCGCCACCGGCAGCGCCGCCTCCTGGAACGCCGCGGTGCCGAACAGGTGCGGCACGATCACCGCGCACGGGGCCTTCGTCCACCATGGCGTGAGGCATGGCACCTTGTTGATGTCCTCCACCACGAGATCGGGCGCCGGTGCGGAGAACTCGCGGCGGAGGACACCCGGCACCACCCAGTTGAAGTCCCACCACCTCCCGCGGCGCACGACGCGGATGCCGCGGTGCTCGGATTCCGAGGCCCCGCCGGGAAACCCGCTCGCGAGCCAGGTGACCCGCCAGCCGCGGGCGACCGCTTCGAGCAGGATGTGCTCGAGGTGCAGCTCGGCGCCGCCCGCCTCCGGGTGCGCCGGGTCGCGGAAGTTGATCGCGAGCAGGTGCCGGCTGGCCGATACCGGAGCGAGCTCCGCGCTCACCGCGCCACCCCAGCCGAGTGAGACCCGCGCCCGCGGCTCACGACCGCTCGGCGACGGTGCCGATGACGTGGCAGGTGTAGAGCGCCCAGCGCCGGCGGGCGAGCCACGCTCGCCACGCGCGCCAGCCGCGCTCCCACCAGCCCGGGCCCCGCGGCTCGAGCGGCAGGCGGATGCGCAGCGCGCGCTTCAGCACCTCGCGGAGCACGCGATACCAGAGGCCCGGCACCATCCAGTCCCCATAGGTGCGGCGCACTGTGAGCCCGGCCTCGCGCAGCCGCGCCTCCAGCAGACCGGGCGTGAACTGCGTCTCCCAGCCCGCGAACCAGGCGTTGAAGGCGATCAGCACCTGCTTCATGAGCGTGTAGAGATGGACGGTCTGCGGCACGTCGACGACGACGCGGCCCCCGCGCCGCGTGACCCGCGCGTTCTCGCGCAGCAGCGGCATCGGGTCGCGGAAGTGCTCGAGCAGGCCCTGGTGGAAGACCACCGCGAACGCTCCATCGCGGAACGGCATCGCCAGCGCGTCCGCCCGCACCAGGTGCACGGTGAGGAGCTGGGCGCGCGCCTGCTCGCGCACCAGCGCCAGCGAGGCGGGCGAGTAGTCGAGCACCACGCCGAGCGCACCCGCGCGCACCAGCCCGAGCGTGTCGCGCCCCGAGCCGGCCCCGACCTCCAGCACCGGCGCCCCGGTCACCGCGCCGTCGGCGAGGATCTCGCGCACCAGGCGGTCGCCGGTCGAATAGGTCTCCTCGATCCGCGGGTGGCCGCGCCAGTACGATTCCCAGTGGTTCAGCGTGGACACCCGCGCCACGCCTATTCCCCCCACTGCAGCCGTTCGGCGAGGAAGCGCGGGAGCCCGGCGTCGATGATGCGCTTCATCGCCCCGGCGAGATCATATTCGAGCCGCACGTGGCGCAGCACGCGCTCGAGATCGTCGTAGAGCATGTAGCCCGCGCGCGGATCGCCGTCGCGCGGCTGGCCGACGCTGGCCACGTTCACCAGGTAGCGGTGTCCCTTCTCGATGCGGACCTCCGGCGCGCGCGTGTAGCGGATGCGGTCGTCCTGGCGGTCGAACACGCCGGGGTAGTGCGAGTGGCCGATGAAGCACACCGTCTCCTCGAAGGCGTCCATCTCGGCGCGCGCCTCGACCGGGTTGAGCACGTAGTGCCAGTTCTCGGGATCCGCGGGCGAGGCGTGGACGAGCAGCGTGTCGCGCCAGCGCCTCGAGTAGGGAAGCCCGGCCAGGTACGCCCGGTTCTCGGGCGTGAGCGTGGCCTCGGTCCAGGTCGCCGCTGCCGCGGCGTTGGAGTTGAAGTAGGTGAGGCGCAGCTTGCCGATCGCGGCCAGGTCGTGGTTGCCCACCACCGCGTGCTCGATCATCGGCCGCAGCCGATCGATGCACTCGTTGGGCGAGGCGCCGTAGCCGACGAAATCGCCCAGGCACACCATGCTCGCGGGCTTGTGGCGGCTGATGTCGGCGAGCACCGCTTCCAGCGCTTCCAGGTTACCGTGGATGTCCGAGACGATGGCGTGGACCATCACACCTCTCCGGGGCGAAGGGTGCGGGCGATCTGGTCGAGGACTCCGTTCACGAAGCGGCCCGATTCCTCGCTGCCGAAGCGCCGGGCGATGTCGATGGCCTCGTCGAGCACCACGCGCGCCGGCGTGCCCGGCCGCCCGATCAGCTCGGCGATGGCGATACGGAGGACCGAGCGATCGGTCGCCGCCAGCCGGTCCAGCTCCCAGTGCCGAGCGGCGGCGCGGATCAGGTCGTCCACCTGGGCCGGGCGCCGCCTCAGCACGCCGAGCACGTCCTCGACGAGTGCCCGCTGGTCGGCGTTCAGGCGCTCGTCCTCGCACGCCGCCGACATCGCCTCATCGCACGGCTCGGCCATCACGTCGGCCTGGTAGGCGAGCCGGAACGCCACCTCGCGCGCGCGCCGGCGGGCGGTCGGGGTCGGGGTGGGCGCCATCATCGCGGCTCCATGCGCCGTCGCAGCTGGGCCATCTGCACCGCCGCCAGCGCGACCTCGGCGCCGCGGTTGCCCAGCTCACCGCCGGTGCGCGCGGCGGCCTGGGCGGCGTCGAATGTCGCCAGCACGCCGTTGAGCACCGGCACGCCGGTCTCGAGGGCCACGCGCTGCAGGCCCTCGGTCGCGCCCTGGGCCACCAGCCGGAAGTGCTCGGTCTCGCCGCGGATCACCACGCCGAAGGCCAGCACCGCGTCGAACCGGCCCGAGCGAGCCGCCCATCGCGACGCGAGCGGCAGCTCGAAGGAGCCGGGGACCCACATCACCTCGAGATCCTTCGCCGCGGCGCCGCGGCGCTCGAGCACCTCGAGCGCGGCCTCCACGAGCCGGCGCACGTAGGCCTCGTTGAAGCGCGAGGCCACCAGGCAGTACCGGTGGCCTTGCGCGTCGTGCTCGGGGCGCACCTCCGTCGCCATCAGGTCTCCCCCAGCTTGAGGTCGAGCAGGTGACCGAGCTTGTCGCGCTTGGTCGCGAGGTAACGGCGGTTGTGACGGGTCGCCTGGATGCGGATCGGCATCCGGCGCACGATCCGCAGTCCGTGCGCCTCGAGGCCGACCAGCTTGCGCGGGTTGTTGGTGAGCAGCTCGATCTCCCGCACGCCGAGGTCGGTCAGGATCTGCGCGCCGATGCCGTAGTCGCGCAGATCGGCAGGGTACCCGAGCCGGACGTTCGCCTCCACCGTGTCGAGGCCGGTGTCCTGGAGCGCGTACGCCTTGAGCTTGGCCGCCAGCCCGATCCCGCGCCCTTCCTGGCGCAGATAGAGGAGCACGCCGCGCCCGCGCCTGGCGATCGCTCGCAGGGCGGCGTGGAGCTGCTCGCCGCAGTCGCAGCGCTGCGAGCCCAGCACGTCACCGGTGAGGCACTGCGAGTGGACGCGCACCAGCACCGGCCCGCCGCGCGCGACGTTGCCCATGACCAGCGCCAGATGGTTGTCGCCTTCGAGCTTGCATTGATAGAGGTGGAGCATGAACTCCCCCTCGGGTGTGGGCAGCGGCACCTTCACCACGCGCTCGACCAGCACCTCGCGTCGCCTGCGCCAGGCGATCAGGTCGCGGATGGTGAGGATGCCGAGGCCATGATGCCTGGCGAAGCGGATCAGCTGGGGCATCCGCGCCATGCGGCCGGTCTCGGAGAGGATCTCGCACAGCCCGCCGACCGGCCGCAACCCGGCCAGGCCGCACAGGTCGGGCGCCGCCTCGGTGTGACCGGCGCGGCGCAGCACGCCGCCCGGGACCGCGCGCAGGGGGAAGATGTGTCCCGGACGCACCAGGTCCGTGCCGCGCGTGCGCGGGTTCGCCAGCGCTCGCAGCGTGCGGGCACGGTCGAAGGCCGACGTGCCGGTGGACGTCCCTTTCTTCGCGTCGACCGACTCGGTGAACGGCGTGCCGAATTTGGAATTGTTCTCGGTCACCATGAGCCGCAGGTCGAGGCGTTCGGCGACCTCGGGCGCCATCGGCGCGCACAGGATCCCGCGCCCGTACTTGACCGAGAAGTTCACCATCTCGGGTGTCGCCTTCTCGGCCGCGAACACCAGGTCGCCCTCGTTTTCGCGCCTGGCGTCATCCACCACGACGATCATCTTCCCGGCGCGGATGCGGCGCAGCGATTCCTCGACGGTGATGAAGGCCGAGTCGCGCCGCGGCTTCGGGCGCGGAGCGACACGCCTGGTGCGGCGTCCGGTGGCACGCGCGGGCGCACGCCGGGGGACACGCCTGGCGACGCGCTTCATGAAGGCCTCCGCGACGCGAGATCGTCCTCGAGCAGTCGCGCGGTGTAGCGGGCGATGAGATCGGCTTCCAGATTGACGCGCCGGCCCGGCGCGTAGCCTCCGGCGACCGTCTTCTCGAGCGTGTGCGGGATGAGGGCGATCTCGCACCCGTTCCCGCCACCCGCGGCGCGCGCGATCGTCAGGCTGACACCATCCACGGCCAGCGAGCCCTTCTCGGCGACGAAGCGGGCGAGCCCGTCGGGCACCGTGAGGCCGAGACGGCGGCCATCGCCCTCGGGTGCGAACGAGCGCACCGTGCCGACACCGTCCACGTGTCCCTGCACCAAATGCCCTCCCAGACGCTGATCGAGCCGCAGCGCCCGCTCCAGATTCACGCGCTCGCCGACGGCCCAGTCACCCAGGGTGGTGCGGGCGAGGGTCTCAGGCACGACGTCCACCGCGAAGCGGTCGTCACGCCGTTCCACCGCGGTCAGGCAGCAGCCGTTGACTGCCAGGCTGTCGCCGACGCGCGTGTCGGTCAGCACCTCGCGGGCGCGCACCCAGAAGCGCCGGCCCGGGTCGCGCTCCTCGATGCCGACGATCTCGCCCATCTCCTCGACCAGTCCTGTGAACATCTAGGCCTCCCGCTCCACCATGAAGCACGCGTCACGGCCCATCGATCCCACGGCCGCCACCCGGCCTGCCCACGCGCGCCCGAGCGGCCCCGGCCATGCCAGTCCACCCGCGCCGATCACATCGGGCGCGACGAACAGCGCGATGCGGTCGATGACGCCGGCGCGCAGCCACGAGGTCGCGAGCGCCGCCCCGCCCTCGACGAGCACGTCGTGACAGCCCGCCCGCGCGAGCCGGCGCAGCAACGCACGCGGCGAGACGCCCGCGCGTGTCGCGGGCAGACTCCACACCTCGACGCCGCGCGCTTCGAGCGCGCGACGGCGTCGCGCCGGGGCCGAGCGCCCGCAGGCGACCACCGTCCCCCGTCCTCCCCGAAGCAGGTGCAGCCGCCGCGGCAGGGTGAGGCGCGTGTCGCACACCACCCGCAACGGCTGGCGCTCCGCCCCGACCCCGCGCGCGGTGAGGCGCGGGTCGTCCGCGCGCGC
>JBGPXY010000095.1:0-10492 GCA_041492985.1 Candidatus Eiseniibacteriota bacterium
AACGAGCAGCTGCACCCGCTCGGCCGGCTGCCGTTCCCGCTCATCCACCGCGCGGGGAGCGATCGGCTTCACCGCCTGTCGTGGGACGAGGCGCTCGGCATCATCGCCGAGGAACTGCGAGAGGTGCCCGGGGAGCGCATGGGGTTCTTCGCCACCTCGCGCGGGCTGGTGAACGAGACCTACTACGCGTTCCAGAAGGCGGCGCGGCTCATGGGCTCGAACCACGTCGACCTGTGCGCGCGCCTCTGCCACGCGGCGAGTGTGGCCGGGCTCAAGGACACGCTCGGCATCCCGGCGCCGACGTGCTCGCTCAAGGACATGATCGGCGCCGATCTGGTCGTCATCCTCGGCTCGCATCTCGCCAACAACCAGCCGGTGACCACCAAGTATCTCTGCTACGCCAAGCGAAAGGGCACGCGCATCGTGGTCGTGAATCCGATGCGCGAGCCGGGGCTCGAGCGCTACTGGGTGCCGAGCGACCTGCGGAGTGCTCTGTTCGGCACCCGGCTCATGGACGACTTCTTCCAGGTCTCAGTGGGCGGCGACATCGCCTTCCTGCACGGGGTGCTCAAGCACTTGATCGAGCACGGATGGCTGGACCACGAGTTCATCGCCGCGCGCACCACCGCCTTCGACGAGCTCGAGGCGCTGCTGGCGCGCGAGACGTGGGAGTCGCTGGAGCAGGCGGCGGGGCTCGGACGCGCCGACATGCTGCGCTTCGCCGAGCAATACGCGCGGGCGAAGACCGTGGTCTTCGTCTACAGCATGGGGCTCACCCAGCACTGCTTCGGCGTGGACAACGTCAAAGCGCTCGTGAACCTGGCGCTCGCGCGCGGGATGCTGGGACGCGAGAAGTGCGGCATCATGGCGATCCGCGGCCACTCCGGCGTGCAGGGTGGCGGCGAGTGCGGGGTCGATCCCGACAAGTATCCGGGCGGCTTCGAGGTCGCGCACGAGGAGGATCGGCGGCGGTTCGAGACGCTCTGGGGGGCGCCACTCCCCGCGTGGAAGGGACACCGCACGCTGCAGATGATGGAGGCGGCCCATCGCGGCGAGATCGACTTCCTCTACTCGCTGGGCGGGAACCTGCTCGAGACCATGCCCGACCGCGCGTACATGAGTGAGGCCCTCTCGCGCGTGCGCCTGCGCGTGCACCAGGACATCGTGGTCAACAGCTCGTCGCTGCTGCCCGGTCGCACCGTGATCCTGCTCCCCGCCCAGACCCGTTACGAAACGCCGGGCGGCGGCACCGCGACCAGCACCGAGCGCCGTATCCGCTTCTCGCCCGAGATCGCCGGCCCGCGCATCACCGAGGCGCGGCCCGAGTGGCAGATCCCGGTCCGGATCGCGATCGCCGCGCGGCCCGAGCTGGCGCCGCTGCTCGCATGGCGCGGCACCGCCGACATCCGCAAGGAGATGGCGAAGGCCATCCCCATCTACGCCGGCGTCGAGGGGCTGGCGAAGGAGGGCGAGTGGATCCAATGGGGCGGCGAGCGTCTGCACGAAGGCACCTTCGCCCGGATGCCGGGCGGCCGTGCGCGCTTCACCCCTGTTCCCGTGCCCAGGATCGAGATCCCGCCCGGACGGTTCTACCTGACCACGCGGCGCGGGAAGCAGTTCAACAGCATGGCGCAGGGCGGGCGCGATCGCCTGATGGGGAGCCGCGGCCGCGACGACGTGCTCATGAGCCCCGCGGACGCCGCGCACCTGGGGCTCGCCGACGGCGATCCGGTGCGGCTCCGATCCGAGGTGGGCGAGTGGGTGGGTGTCACGCGCGCGGCACCCATGAAGGAGCGGCATCTCCAGGCCTACTGGCCCGAGACCAACGGGCTCATCCCGCGACACTTCGATCCGGTCTCGGGCGAGCCGGACTACAACGTGATGGTGAGCGCGGAGCGGGTGACGGGGTAGCTAGCCACGAACGAGCCGGATGATCAGCAACGCGAGGGCGGCGACCGCACCCGCCGCGGGCATCGTCAGCACCCACGCCCAGACGATGCGCCCGGCCACACCCCACTTGACCGCCGAGAGCCGGCGCGTCGAGCCCACGCCGACGATCGCCCCGGTGATGGTGTGCGTGGTCGAGACCGGGATGCCGGCGGCACTCGCGCCGAACAGCGCCAGTGCTCCGGCGGTCTCGGCGCAGAACCCGCCGACGGGCCGGAGCCTGGTGATGCGCATCCCCATGGTCTCCACGATCCGCCAGCCGCCGGAGAGCGTTCCGAGGCCGATCGCCCCGTAGCTGGCGAGGATCACCCACATCGGGACGTGGAACTCGCCGGTGAGATGCCCGGTCGAGTAGAGCAGCGCAGTGATGATGCCGGCGGTCTTCTGCGCGTCATTCGAGCCGTGACCGAGGCTGAATGCCGCGGCCGAGACCAGCTGCAGTCGCCGGAAGAGACCATCCACCCGCGATGGCGTCGAGCGCCGGAATATCCACATCACCGCCAGCATGGCCGTGAAGCCGAGCACCAGGCCGAGCATCGGCGAGACGACGATGAAGATCGCCACCTTGGTGAGTCCCGAGCCGATGACGGCCGCGGGCCCGGCACCAGCCAGAGCGGCGCCAACGAAACCGCCGATCAGCCCGTGCGAGGATGAGGTCGGGAGCCCGAGCCACCAGGTGAGGATGTTCCAGACCAGCGCGCCGATCAGAGCGGCGAGCACGATGTCGGGGGTCACCACCTCCGCGTGGACGATGCCCTTGGCGATGGTCTTCGCCACGTGCACGCCGAAGATCGCGAAGGCGATGAAGTTGAAAAACGCCGCCCAGGCGACCGCCAGCCGTGGCGTGAGCACGCGGGTGCTAACGACGGTCGCGATCGAGTTCGCCGCGTCGTGGAATCCGTTGCTGAAGTCGAAGGCCAGCGCGACCAGGACGATCGCGACCACCTCGAGCGACACGGGCATGGCCTAGCGATTCTTCAGCACGATCGCTTCGATCACGTTGGCCACGTCCTCGCACTTGTCGGCCGCGCCCTCGAGTCGCCCGTAGATCTCCTTCCACCGCATCACGTCGAGCAGGTCATGCGAGCCGTCGAACAGGTCGGCCACCGCCTGTCGGGAGATCGTGTCGGCCTCGTTCTCCAGCCGGTGGACCTCGATGGCGAAGGACATGAGGTTCTTGAATCCCTTGAGGTTCTCGACGGTCTTCTCGATCTGGACGCCGCACTTGGCCAGGATCTCGGCGAGCTGCCGGGCCTCCGGCGTCGGGCTTTGGATACGGAACAGCACGATGCGGCTGCCGATCGCCTCGACCGCGTCGATCACGTCGTCGAGGCCACTGCCCAGGTCGTGGATGTCCTCGCGCTCGAGCGGCGTGATGAAGGTGCGATTCAACCGCTCGAACAGCTCGTGCGCGACCAGGTCGGCCTCGTGCTCGACGTCCTTCAAGCGCTTGGCGCGCGTCTCGAGGTCGTCGAACTTGTCCATCATCTCGAGCAGCAGGTCGCAGGTCTGGCGGACGAGCGAGGCCTGGCGCTTGAACAGCGTGAAGAAGTCCTCTTCCTTGGGGAACAGGGAGAACATGCGGACCTCGCGTGCGTGGAGGACACCCCGTCGTGCGGTTCGTTATTCGGCGGGAGGACTACCACGCGGCATGGCCGCAGGCAAACGTGCGTGGCCGAGCCGCAAGACCCCGGTGACGCACTCCGAGCCCGGTGCTATCCTGCCGGGCCGTTCCCCTGAGGGCGTGTCGTGCCCGGCGCCGCGCTCCCGCTCCGTTCCGGAGGTACGCCATGAACGCCCGTCGCCTGCTCGCAGCGCTGGCCGTCGCGGTCGTGTTCGCCGCGCCGGCATCGGCCGGCAACCGGCCGTGGACGCTCGACGACATCCTCGCCGTGAAGAACGTCACCGATCCGCAGATCTCTCCCGACGGGCGGTGGGTCGCCTACGTCGTCTCGGAGCTCAACCCCGACGGGACCGACTACAACACCGACGTGTGGCTCATCCCGTCGCAGGGAGGCGAGGCGCGGCGGCTCACCAACTCGCCGGTCGCCGACGAGAACCCGCGCTGGTCGCCCGATGGCCACACGCTCGCGTTCCTCTCCGACCGGCCACACCCAGGCGTGAAGCTCGAGGATGTGAAGCCGGGAACGCCGGCCTACGATGAGAGCAAGCGTCAGATCTGGAGCATCCGCCCGGACGGAGGCGAGGCGGCGATCCTCTCGGACTCGAAGGGCGGCGTCTCCGCTTTCGAATGGTCGGCGCAGGGAGACAAGGTCGCCTACCTGGCGCGCGAGCCCAAGAGCGAGGATCGCAAGGCGAAGGAGAAGGTGAAGGACGATGCCTGGACGCCCGCCTCGCTCTACCCCTGGAACCGGCTGTGGGTGATGGAGGTCGTCACACGCAAGGCGACCCAGCTCACCAGCGGCGAGACGCACGTGACCGGCTTCACGTTCTCGCCCGACGGCAGGCAGGTGGCCTTCGCGGCCCAACCCACGCCCCTCATCCCCGACCAGTTCAACTCCGATCTCTACCTGGTCGCCGCCTCGGGCGGGCGCCCGATGTCACTCGTCAAGCGCAAGGGTATCGACAACAGCCCGGTGTGGTCGCCGGACGGAAAGTGGATCGCGTTCGTCTCTCAGGACGCCGGCAACACCGAGTGGTACGCGAACACGTCCCTGTGCGTCGTGTCACCCTCCGGCGGACCGGTCAGGAACATGACCGCGGGGTTCGACGAGCGCATCGGCGGCGATCCGGTGTGGAATCGCGGCGGGGACCTCGTCACGTTCCAGGCCAACCAGGGAACGGCGCAGCACCTGTTCAGGGTGGCGGTGTCGGGCGGGCCGGTCGAGGCGCTCACCAGCGGCCCCGAGGTGAACAGCGCATTGTCGTTCGATGGCACCGGCCATCTGGCCGTGTTCCTGCGCGAGGACGGCGAGCATCCGCGCGAGGTGATGCTCGTCCGGCTGGAACAGGGCAGCGAGCCGCGACTCCTGACCGACACCAATCCCGGCGTGCGCGAGCTGCTGTCCTTCAAGAAGGAGCGCATCACCTGGGAAGGCGCCGAGGGGCAGTCGATCGAGGGGCTGGTCATCTATCCGGTCGGCTATCGCGCGGGACAAAAGGTCCCGCTGGTCCTGAACGTCCACGGCGGACCGGCCGGCACCCACTCCAACACGTTCTCGGCCGGCTCGCGCATCTACGCCTGGCCGCTGTTCGCCCAGAAGGGCTACGCCATCCTGCTGCCGAATCCCCGCGGGAGCGGCGGTTACGGCGGCGCCTTCCGTGCCTCCAACGTGCGTGACTGGGCCGGCAAGGACTATCAGGACCTCATGGCCGGCGTGGATGCCCTGATCGCCCGCGGCGTCGCGGACCCCAGCCGGACCGCGGTGTGCGGCTGGTCGTACGGCGGCTTCATGACCTCGAACGTCGTGACCAAGACCGATCGTTTCCGCGCCGCAGTGGTGGGCGCCGGCGTGACCGACATGATCTCGATGGCCGGCACCTGCGACATCCCGGAGTTCAACCGTTCGTACTTCGACTCGTGGCCCTGGGACGACCCGCAGGTCTACGTGGATCACTCCGCGGTCCTCCATGCCGGCAACGTCAAGACACCGACCCTGCTCATCCATGGCGAGAAGGACGAGCGCGTGCCGACCAGTCAGGGCTGGGAGTTCTACACCGCGCTCAAGAAGGTGGGCGTGCCCACCGATCTGCTGCTGCTGCCGCGCCAGCCGCACGGCCCGCGCGAGCCGAAGCTGCAGCGCAGCGCGATGGAGTGGACGTTCGACTGGATCAATCGCTACACGCTCGCCACCGCCCCCGCGACCCGCGCTCCCGCGCGCGTCTCCGGCACGGCGGAGAAGACCGTCGGGATGGCGGGACGCTGATGTCATCTGGGGCCGGCGGCCGGCGCCGTCGGCCCTCACCACGCCGCGCACTGGATCGGGCGTCGCGTCGGCCGTGAGCGCCTTCGACCTGATCGTGGTGGGCGGTGGCATCACCGGCCTGGGTGTCGCGCGGCTCGCCGCCCGTAATGGCTTCACCGTCGCGGTGGTGGAGCGGGGCGATCTCGCCGGGGGCGCGAGCAGCGCTTCCAGCCACATGCTGCACGGGGGGCTGCGCTACCTCGAGCACGGGCACTTCCGCCTGGTGCGCGAGTCCCTCGCGGAGCGGGCGACCGTGGCGCGTCTGGCGCCCGACCTCGTCCAGCCGACGCGCTTCGTGCTCCCCTCCTACAAGGGCGATCGCCGGCCGCCGTGGATGGTGCGCGCGGGGCTCATGCTCTACGACACCTTCGCCGGCCGCGCTAACCTCGCCCCACACGCGGCGGTCCATGCGCGCGAGGCGCTGGCGCTCGAGCCCGACCTCGCCCCCTCCGGGCTGCTGGGCGCCGGTATCTACTCGGACATCGTCATGGACGACGCGCGCCTCGCGGTCGCGGTCGCGCGCGACGCGATCGCCCATGGTGCCGTGATCCACACCTGGACCGAGGTGAGCGGGATGCGCCCGGCCGGTGGGGAACGCGTGGCGGTGCTGGCGCATGACGCGCTCGGCGGCGGCGAGGTCAGCCTGACAGCGCGCGCGGTCGTCAACGCGACCGGCCCGTGGGCCGACGAGGTGCGACGCCGGCTGGTGTGCTCGCTCACCCCGGGGGCACCTGACCCGCCGCCGCTCATGCGTCCGAGCCGGGGTGCTCACCTGGTCTACCCGGCGCTCACGCGCGGGCACGGCCTGCTGCTCACCGCGCGATCCGACGATCGCGTGTTCTTCGTCGTCCCCTTCGCCGGGATGAGCCTGGTCGGGACCACCGAGATCGAGGTGCCCTCGCCCCCCGCCCCGGTCGACCTGCGACCCGCGGTGGACGAGGTCCGATACCTCCGCGCCGAGCTGGCCCGAGCGCTCCCGCAACCGGCCCGCACTCCGGTGTTGGCCGTGACCTGCGGCGTGCGGCCGCTGCTCGCCGCGAGCGGGGAGGTCGGTGAGGCCCCGCGCGAGCATCGCGTCGTCGAGGATGGACCCATTGTCACGATCGCCGGCGGCAAGTACACCACCTTCCGGATCATGGCCCGCGATGCGCTCGCGCGCGTGGCGGCCCGGCTGGGTCGCGCCCATCGACCGCTGCGTGACCCGGTGGAGCCGCTCCCCCGCGCGCTCGGCCCCGATCATCCGGTGGAGCGGCTCACGGAGTTCGCGATCGAGTCCGAGTGCGTCCGCCGGGTGGAGGACGTCGTGCGCCGGCGCACCCGGCTGTGGTTGACTCCCGATAGGGGTCGCATCGCCGCGGCCGAGGTGGCCGCCGTGATGGCGCGACGTCTCGGCTGGGACGAGGCGAGGCGGCGCGACGAGCTGCAGCGCTACCACGATGTGCTCGCCGACGAAGAGCGCCTGATACGGCGCGCGTGGGAGGAGCCATGAAGCAACCCCTGGTGCTCGCCATCGACCAGGGCACGACCGGCACCACCGCCCTGCTGCTCGACGCGCGAGGAACCGTGCGCGGGCGGGGGTACGCCGAGCTGCCCCAGCACTTCCCGCGTCCGGGCTGGGTCGAGCACGACGCCGGCGAGATCTGGGCGAGCGTGCTGGCGGCGTCCGCCAAGGCGCGCGCCTCGGCGCGCGCGCGCGGCGCCCAGGTGGTGGCGATCGGCATCACCAACCAGCGCGAGACCACGCTGCTCTGGGACCGGCACACCGGCCGGCCGGTGGCGCGCGCCATCGTCTGGCAGGACCGGCGCACCGCGGACCGCTGCGCGGCCCTCAGGCGCCGCGGCCTCGAGCGCGAGGTGCGCCGGCGCACCGGGCTGGTGCTGGATCCCTACTTCTCGGCGACCAAGCTCGAGTGGTCGTTGCGCCACATCCCGGGCCTGCGATCCCTCGCGCGTCGCGGGCGGCTCGCCTTCGGCACGGTCGACGCGTGGGTGCTGTGGAAGCTCACTGCCGGCCGCGCGCACGCCACCGACCCGACCAACGCCTCGCGCACGATGCTCTACGACATCGGCCGCCTGCGCTGGGACGAGCGGCTGCTCGAACTGTTCGGCGTGCCCGCCTCGGTGCTCCCGCGGGTGCTGCCCTCCTGCGGCGAGTTCGGGCGCACCCGGGACGTGCCGGGTCTCCCCGATGACATCCCCATCGCCGGCATCGCCGGCGATCAGCAGGCGGCGCTGTTCGGTCAGGGATGCGTGAGCGCCGGGCGCAGCAAGAACACCTACGGGACCGGCTGCTTCATGCTGCTCCATACCGGCAGCCGACGCGTCGTCTCCCGCGCCGGCCTGCTCACCACCGTCGCCTGCGGCCCGCGCGGCGAGCCGGCGTACGCGCTGGAGGGGAGCGTGTTCATCGCCGGTGCGGCGTTGCAATGGCTGCGTGACGGGCTCCAGGTGATCCGGCGCGCCGGCGATAGCGAGGCGATCGCGCGTCGCGTGGGCGATTCCGGCGGGGTGGTGATGGTGCCCGCGTTCGTCGGGCTGGGTGCCCCCTACTGGCGACCGGACGTGCGCGGCGCGCTGTTCGGGCTCACCCGGGGCACGACGCGCGCGCACGTCATCCGCGCGACGCTGGAATCGATCGCCTTCCAGACGCGCGATCTGGTGGAAGCGATGGCGCGGGACGCCGGGCGACGGGTGACGGCCCTGCGGGTGGACGGGGGCGCCGCCGCCAACGACGTCCTGATGCAATACCAGGCCGATCTGCTGGGCGTGCCGATCGAGCGCCCGCGCGTGATCGAGACCACCGCCCTGGGCGCCGGCCTGCTGGCCGGCCTCGGCGTCGGGCTATGGACCTCGCAGCGAGAGCTCGACAGCGGCCGACGCCTGGAGCGCGTCTTCAAGCCGCGGCACGGACGCGCGTGGCGCGACGCCGAGTACGCCCGCTGGCGGCGGGCGGTGGCGGCACTGCTCGCGTGACCCTCAGTCGGGCAACGTCACCGTGAACCGGCCCAGCTCCACCACCATGTTCTGCGCTCGCACCTGCGGGTCGTCCGGTTCACACAACACCTGATCGAGCTCGTAGCGGCGCCCCACCCGCATGCCCAGCATGTAGGTGCCCGGCTTCGCGTCGTCGGGGATCACCATCCGGTAGGTTTCGCGCACCATCGTCGTGTCGGGCCAGTCGCCCGCCGGGTGCAGCATGTAGCCCAGGTAGCGCATGGTCGCGAAAGCCGGTTTGTCGAAGGCGTCATAGGCCGTGAGCTGCAGCACGTAGAGCGAGTCGGTCGGCGCCACCTTGCGCCAGAACGTGCGCAGCGGTAGCAGCCCGCCCGGAGCGACCGTGGTCGCGAGGTACTCGTCGCCCAGGTAGGCGAGCTGGCGGTCGAAGACGACGCGGTAGGGCCGGGCGATCGGGGTCTCACCTTCCCGCCAGAGGTCCACGGAGTCTGGCGCGTCGCGCAGGTAGAGCATGAGATCCCCCGCCGCGTCGACCAGGCCCAGCCGGTTGCGTCGCAGCAGCTCGCGGCAGCGACCGCTGGTGCCGAGATCTGCGTAGGGCCGCAGCCGCGAATGTCCGACGTCGGCGATCAGTGCGGTGACGTCGGTGAGCAATGGGTACGGCTTGGTCGAGAAGGTGTGGAATCCGCCCACCGTGTTGTGAAAGGGACGCACGTTGCGGCGCGTGGCGAGGCGGGTCAGGAACTCGGACCCGGCGACCACGCTGTCGCGCCCGCCCAGCTCCCGCAGCATCCGGTCGCGCTGGCGCGTCATCGCTCGGTCCCGGCCGGTCGGCGCGATGGCCTCCTCGGCCCCGACCATCTGCAGATGTCCATGACCGGTGAGCGGGCCGAACATCCAGTTCGCGACCAGACTCGCCGCCAGCATCGCCATCATCGCCAGGCGCGCGCCTCGCCCGCCGCCGAGCGCTCCCGGCGCCCGCGTCGCGCCCTTGCGTCCGGTCGCGCCCCGTCGCAGTAGGTTGCGAAGCCCGAGCACCGCCGCCGCGACCACGAACGGCGTGACGAGGGCCGTGTACTGATAGTAGATCGTGTGCTGGGCCGAACGCCACGAGAGGAAATGGGTGCCGATCGTCGGCAGGGCGATCGCCAGGGTGAGCGGGCTCGCGAGCGGAAGGAACAGGAGCGGCAACAGCATGTGCGCGTAGTACTGGAGCTTCATCACCGTGTCGAAGTCGTAGGGCGGGCTCGCGAACAGCGCCCCCACCGCTTTGAACGGATGGCGGAGGATGTTGAGCGCCACGGCCCCCGGGGTGTCTCCCCACTGGAGGTACATGCGGCCGTATTCCACCTCGCCGGTGCTGAACGCCGGCTTGAGCACCGCGAACGAGAGCAGCAGCGAGGCGAGGGCGAGCCCGCCGAGCGCCGCGGCGTAGGCGAACCGTCGTGGCCGGCGCTGGAGCAGGGCCACGAGCGCGAGCGCCATCACCGGCAGCGCCACGTCCTCCTTGCCCGCCAGCGAGAGCGCGGCGAACAGCAGCGTCGGCACGAACCGATCCGCGCGGTAGCACGCGAAGGCGGCGAGTAGCGTGGTGGTGCACAGCACCTCGGGGTGGAACTCGTAGAGGGCCGTGTAGCCGAGCGCGGGATAGAGCAGGTAGAGCG
>JBGPXY010000136.1:0-7498 GCA_041492985.1 Candidatus Eiseniibacteriota bacterium
ACACCCAGCTGGAGCCACAGCGTCCGCGCCCCGACTTCCACCGCGCCCCGGGCGATCTCCGGCGTCACCTCGGCGCGCCGGAACACGTCCACCAGACCGACGCGGCGCGGGACCGACCGGAGGTCGGGGTAGCAAGGACGCCCCAGCACCGAGCGTTCGTTCGGGTTGACCGGGATCACCGTATAGCCCTGCTCGAGCAGCTGGCGCATCACCCCGTGGCTGGGACGCTCGGCTCGGGAGGACGCGCCGACCAGGGCGATGACTGGTCGCGCCGCCAGGAGTGCTCTCAGCTCCGGGTCCGCGGGAGTCATCGGATGAGGGTTCACGGTGGCCAGCCGGCGTCGAGACTCTTGACGATTCTGCCGCTGATTTCCGGGTCCATCGAATCCCGAGACGATCGCCGCGATGGGATTACGGTGCGCAGCGCTTGCAGTTGGAACCTCCGCTCGGGCCACGGTACACGACTTGCCTAGGTCGACGTGAGGATTGTAGCCCCCTACCACTCTCCTCCAGGGTGAGGTCGCGAGCATGAGCGTGCCCGTGCCCCGAGTCGGGCGCGGTGGTGGATTCGATGCATCTGTCGGCGCCGGGCACGACCCCGCGCCGTTGTCGCGGGCGCTGGGCGGTCCTCCCCCACACGCCGGACCCGCGATCCGAGGCGGTGATGGAGTTCCTTCACCGCCTCGTGCGTTTACGGCCGCCCGGTCCGGCCGACCACCGCTGCGGACTTGACTAACACCCACGCCCGGCCGCAGATTCGCCCCCCTGTCGACGTGCGCAGGCCGTCCGGGAATGGCCTGCGCATCCTCATTGGGGGAGATCGATGTCCAGAGTCCGCTCGTCCGCCTCTCGCCTCATCCCGACCATCCTCGCGCTGTGCGTCGTCCTCGGCACCGGCGCCGCGTCCGCCGGCAAGAACGTCGGCAGCATCAACTTCACCCTCGGCAACAAGCGCATGAGCGGCGACTCGTTGCGCGTCACGGTCGACGGCGACACGATCCGGCTGTACCCCTGGTTCCTGAGCGCCCCGCGGACCGGGGCCGCCGGTGACACGCTGGGCCCCGGAAATCCGATGCAGCCGGCGTTGGGAGTCGAACTCACCTGGGGGCACGAGGGCTGGCCGGCCCTGATCGCCCTCGACGTTCTGCACTCCTACGACGACGGCATCCAGAAATTCCCGGCGATCAACCTGGGACCCCTCGTCATCCCACCCGCCAACGTGCGCCGCCGTGCCAGGACGATCGAAGTCGCTCTCGGCGCGCGCCGCGCGTGGAAGGTGCTGGGACTCTCCCCCTATCTCGGCGCCGGTGGCACCTGGGTCCGTGCGAGCGTCGCCTACGAGATGAGCGATCCCAGCCAGGGCCAATTCGGCTCCCTGGGTCCCTCGGTCGGCGGAAGTGACGCGGCGTTCGGCTACTGGGCGGGCGGCGGCGTCTACCGTCGCTTCGGCCCGCGCTTCCAGATCGGTCTGACGGGCCGGTACTCGAAGGCGACGATCGACCTCCCGGGTACCAGGGTGGTCGGCGAGTCCGGTCACTATCGCCTCGTCCCCGTCACCCTCCCCGGGGTCGATGCCGGCGGGAAGCACTTCGGCATCGTGGTGGGCTGGTCGTTCCCGAACCGTTAGCCGGCGGCCCGTGCGGTCAGCGGCGCCGCGCGCACCGGGCCGCCCGCACGGTCCTGCGGTAGACTTGCGGGGCATGTCGCCCCGACCCACGCCCTCTCGCGAGCCATGACCCGGCGACCTTCCGCCTCCCGAGCGCGGGCGCCCCGGGCCCGCTCCTGGCTCGCGCTGCACGCCGGGCCGGTCCCCGACGCGGGTACGGCGCGCACGCTCTCGCGCCTGGCGCTCGCCGTAGCCCTGGTGCTCGGCATCGCGCTGATCGCCATGGCGCTGGGACCGCACCGGGTCGGCGACTACTTCACCGAGACCGATTTCTACGGCGGCTACGCCGACGGCGCACGCGCGCTTCAGCACGGGCACGTCGACCCCGCGCGCTACGGCGTGGTGGGGCCGGGCTACGAGCTGGCGCTGGCGCTGGTCGGGCTGGTGGTGCGCGACCTGTTCCTGGCGGCACAACTGCTGTCGGCGCTCGCGGTGGTCGTGGGCCTGCTGCTGTGGTTCCGGTTGCTGACGAGGCTCGCCGATGCGCGGCTCGCCCTGATGGCGGTGCTGTTCCTCGCCACCAATGGCACCCTGTTCCGCTACGGGTACTCGGCCACCACCGACGCCCTCGCCTTCGCGCTGCAGGCCCTGGCGCTGCTGCTCCTGCTTGCGCACGCGCGGCCGCGTGCGGCGCTGCTGGCCGGCGGCATCGCCGCGCTCGCCTTCCTCACCCGCTACAGCGCCATCTATCTGCTCCCGGCCGGGATCGTCGCCGTGCTGGCGGGCGGCACGCAGCAGCCGCGGCGCGCGCGGGCGGCGCTCCTGTTCGTGGCCGGCTTCGCCCTCCCGGTGGTGCCGTGGATCCTGTACTCGCTCGCGCACGGCGGCACGTTCGCGAGCCAGCTCCACCACAACATCGCCTACGACGTCTTCGCGCGCGCCAAACACATCCCCTGGGACGACTACCAGAAGCTGCTCCAGCCCCAGTTCCATTCCCTCGCGGACGTGATCGCGCGCGACCCGGCGGCGGTGGCGCGGCGCGAGCTGTTCAACCTCTGGGATCACCTGCGGCTCGACGCGCGTGACCTGCTGGGCTGGCCGGTGGCGGTCGCCGCGGCGCTGGGAGTCCTGGTCGCGGCGTTCGACGTGACCTTCCGACGGATGTGGCCTCTCTGGCTCGCGGGCGCGTTCGCCTTCCTGACCCTGGTGCCGGTGTTCTACTCGGAGCGCTATTCGCTGCCGCTGCTCCCGGTGTACGCAGCGCTGGCGGCCGCCGTGTTCGCCTCGCCGCGCCTGGCGCTGGTCGTCCAGCGCGGCCCGAGGCCGTGGCTCAAGCCGCTCTTGGCCGCGATCCCACTCGCGTTCGCGGCGCAGGCGTCGGCGCGGCTCCAGGCGCGTGTCATCGACCAGCTCCCGGTCGAGCTGCTGGAGTCGGCGCGCATCCTCAAGTCCGAGGCCCGACCGGGCGACCGCCTGATCGCGCGCAAGCCGCACGTCGCCTTCCACGGCGGAGTCGAAGCGGTACCGTTCCCGTTCACCAAGACCCTGCCCGAGCTGGCCGACTACGCGCGCGCGCAGCGGGTGCGCTGGTTGTTCTTCTCATGGCCCGAAGCCGAGATGCGGCCCAACTATTTCTACCTGCTCGACACGACCGGGGCGGTGCCGGGGCTCACCGTGCGGCACGCCTCGAGCGGCCATCCCTCGGTCCTCTACGAGATCGCGCCCGCGTTCGGTGCCTTGCCCGCGTGGATCACCAACGACACGCTGGTCGCCCTGCACACCGCGCGTGCCCGGCTGATGGTGAACGGACGCGACGTGGAGGCGCTCTACCGTCTGGGATACATCGCGCGCGCGCAGGGCCACTACGCCGAGGCGCGCCACTACCTCGAGGGCGCGGCGCGGCTGAGGCCCGGCGAGGTCGCGACCGCGCTCCTGCTCGGCGAGGTCTGCCTGCTGCTGGCCGATGAGCGCGGGGCGGCCGACGCGTATCGGCAGGCGCTGAATCTCGACCCCACCAGCGTGGCGGCCCAGCTCGGCCTCGGCTGGGCGGCGCTCATGGCCCATCAACCCAGGGACGCCGCGCGGCTCTGGCGTGGGCTGATCGCGCTCACCGACGACGGTGCTACCCTTGAGCGCATGGTCGAGCTCTACCACGCGGTGGGTGATCCCGAAGCCGAAGCCCAGGCCCGCATCGCGCTCCTCAAGCACCGCGACGCGCGGGCGGGTGGGCCGAAGCGGTGAACGCCCCTTCCGCACGGCCGGCCTGGATCGCGCTCGCGCTGGCGATCCCGCTCGGCCTCTCGTGCATGCATGCCGGCGGCGCGCCCCCTGACCCGCGACAGTGGTCGCTCACCGTCGACTCGGTGACCGTGGCGCTGTGGCATTTCGACGAAGCGGCCGGCGTGCGCTGCGGGGAGGCCGGGCCGTTCCGCCTCGAAGCCACGGCCGGATCCGGCACGCGCGTCAGCTACGGCCGGTTCGGCAGCGCGCGCGAGTTCACGCGCGTGATCGACTCCTTCGTCTACGCCCCCGCCAACCCGGTGTTCGACCCTCCCGGCGGCCTCACGGTCGAGGCCTGGGTGATGGCGCACGCGTTCGGCCAGTACGAGGACACGCCGATCGCCGCGCGCTGGACCCAGGAGGGGAGCCAGCAGAGCTGGCTGTTCGGCATCGTCGGCCGCAAGACCAAGCCGCCGCAGGCGCGGCTCGTGAGCCCCGGATTCCACGATGGGCTGGTGGTGGGCGGGCAGGTGGGCCAGCTGATGTTCGCCTTCCAGCCCGAGGACGCGAGCCAGCAGCGCGCGTTCGCGTCGACCCAGCGCCTGCCGCTCGAACGGTGGACGCACGTGGCGGTGAGCTACGACGGGCAGATCGTGCGGTTCTTCATCGACGGCCGGCTCGACGCCCAGTACGCCACGCTCGGACGCATCCACCCGAGCGAGGCGCCACTGCTGGTGGGCAACTACTTCGATACGCGCCGACTCTCCAGCTTCAGCGGCGAGCTGCGCATGGAGCCCGGGGGCGACAACAACCCCTACTACGCGTTCGAAGGCCTGATCGACGACCTGCGCATCTCGAGCACGGCCCGCACCGCGTTTCCGGGGACGGGCGGCCGGTAGCGGGGTTGTGGCGACAAGGTGGCGATCGTCCACTGACCTGACGCTTGTCAGGCACCGCGCCACGCTGATAGCTTCACAGCTCATTCCCCGGCCCGTCCCCGCTTCGCCCTCGCGCCGCCCCGCATTACCCGCCACCCGTGGTCACACCGTGCGACCATCACGCCTGCTCGTTCACGCCTCCGCTGCAATCTCCCTGCTTCTCCCGACGGCCCTCGCGCACGCCGACCCGGCTCGCGAGCTGATCGTCCAGCTGGCTCGCGCGCCGCTGGGCACCACGGGCGCCGTGACCGACGCCCATCTCGCCGCGAAGTTCTCGGCGCTCGGACTCACTCGTCTTCGCCGTCTCGACGATGCTCTCCCGCCCGCCCCGTTCACCGAGCGTGCGCACGACGACCTGCACGACCTCGATCCGACACGCGTGCTCCTGGTCGCCTTCCGCGATGGCGCGCCCGCGGAATCCCTGCGCGCGGCGCTGATGCGCGACCCGGCGGTGCTCTGGGTCGAACCCAACGCGGTGCGGGAACCCGCCGTGATCGCCACCGCACTGCCGCCCGGGTTCCCCGACGATCCGCTCTTCCGCGACACGCGTCAGTGGGGGCTCATGAACGTCGGCCCCGCCGGCGTCATCGGCGGCCTGGCCGGCGCCGACATCCACGCGCGCGAGGCGTGGGCACGCAGCGTCGGCGCTCCCGATCTGCGCCTCGCCATCGCCGACACCGGCGTCGACCCCGACCAACCGGAACTGCAAGCCCCGTTGCCGGGGGGCGGATGGCGGATCGAGCTGGGCATCAACATCACCGAGGATCCGAGCCCCGCCTACGCCGATTCGTTTGGACATGGCACTCCGGTCGCTGGCGTGATGGCCGCGCGCACCAACGAGGGCGCCCATTTCGACTCGCTCGGCATCGCCGGCGTGTGCGGCGGCGACGGCGCCGCGAACCCCGGCTGCCGGCTGGTGCCGATCAAGATCGCTCCCGGACATTCGGGCAACGCGACATCGTTCGACATGGCGCGCGCCATGCTCTACGCGACGCGCGTCGGCGCGCGGGCGATCAACTTCTCGTTCGCGGGCAGCGGCCCCAGCCGGATCGAGCGGCTGGCGATGCTGGATGCCATCACGCACGGATGCGTGGTGGTGGCGGCCGCCGGCAATCGCGGGGTCCACGACGGCACGCTCCCGCAGTACCCGGCCGCCTACGCCGCCGACGGTATCGGCATCCAGGTGGGCGCGACTGACGCGTGGGACCGGCGCGCCGCGTGGTCCTCCTACGGGCCGGGGCTGGATGTCGTCGCGCCGGGCGTCGACATTTGGAGCTGCTGGATGACCTACACCACGCCGGGCGGCGCCGTGTACCCCGGCTACGCCATGCTCGCCGGCACCTCGTTCGCGGCACCGTTCGCGACCGGCACGGTGGGCCTGCTCGCCGCCGCCCGCCCCGAGCTGATGGACTCCGACTTCCAGCGCATCCTGCGCGAGAGCGCCGACGATCTCGCGCCTCCGGGCCCCGACGCCGAAACCGGCTGCGGACGGTTGAACGCCGCGGCGGCGTTGCGCGCCGTGGATCCGGCTTTCGGTATCTGGCACGACGAGGTGGCGGGCGCTCTGTTCCACAGCGCCGGGTTCGACACGCTCCGGTTGCGCGAGCCCGGACCCGGGTCCTTCCAGCACCCCGCCGGGCCGCTGCGCGTCGAGCGCATCGAGGTCACCGCGACCGTGACGCTCCCCGACTCGTTCGTGGCCCCGGCGCGCGTGTGGCCCCGTATCGGCGGCACCTTCACCATGCGTGGTGACTTCGACTCGCCGTACTTCACCCCGTGGTGCGAGGTGATCGCCCAGAGCGATCGTTCGTTCACACTGCGCGGCTACATCTTCCGGGCCGCCGACTCCGCGTACGCTTCCTGCGTGGAGGAGCCGTGGTTACCGCTGCCGCCGGACCAGGCGCGCTTCGGGTTCACCGTGCTCGGCCCGGTGCGCCGGTCACCGACCGTGCACGTGCCCCCGGCCACTCCCACTTCGCGGCGCCTGAGTGCGCTGCCCAACCCGTTCCGCTCCACCACGCGCATCGTCGGCCCCGCCGGCAGCCGCGTGGTCATCGGCGACGTCACCGGGCGGGTGGTGCGCCGGGCGGTGCTCGATGCCGCCACCGGGGCGCTCGATTGGGATGGATGCGATGGATCCGGGCGCACGGTGCGCCCCGGGCTCTATCTCGTGCGCTGCGATGACCACGGAAGATCGGAGGTCGCGAGGGTGGTGCGTCTCGAGTGATGCACGCACCGCGATGGGCCCATGGGCGGAGCCGGGAACGCCACTAGTGGGGCGTGTACAGGTATTTCGCAAACAGCCGGCGCGGCCTTCCCTCGAGCCGCTGGGCGATCCACCAGATCCCCTCCGCGCCGATGTTCGTGCTGATCCGCTCCCAGGTACGTCCCTGGTCGTGGCTGAGGTAGCCGAGCGTCGATTCCACGTCGCTGACCGCCCAATCGTCGAGGCTCAGGGCTGGGCCCTCGGTGTCCACCCTCTCTTCAACGCCCTGCTGCCTCGAGTACTCCTCCCCGGCAAGGAGATGACCGTCGACCAGGAACGATCGGCGGATCCTGACGGACTTCAGGAACCGCGGATCGGGTCCACGATCAGGGATCCCGAGATAGAGTTCGACCGCGTCGTGCCGCTGCTCCGGTCCGTATCGGTACGCGTCCACGAGAACGTTCGCTCGACGGAACTCGGCGGGGATCGAGTCTGCCAACGAGCGGACGATCCCGTGGGCCTCTTCCG